>JBGSTM010000027.1:0-18990 GCA_041736495.1 Akkermansiaceae bacterium
CCGCGCAGCCGATCGCATCGGCCGCGCCGCCGGACGTGGTGGCCTCCGCGGTAGCGGCGGTGGCAAAGCTGGGAGATGAAGTGGTGATGGGTCGCTATCAGGTGGCGGTCGAGCGGATGAATCCGATGTGGAAGGAACGCACCGCCAAGCGCCTCGGAGGAATGGCGGAACTCGAGCGCCAGCTCGCCGGAGTGGCCAAACAGATGGTGCAGCAGGGCATCAGCATGATTTCATTCAAACCCCAGGGCCAGCCACGGTCCTATGAAGTGGGGCCCGGCAGAAAGGTGGATGTGGTCGCGGGAGAAGAGGTGGAAAGCCTGATTTTCACCAAATGGATGGTGCTCATTCCGACGGCGACCACCTTTCGCGTGATCCTCCAGGGCGAGGCCAAGCCGCGGTTGATCGAGAGCATCGGATTCCAGGTGGCCGTTTCGGAAAAGGGCAAGAACGACTGGACCTTCATCGACGGCTCGGGGGTGACGGTCAATGATCTGCGAGGACTTTTCGCCACGCTGCCGCAGGATCTTCAACTTCCTCCTTTGGAAAAACGCGAAACTCGTTAGGCTCGGACCATGGCAACCAAGAAGAAGAACCGCGCGGCGGAAGACAAGGCGCTTCACCGCAAACTGATCAGCCTCTGGAAGCGCGGGCAGAGTGAATGGTGCGAGGTTCGCGGATCGGAAATCCATGGTCGCGGGGTTTACGCGACCACCTTCATCCCGAAGGAAACGAAGATCATCGAATACGTGGGCGAGCTGATCGACAAGGACGAAAGCGGCCGCCGAGGGGTATCCCAGCACGCCAAATCGCTGAAAACGGGCGATGCCGCGGTTTACATCTTCACTCTCTCAAAAAACTACGACATCGACGGCAACGTGCCGTGGAACACCGCTCGCCTCATCAACCATTCGTGCGCGCCTAACTGCGAGGCGTGGATCGAGGGACGGAAAATCTTCATCCACTCGCTCAAGGACATCAACGCGGGTGAGGAACTGACTTTCGACTACGGTTTCGATGTCGACTGTTATGAAGATCATCCGTGCCTCTGCGGCAAGGACGGCTGCGTGGGCTACATCGTCAGCCGCAGCCAGTGGGCCGAGCTGGAGTCCCGCTTGAAGGCGGCGAAAAAGTAGTCGTGGATTAGTCCGCCCTGGTTCGCCTTGGAAGGCGGATAACCGGACTGAAGTCCAGAACTACTATCCTTGCATCAACTTCATGCCCCACCAGATCAGGGAACCGGTGGCGGCTAACAGCAGAATGAGAAGCGCCACGCTGCGGTTTTGGTCGCGCAGGATGTTTTTTACCTCACCACGTGAGACGATGTTTTCATGGGCGACGCGGCGGCGGCGCTCCTCGATTTCCGCGAGCGGAGGCATGGTGCACTCCCGTTCCTTCTGCTCGAGGGCGAGTTTTTTCGGGAGCTTCGCGCATTCTTTTTCCAAGAGGAGGAGCTGCCGCTCCGCCTGACGGAGTTCATTCAGTTCGAGGTCTTCTTTGAGGACGGTGCTGCGGCTCATGGTGATGGGGGGCGGCGTTGGCGATTACTTGGAGAGATAGACGAGAAGCGCCACTCCGCCGAGCACGACGATGGGGAGGTTGAAGGCGAATCCGTTGCGGAGATTGAGCATGAACTCGGATCCGGCACTACTGCGGTTGATCGCGCGGCCACGCTTCGAGGCCCGGCCGAAGATCGAGCCGCTGCGGGTGCCTTCAAAATGGGCGGCAGCCTGGTCGTATTCATCGGTGGCAATGTCGATGGCCATCGAGGATTTTTCGAGTTTTTCCGGCAGATTGTCGCGGCTCCAGTTTTCCGGATTGATCTTCTGGATCTTGTCGAGGTGGGCCGCAAAACAAACTCGGCACTGCTCGAGGTCTTCCGCCTCCTGGCGCATTTCAAACAGCCCGCGGTCGATGAGCGTGAGCGCGGTGGTGAGTTTCTCGGTGAGTTCGACCTGTTGGGAAAGGAACGTGCGCTTGCGGACGGTGAGTTCCTCGAGTTCGCTTTTTTTGCGTTCCAGCTCTTCGCGTTGGAGCTGGATGCGGTCGAGTTCCTCCTGCGCGTCCTTGAGCTTGCGGTCGTAGTCTTCGTCGCGATTCGCACTGCCACCGGCGGACATTTCCATTTGGGTCGAGCGGATCTTGATGTGGTGGGTGTGTTCGACAGGTGCGGCCATGGGTGGTGAGGGGTAAAGGAACTCCAGTCCCTTACCGGAAACCATTTGATTCATCCAGCGAAATATTTCAGGTTTCTTGATAAAATCCGCGTTTCAAGGGGTCAGATGTAGAACATCGGCGCGCCCTGTTTGCTCGCGAGACTTTCCAAAGTGATTTGCCCGAGCGAATCCTGAAGGGCCGAAGAAACCTGGTCCCAGGCAAATCTCACCGACTGGCCGGAGTCTCCCTCCCGCGTGACAGAGCATTGCAGGAGCGAGGGATCCACCGCCTCCACCACCTGCCGCAGGGTGATCTGGTCGGCACCGCGGGCGAGCAGGTATCCGCCGGCTTTGCCACGGCGGCTTTCGATGAGTCCGGCGCGGCGCAGGTCGTTGAGAATCTGCACAAGAAAGTTTCCGGACACTGCTTCGCGTTGCGCAAGGTCCTCAAGCCGTGTAAGAGTCCGCCCGTCATGGTATTTCGCCAGTTGGGTCATCGCCCGGCAGGCGTATTCCAATTTCTGTGAAATCTTCATGAGCGAATCTCAACAGGCCGGGCTCTATCCGGCGAGCAAGAATACGAACCGGTTGTGCGCCGGCAAGATCGCGGACATCGATGCCGTGTGGGAAACCCTCCGCCAGGAGGCCGCGCGGGTCGCGGCGGACGAACCCACACTCCGGCCTTTGGTCCACGACGTGATTCTTTCCCGCCAGGCGCTGGCAGCAGCGCTGGGAGCCCGCCTGGCCCGACGGCTTTCCCGCGAGGACATGCCTCGGGTAAGCATGGAGCCATTGCTAACCGGGGTTTTCGAAACCCACCCGCAAATCGTCCATGCGGCGGCGCGCGATTTGTTAGCCATGTTCCAGCGGGATCCCGCCTGTTTCTCGCCGCTGGAACCCTTGTTGTTTTTCAAGGGATTTCTCGCCCTCACGACCTACCGCGTGTCCCATCAGTTCTGGGAGGACGGTCGCCGCTGGCTCGCCTTGTATTTTCAAAGCGTGGCCAGCGAGGCCTTCGCGGTGGATATCCATCCGGCCGCCCGCATCGGTTGCGGCATCCTGTTGGACCATGCGACCTCGTTCGTCGTCGGAGAAACGGCGATCATCGAGGACGACGTTTCCATCCTTCACGAGGTGACGCTCGGCGGGACCGGCAAGGAGTGCGGCGACCGGCATCCCATCATCCGCTCCGGCGTTCTGCTAGGCGCGGGGGCGAAAATTCTCGGCCGGGTCGAAATCGGCACCGGAGCCAAGGTCGGTGCCGGCAGCGTGGTGCTCAACGACGTCGCTCCGCACCAGACCGTGGCCGGCGTGCCGGCCGTGGTGGTCGGAGTTTCCCGTGAGGAGAATCCGGCGATAGAAATGAATCAGAAACTCGATTGCGCGTCTAACATTTGAACCCATGAAACTTCCCATCCTCACCCTGGCCGCCCTTTGCCTGGTTTCTCCGTCCTGCGAGAAAATCAAAAATCTCACGGACAAGGCGAAATCCACCGTCGCCAGCGAAATGGCCAAGAAGACCGGCGGGGCCGCTGAGTCGCCGCCGGATCCCGAGCTCCAGAAACTGGTCGATCAAACGCCGGAAGGGACCGTTTTCCGCAAGGACCTGCCTTTCCCCGGTTCGATAGAAGTCAAAATCACCCGTCGCGAGGAGGTCTCCGGCCGCTTCTCCGAAAAATCCGAACTCGGCAGCCAGGTCAACACGCTCAAGGGCACCATCACCAACGTCACCAAGCTCGTGCGCAAGGGTGACCGGGTGTCCTACACGCTGTTGGAATCGATTTTCACCGAACCCGTGATCGAGGGAGCGAAAGATGCCAAAGAGCCCGTGGTCAAACAACTCGAACCGCCGTCGGCTCCGTTTGAATTCTTGAAATCCGGATCGACGTGGAAGTCCGCAGTCGCCACGGATTTCCGCATCGCCAGCCGTGCGCAGACGATCGGGCCGTTCTTCGACCAGCTTCTCGTCGAAAACACGCTCGCTCCCCGCACGCTGTGGTTTGGGAAAAAACGCTACAAGGTCGGCGACGAACTCGACGTCTCTCAGGAATTCCTGCCAATGTTGGTCACCGGAAACGCCAAGGGACAACTGAAGCTCAAGTTGGAATCCTTCGATGCCGTCAACGGTCACCCCTGCGGCGTATTCTCGGTCACCGGCGATTTCTCGCGCAAACAGTTCCCCCACTTCGACGGCAGCGTGACCAACGAGGAGGTGACCGTGGAATCCGGGAAACTCTGGCTCTCACTTCTCTATCCGCTCATCCTGCGGGAGGAGACGGATGTAATTCTAACGTCCAGCAGCGGTGGTCAGGGTGGACTCTCCAGCAGCGGTCGGAGTTCCGCCAAGGTCTCGGTCACGCGGGAGTGGAAGGGAACTGTGAAATAACAGTTCGGCGGCGGGCTTTCCGTGTGACTATGAAAGAGGAGGTTTATGCCCAGTCCTCGATCATGAGTCCTTCGATTCGTTTGAATTCCTTCGTGTTGTGGGTCACCAGCACCGCGCCGAGCGCCATGGCGTGGGCGGCGATGAGCGTGTCGAGCGGGCCGATGCCAACTCCTTTTGTTTTGAGTCGGGAGCGGATGATGCCGTAATGGTGGACACAATCCGCGCAGTCGAAAGGGAATCTACCGAAAGGCGCGAGCACTTTTCTCAAGGCTGTCTGCTGGGTGTCCTGATTTCCTCCGTGTTGAAGGCCGAATTCAAGCTCGGCAAGGGTGATGGCGGATAGACCAAGCACGTGCCCATCGGATTCGCGCTTCTTGCAAGTGGCGAGGATCTTTCCGGCAGAACGTTTTACCACTTCCTGACGCTGCGTTTTGGCGCGGGTGATCGCTGTGCCTCGAAGCAGGAGAATGAACGTGTCGGTATCGAGCAGATGGATCATCAGATTCCGGCGGTGAAATCGCGCTTTTGTGGATTCGCCCGGTCTCTGGCATCCAAGGCCTTGAAAAAGGATTCTCCGAGATCGCGGCTGCCTTCCTCGAATCCCTCCCACGGATCCGACTCGCTGATCAGAATTCCTCCGGGCACGCGGGTCAGGTTGACTTTTTCACCGGAGACGCGGAATTCCTTAGGGAGCCGGATCGCCTGACTTCTGCCGTTCATGAATACTTTCGCCGTCGTGCTCATCGCATGTGATATAGACCATCTGGTAGCACCGCGTCAAGGAGGCGTCGTGATGGATTTGCGGCGCCTTCCCGCGCCCAGCTTCGCCGGAAAAGGGCGAGCCGTGTTTTGAAACTCGGAGCCACCCAGCCGCAAGCCGATCACCGCAACCCGAGAAACTTCGTGAGCGATTTCACCGCAGGGGCGGTGGCGTGGCCGCGGCGGACGGAGCGGGAGACGATGTGGAGTTTCCCGGCCTTGGTGTCCGCCTTGGGATCGACGTGGCCGACGAGTTCGTGGCCGGATAGAACCGGCAGCGCGTAGTAGCCGCGGGCCCGCTTGGAGGTGGGTGTGTAAACCTCCCAGGTGTAGTTGAAATTCCACAGCACCGAAGTGACCCGGCGGTCGTAGATGAGCGGATCGAGCGGAGCTAACAGAAGCGAAGTGGCTGGCGGGCCTGAATCCCCGCCGGATGTTAGCAGCGGGAGATCCTCGCGCAGGCAGTAGAGCGTGGGGGCGTCCGCGTCGGTGAGCGTGATGCCTTGCACGTCGTCCGCGATCAGGCGGAGTTCCTCGCGCTTGAGGGTGGCGAGGCGGCGCTGGCGGAGTTTTGTTAGGGCGAGCCAGCGGGCGGTCTCGGCGGCGTCCGGTTCCCGCGCGGCGAGCGTGGCGGCAGGGAGAACCCGCTCCGGCAGATCGTATAGGCGGCGGTTCCCATCGCGGCGGGCGATGAGGACGCGACCATGGAAGAAGAGCTTCTGCAGGGTGGATTTTGCCAGGGTGGTCGCTCCCCAAACGCCGGGAGTGCTGGAGCGGTCGTCGTCGATATGGATGGATGCGAGCGGGCCCCGGAAGGCGAGCTCGGTGAGGATGTGGTTGGAGAGCTCGTTTTCCTCCGCGGTCAGGCGGCCGGACCACGCGCCGTCGCGCTCGGTGCGATGGCGCATGGCGGCGAGAAGGGACGGCCACGCGTCGAGGGGAAAGGCCGTGAGGATGGCGGAATCCGGAAGGTGGTGCTCGAAGGCGGTGCGTTCTTCGGGCGGAAGGGAAGGGGACCCTCCATGAAGATGCCGCATCAGTCCTCCGGCCTGATAGTCGCGGACCCGGTTGCGGAGAATGAGATCGTGCATGCGCCCGCAGACGTTGATGGGATCGATCTGAACGTAGCCGTGGTGGGCAAGGGCGGATGCAACGTCGGGAAACGGAACATCCAGCCCGACCGCCCGGCGGGCAAAACGGCGGGCGGTGAGAGTGTTGATCTGAAGCGCGGGGGCCATGGGAAGACGAGACTCAATCGACCCGGAGATGGCAAGCGGTTGCGTTTCCCCGCTCACTGCGGCGCATCAAAATTTTGAAGGGGGCCAATGAAGCAGGAGCTACTCTACCGGAGGTTGATGACAGAATCATTTTTGGGCAGAATCATTGACAGCAGAATCATTCAAGACGGAATCATGAATTTGAGCGTTGCGGAATCAAACTGCCCTCAGGCAATCATCTGAAAAATGATTCTGTCATAAAACCCTTAGTTCAAAATTGGAATGAATATGCCCTGATGCGGACCATCTTCCTGCTGGAGTTTTTCCGCAGCTCTTCCAGCATGGCCGCATCATGAGCATTTCCTCTGCGGATTACGAAAAACTCGGTCAATTTTTCCTCGGGCGCGGCTATGACCCGGAGGCGAAAAAAGTCGAGGACGACCTGATCCTTTACGATTCCAAGGACCTCGTCACCCACGGCGTGGTGCTCGGCATGACCGGTTCGGGAAAAACCGGGCTCTGCCTCGCGCTGCTCGAAGAAGCGGCGATGGACAACATCCCGGCGATCATCATCGATCCCAAGGGCGACATCGCCAACCTGCTGCTCATGTTTCCCGATCTCGATGCGAAGAGCTTTCGACCGTGGATCAATGAGGACGACGCGGCGAAAAAAGGCATCACCCCGGACGAACACGCCGCGAAGACCGCGGAAATGTGGAAGAACGGCCTCGCCGACTGGGGGCAGAATCCGGAGCGCATCGCCACGCTGCGCGACAAGGTGGACATCAATGTTTTCACTCCGGGCAGCAAGGCGGGCATCCCGGTTAGCATCCTGAGCTCGCTGGAAGTGCCGCCCTTCGAGATCATGGATGACTCGGAGCTGCTAGGCGAGCGGGTGGAGAGCACGGTCTCCTCGCTGCTGTCACTCGTGGGTGTTAGCGCGGACTCGATCCAAAGCCCGGAGGCGGTGCTCGTCGCTGCGATTTTCCAACATTCCTGGGCGGCGGAGCAGAACGTGACGTTGGAGACACTCATCCGCCACATCCAGAAACCGGCGTTCGACAAGGTGGGCGTGATCGATCTGGAGTCGTTCATGCCGGAGAAGGCCCGGCAGACGCTTGCGCTGAAATTCAACAATCTGCTAGCTTCCCCCGGATTCGCCACCTGGCTGGACGGCCCGCCGCTGGACATCGCGAAAATGCTGCACACGCCTGCCGGCAAGCCGCGGCTGTCGATTTTCTCCATCGCCCATCTGGGAGACACCGAGCGCATGTTTTTTGTCAGTCTGTTACTCAATCAGATGCTCGGCTGGATGCGTTCGCAAAACGGCACCACGTCTCTGCGGGCGCTGCTCTACATGGATGAAATCTACGGCTACCTGCCGCCGAGCGCGAATCCGCCGTCCAAGCGGCCGATGATGACGATACTGAAACAAGGCCGCGCCTTCGGGCTGGGCTGTTTGTTAGCGACCCAGAATCCGGTGGATCTCGATTACAAGGCGCTTTCCAACATCGGCACCTGGTTCCTCGGCCGCCTGCAAACCGAGCGCGACAAGTTGCGCGTGCTCGACGGGCTCGAGGGCGCCGCCGGCTCGCAGAACGCGAAATTCGATCGCAGCTCGATGGAGAAACTCATCTCGGGTCTCGGCAACCGCGTGTTCCTGATGAACAACGTGCACGAGGACGCACCGGTGGTTTTCCACGTGCGCTGGGTGATGAGCTATCTGACAGGTCCGCTCACGCGCAGCCAGATCAAGCTCCTGATGGATCCGAAGCGTGGCGAGTTCATGAAAGCCACCGCTCCGGCCGAAGCGGAGAACCCGATGGGCATGCCGGGCATGAGCGCGAAGCCCGCCGCCGCGCCAGCCTCGCGGCCGAACGTCGGCGCGGGCATCACCGAGATTTTCGTGCCGCCCGCCGGGACAGGCGACGACATCACCTATCAGCCGCATCTGCTGCGGATCGGAGTGGTGCATTTCTCCTCGGCCAAGGCGAACATCGACGGCAGCCGCACGGTGCGTTTCGTGAACCCGATCACTGCGGCCGGAATCGATTGGGAAACCCAGTTGCCGCCTCCGCTCAAGCTGGATGTCAAAGCCACCGAACCCGCGGCCGGTGCGGGATTCGCCGAACTTCCCGGATTCGCGATGAACGCAGCGAACTACAAGCAGGTGGAGAAGGACTTCGCCGAGTGGCTCTATCGGAATGAACGCGCCGACATTTTCACCTGCCCGCAGCTCAAGGCCTACTCGCAGCTCGCGGAGAGCGAATCCGATTTCCGCGCCCGCATCGTCCATCAGGCCCGCGAGGCGCGGGATACGGCCATCGACAAGCTCCGCGACGTCGCCGCGAAAAAGGTGGCAACTCTCGAATCCCGCCTGCGCACGGCGCAAGGCCAGCTTGCCAAGGAAAAATCGGAATCCAGCTCCGCCGCGATGCAGGCCGGCGTGTCGGTGCTCGGCGGTATTCTCGGCGCCGTGTTCGGGCGGAAGGCGGGGCTGGGCTCCATCACGCGCGGCACTTCGTCGATCGGCAAGGCGACCGGTGCTTACAAACAACACCAGGACGTGGCGAACGCCGAGGCCAAGGTCGAAGGCGTGCAGTCCGAAATCGAAGCCATCCAGGCCGAACTCGAAGCGGGCATCTCGAAACTCACCGAGTCCTACGACGCGGCGGCACTGCCGCTGGAAACGGAATCCATCAAGCCCACCAGGAGCGACGTGAAGGTTCAATCCGTCGCGTTGTTATGGCTGCCCTGTGATGCCCGGGGTGAAAAGGCCTGGTGACTGCCGCTCTCGGCGTGAATCGTCATGAGTCGGGATGGTTCACTGGTCGCCGCCGATTTCCCTGAGAGCTTCGGCAAGTTCCGCCCGGTGTGTTTCCGGGACGGTATTGTGTCTTCCGCCGGGGATTTCCCGGAGACTGACGGTGGATTTTTGATCCGCGGCGAGTTTCCGGCTCATCCAGACCGGGATCGCCTCGTCGTCGGTGCCGTGGAGAATGATCACCTTGCCGGGACCGCGGGCCGAGAGTTCCGCGAGGCGGGCGGGGTTGTCGAAGCGGTGCCAGACGAGAAATCCTAATGGCAGGCCGGTGAGCACGCCGCTCATCTCCATGGTGCTCGTGAACGGTGAGACTAACACCCCGCGCTGGACGCCGAATTCGGTGGCGGCGATCAGGCAGGCGGCGCTGCCGAGGCTGTGGCCGAAAAACCGCAGGCGCGCCGGGTCCGGCGAATCGCTCCAGCCGAATTCGCGAGCGGCGAGCGGCACGACCGTTTTGAGGGATTCGCGAATCCGCGCCGGGCTCGGCGATCCTTCGCAATCGCCATATCCCGGGAAATCCACCAGCAGCCAGGCGTCCTCTTTCGGCGCGTTTTGCTCGATCCATTCCGACCAGTCGAGCGCCACCGTGCCGTTGCCACCGCAGAAGATCCACAGATTTCGGGGAGTCTTCAGGTTGCCTTGCAGGAACGCCCGTTGCTTGCCTTGTGAGGTCGAGAAATCGATCTTCTTCCCGGCGGTCCGTTGCTGCCATTCCGCCGTTGTTCCGGCGGCATAGGGGCGGGGGAAATAGATGAACTGCGACTGGCAGCCTGCTAACAAAATCAGCGGGACCGCAGCGATGGCTAGCAGGAACCACACGAACCGCAGATAGTGCCGGAGCAGGCTGGGGGCTTTTTGGCGGGCTTTCATCGGAGTTCGAGCCCAGGAGGCGGCGAGGGATCAGATCGACATCGCCTGGAAACCACCATCCACGATCATTTCCATGCCGGTGATGAAGGAGCCGGCCTTGGCGGAGGCTAACAACAAGGTAGCACCGATCAGTTCCTCGGCATTTCCGAATCGCGAGGCGGGAGTCTGGCGGAGGATGTCGAGCACGCGCGACTCGTCGAGCACCTTGCGGTTCTGCTCGGCGGGGAAGAAGCCGGGGACCAGCGTGTTCACGCGGATGTCCTTGTCCGCCCACTCGCGGGCGAGGTTGCGGGTGAGATTGTGCACGGCGGCCTTCGAAGCCGAATAGGTGAAGACGCGGGAAAGCGGGTTGAGTCCCGAAATCGAGCCCAGGTTGATGATCGACGCCGGGCGCGCCTCGTCGACGAAATACTGGCCGAAGACCTGGCAGGCGCGGAAGACCGCGGAGAGATTGGTGTCGATGATGCGCTGGTATTCCTCCTCCGGGATTTCGAGAAACGGGGTGGGGGAGTTGGTTCCCGCGCCGTTGATGAGGATGTCCACCTGGCCGGATCGTTCGAGCACGGTTTCGAGCAATGAGTGCAGGGATTCGCGGGAGGTCACGTCGACCGGGACGAAATAGCCTTTGCCGCCGAAGGATTCGACCTCGTCGAGACGTTTTTCTGCTTTCTCCGGGATGCGGCCGCCGAGCACGACCTCCGCTCCGGCGCGGGCAAGGCCGACGGCCATGGTGCCGCAGAGTTCGCCGGTGCCACCGATGATGACGGCGGTTTTTCCGGAAAGGTCGAAGAGGTCTTTTAAAAATGAAGCGGTCTGCATGGGCAAAGTTTTGAGGGAATCCCGGGTGCTGCCAAGCAGATTCCGGGTTCCGTGTTGCGAGGCCACCTTGCGCACCTGCGACATGCGAGGCGCTCCGTGATGCAGGCATTCCTGCCTGCCTCTTCGGGGGATGTGCCGGGAGCCGAAGAACAGGCAGGAATGCCTGAGTCACGCGCGGGCACGCACGGAAGAACCGTGCATTCGTTTCTTGGGACAGGGTGTTGCTCTCTTTTAAAAGGGGCGGATCCACCAGGTGTCGCGGCATTTCTGTCGCGAGGAATAAAGCGGAGTCGATGGGGAAAAGCGGTTTCACTCCGTGCATCCACCACCTGGTGGCCGCAGAGCTATTCGGAGTGTGGATCTGCAGTCCACCCGCGAAGCGAAGAGACCAGGAACTCCCAAGGACTGGCTTGCAATAGGATCGCCGACGGGACGCCGAGGCGGACAAGGCGTTTGATTTCCGCTGGTCGCCGTGGCTGGAGCCTGTTAAGCCGGAACGGTGAACTGGAAGTGTCACTGAATTGAAATGAATGAAGATCGAACCACCCGGCGTGTGATATGGAGAGAACTGGCTCCATTAAGGATCGTGTCATTCAACAGCACCGTCATGCATGACACGAGTTTTGGCGCCTTCCCGGTTTCTCCGGCCTTTGGAATCGCCGCATTGATGCGATTGGCTTTTGTTTGCTTCATGGTGACCTCCGTGTCGGCGGCGCAATTCGGAAACTTTACTTACACGGACAACGGAACTTCGGTCACGATCACGGATTATTCCACGACCGCAGCGGGTTCGGTGGCGATCCCGGCAGCAATTCTCGGCAAACCGGTGACCGAAATCGGAGGGTCGGCTTTCGCAGCCTGTAGTGAGCTGACAAGCGTTACCATTCCATCGAGTGTGACGCGCATCGGAGACTACGCGTTCATCTATTGCAACAAGATGATTTCCCTGGAGGTGGACGCGGCGAATCCGAACTACAGCAGTGCGGGTGGGGTTCTTTTCGACAAGCTGCAAACGATTCTGATCCAGTATCCTGCCGGAGTTGCCGGAAGTTACACGGTGCCCGCCGGGGTAACAGCGATAGGCAATCGGGCGTTCACCCAATGCATGGGCCTGACCGGTGTGACGGTCCCGCCGGGTGTGACGAGCATCGGAGGTTTTGCCTTTGCCAGCAGTCTTGCTCTAGCAAGTGTGGAACTGCCCGCGGGCGTGTCCACGATCGGGGGGAGTGCGTTCTCCAACTGCAGAACCCTGGAGAGTGTCGCCATTCCATCCGGCATCGGAATCATCGAGAACTCGACGTTCGCGGGCTGCACCGGACTGACGGAAGTGGACATTCCCGACAGCGTGACGCAGATCGGGCCTGCAGCATTCCGGAACTGCAGCGCGCTGACCGGAGTGGATCTTCCTTCCAACCTCACCCGCATCGGGAGTAGCGCTTTCACCAGTTCCGGACTGACGAGTGTCACCTTTCCTACGAGCGTGACGGCCATCGAGGACGCGGCGTTTCTGGGTTGTGACGGATTGATCGCGGTGACGATCCCCGCCAGCGTGATTCAACTGGGAACCCGGGTGTTCACCTATTGCGGCCGGCTGACGGCCATCGCGGTGGATCCTGCAAATCCTAATCATGCCAGTGAGGATGGAGTGCTCTTCAACAAATCGAAAACCACCCTCCTTCAATTCCCCGCGGCAAGAAGCGGAGTTTACACGATCCCATCGGGTGTGGTGCGGATCGCCGACGATGCATTCCAGAGTAGCGCGAGTCTCACCGGGGTGACGTTCCCCTCCGGACTGACCACCATCGGGCAGTGGGCGTTCCAAAGCTGCACTGGCCTGACAAGCGTGACGTTTCCCGCTTCCACGACAGAGATCGGCAACTCCGCGTTCCTCAGTTGCAGTGGACTTACCGGCATCACGATTCCTGCGGGAGTGACCGCGATCAGAAGCGCCGCGTTTGGCAAGTGCACCAGTCTCCGGAGCGTGGTGATTCCCGCCTCGGTGGCAAACATCGAGGGGGCTGCGTTTTCGGACTGCACGCTGCTTGATAGAGCGGATTTCGTTGGTAACGCTCCCTCGATGGGATCTGGCGTTTTTAGCAAAACAGCCGCCGGATTCACGATCTATTGCCTCGGCGGAGCCACTGGATTCACCACCCCGACATGGCTGGGCTATCCTGTCATCCGGATCGGCAATGCGTCCGCCACCGCCCTCTGGCTCGTCTCGAACGGACTATCTCCGGATTCAGACATGAAATCCGACACCAACGGCGACGGTGTCAGTCTGTTGTTAGCCTACGCGCTGAACCTGGATCCAAACCTCAACCTGAGCGGTAGCATTCCCCAACCGGTGTTCGCTGGGAATCAGATGAGGCTGACGTTCTACGCGGGGCGGTCCGGCCTCACCTACCGCGTGAAGACGAGCACGGATCTCAAGATCTGGAGCACGAACGGTGTCACGCTTTCCGCTTTGGACCCCAACCAGCGTCGTACGGCGAGGGTGGTCATGTCCAGTCCCGGCAGATACATGCGACTTGATGTCAGCGAGTCTGCTAACGATCACTAACCCGGGAGATTTCATCCACTCGATTTCGGTGCGTCGGGGGGACACGGTTCAGCGATCACTTCTGGCAACCGTCCTGGCCTACTTTGCGAACCTTGGTGATGATATACTCGTTTTTGGATTTGCCATGGATCTTCATTTGGTGGAGGGAGCCACCTCCCCAGACGAGCTCTTTGGTTTCTGCCAGATTGACGAATTGACCCACAAGAATCGGGTCAAGCCTCGCGCGACCACTTTACCTCCGGGAATTGAATCCCGGATAGCACTAACTTAACGATGATTTTGGACAGCATTTGGAAAAACGTGTCCCGAACTTCTGATTAAGACGGGTCCTCGGATTGGACAAGCTAAGGGGGGATTGGTTATGCGAATCCCCCCGGTCTGCATGCCCTTTCCGGAGAATTCCACTGTGGACTAACGGAAAGTTTGCGATCGCCCGATCACGCCCGCATCCCGAGGCGACCTCATCGTCGCCACTTCCGCCATGGCGTCGATTTGGGGATCGGTGTTGCGGGATTGCCAGACAAAGCCCAATCTGCCGGGGTGACCCTTACCGAGAAGATCCCGTGGTTCGCCAGCGCATCCCGCCGGAAGCGGTGGTTGGTCGGCGTTTCGGGTGGGGCGGATTCGGTCGCGTTGCTGCGTCTGCTGGTGGCGGAGGGATTCCGCAATCTGGTGGTGTGTCATCTCGACCACCTCCTCCGTGGGCGGGCGTCGACGGAGGATGCAAAATTCGTCAGGCTGCTGGCGGACTCACTCAAGCTCCCGTGCGAGATCGGCGTGGCGGATGTCGCGGCCCGAAAAAAAATTTCCCAGCAGTCGATGGAAACCGAGGCGCGGGCGGCGAGGCATGAATTTTTTGCAGGTTGTGCCTGCAAATTCTCATGTCGACGCATCATTCTCGCCCACCACGCGGATGATCAGGCGGAGACGGTTTTGTGGAATCTGCTGCGCGGATCGAAAGGGCTCAAAGGGATGCGTGCGGAGCAGGAATTGACGACGGAATCCGGAGTGAAGCTGGAATTGATCCGGCCTTTGCTGGGCGTCCGCCGGTCGGAACTGGTAGATTGGCTGGAGTCGCAGCGGCTGCCGTGGCGTGAGGACGCCAGCAATGCGGAGCCCGTGGCCGTCCGTAATCGGTTGAGGAATGAAATTTTCCCCTTGTTAGCAGAGGTCGCCAACCGGGATGTGGTGCCCGCGTTCGTGCGGGGCGCGGCGGACAGCGAGGACACGGAGGCACTGGCGAACTGGGCGCTGGAGCAGGCGAAGGTGATGGATCCGCAGGGACGGCTGCATCTTCCCGTGCTACGGTCGCTGCCGGTGGCGCTACAGCGGATCGCGCTTTGGCGGTATCTCCAGAATCAAGGTGTCCGCCCGCTGGATCGCGATTTGATCGACCGCGGACTCGCTTTGTCGGACGTGAAGAACCCGGCGGTGATCAATCTTCCGGGGGGCGGGAAACTGCGTCGGCGGGAAGGCCGCCTGTGGGTGGATCGCTAAGAGGGACGCCGCCGCCGGGCCAGACCATTTCGAAATCATTCGGAGGTTTTTCCGCCTGGCGGATGAGGCCGCCGGCGGTCATGGCGGTCCAGGGTTCGATATTGCCGCCGAGGGTATCGATGGCTTGGACGGTCCAGACATTGCAGGTTCTGGGAACGAAATAAATGTGGCGTGACTCCAGCAGGACGCCGCCGCCCCAGCTGGAGGTGCCGCAGACGATGGGTTTTCCATCGGGCCCTTGGCGGCTGCAGTCGTTGAGAAAGGCTGCCAGGTCCTTGCCGCGGTCGCGTGAAACGAGTTTCCGCCAGACCCGTTGGTGCGGGCAAACTTCGACGACGTTCCAGTCCGCCGGGATGAGCTCCATCACCGAGGGAGTCGGGGTGAACAGCGCGCGGATGAACTTCCACGGGCTGTGCAGGCCTTTTTCCATGTAGGCCGTCCGGTCGCCCCAGCTGAGAGTGACGTATTTGGGCGAGCCAAAGCCGTCCGGCGGGATGAATCCGGACTCGATCAGCCAGTCGTAGGGGAAGACCATGCCGGTGTGGATCTTGTCGGCGATGAGCCAGACGAGGACGTCGGGGTCGGGCTCGCCGGGAGCGGGTGCCTGATAGGAGACCGGGGTATGGTGGGTCCGCGCGGGTGTGTCCGGCAGGCGAATCCCGCAGGACGCCGACAGGCACACCGCAAGCACAACGGCGGGAGATCCGATGAGCCTGAGGCGCGGCATCAGGCGGGCAGGAACGAACAGATGTATTCGCAAATCCCGTCGATCACCTTGATGGTGAAGCCACTGTTGCCGGCGACATCGAAGGCTGAGCCCGCTTCGACAACGAGCACTTCGGTGGTTCCGTCGAGGATGACCTCACACGAGCCGGCGATGATCTCCATCCGCTCGGGAGCGGCGGTGCCGAAATGGAATTTTCCCGGATAGATCAGGCCGAGGGTTTTCTTGGTGCCGTCAGTGAAATGCACGGTGTGGGAGACGACGCTGCCATCGAAGTAGACGTTGGCTTTGGCATCGACGGTGACGTTGGGGAATGAGGACATGGGATGATGATGAGGTGGGTGGATTATTCGACAGGCAGCCCGCTTTCTTTCCAGGCTTCATAACCGCCGACGAGGACGGAGCTGGGGTAGCCCGCTGCGGATAGATTCGCGGCGACGGAGCGGGCGTCCGGGCAGGCGGCGTTGGTGCAATAGAGAACGATGGTCTTGCCTGCAGCGAGGACGGTCTTGATTTCCTCCTCGCGCATCCTGATGTGGGCGGCGCTGCCACCTTTCGGCATGCTGATGGCACCCTGGATGTGGCCTACCGAGTAGAAAAAGCTGGGCCTCGCATCGAGCAGGAAGACCTTGTCGTTCTGGTGCAGAAGGAAAAGCTCTTCCATCGAGATGGAGGTCATCCGGCCGCGTTCCTGAGTGGGCGCGGCCGGGCTTTCTTTCTTCACCACCGGTGCGGCGGGTTGACTCACCGGTTCTTCGCGCGGCGGTTCTGCGCAGGAGACGGTAAAGACTGCGAGGGCGACGGACAAAATCCTGGACCAGCGCCCGGTCATTTGACGATTTGCAGCAGCTCGACGTCGAAGACCAGCGTGCCGACAGGAGCGCCCGGTGGTGGATTTTCACCGTAAGCGAGCTTGGCCGGGATCCAGAGGCGGCGTTTTTCGCCCTCGACCATCAGTTGCACGCCTTCGGTCCAGCCGGGAATGACTTGGTTGAGCGGGAAAACGATGGGCTCGTTGCGGGTGATCGAGCTGTCGAAGAGTTTGCCATCGGTGGTCCAGCCGGAGTAATGGACTTTCACCTGGTCGGTGGCTTTCGGATGCACGGTGCCGGTGCCTTTGGTGAGGACCTTGGAGGCGATGCCGGAGGCGGTTTTCTCCGCGCTTTCAGGAGCGGCGGCGACGTCTTCAGGAACGGCAGGTGGCTTGGGAGCTTGTTTGATGCCGAGAAGTTCGATGTCGAACACAAGCAATCCGCCCGGTCGGCCGCCACCGGGGTTCTCGCCGTAAGCGAGGCCGGCGGGGATCCAGAAGCGGCGTTTTTCGCCCTCCACCATGAGTTGCACGCCTTCCGTCCAGCCTTTGATCACGCCATTGAGCGGGAAACTCGTAGGTTGGCCGCGTTTCACCGAGCTGTCGAAAAGTTTGCCGTCGGTGGTCCAGCCGGAATAATGCACCGTGACGGTGTCCGCGGCGGCGGGGTGGGTTTCGCCCTTGCCCGCTTGCAGGACTTTCGAGGCGAGGCCGGACGCGGTTTTGGCGGCATCGGCGGGAGGGGCGGCTACATCGGACGGGGTTTCAGGCATGACGGTTTCGGCGCGGACAGTGGTTGAAATGGCAAGTGCCAGTCCGGCCGCGGTCGGGATCATGGCTCGCAGGGATTTCGTAATGAAATTCATCCGCGCAGGCTCGACGGATCCGGGTATGCTGTCAACCCCGCGAATCGGGCGAAAATTTCAATTTCACCGGGACCCGTTTCCTCTCCGGTGGGAGCGGACCTCCATCTCGGAACTTTCGTGGCAGTAGGGGCACTTGAAGCTGTTTCGGAAGAGGATCGCGACGGCCACCCGCAGCCGGTGGCTTCCCAGAAGGGTCCGGGCGTTGCGATGCTTTGCGCACCTTTTCGAGGCGAGAACCGGCGTCATGCACAAAGGACAACGGGTCCGTGCGGCGATGAGGCACTGCAGGATCCCTATCAGCACGGTCAGGGCCAGCAGGGCGATGGCGATTTTCGTCAATCCGGGATCATCCGTCATGATCGAGTAGGCGAGTGTTCCCGCCACCACCGGAACCATTAGAAATCCGAAACAAAACAGAATCGCCGCGAACTTGAAGCGGGCGATGACGGATTTCGAGGGGAAGCGATGCATCTGCTGGAAAACGCAAACAATTAGACGGCCGTGCTCACGGGCTTGATTCTCTAATTGAACGCAATCCGCAACCAAATATTGCAAATTACGTGCCAAGAGCATTCTGCGTGTCGCGTGCGCTGATTTTTTTCCGCACCGCCGGCTGTGCTCCAACCCGCACGAAAGGCTAGAACAAGAGGCCTTGCTGGTCGTCGGAGCGCCGGGACTTCGGCGCGCCTGCCAGCAACGCGTCGATCCGCGTGAGAAGTTCCAGCGACGGAATTTCGCCACCTGCCAGAAGGGTTCTCAGTCGGGTCCTCCAGTCGTCCTCCGAGCCTCCCTGTTCGGCGGCGAGCGCCCGGGCCGTCTGGGTGAGACGGCCGCTGATGGCGAACTGACGGCCCGTGCGGCGCAGCCACGCATCGAAGTAAGGGCGCTCGATATTCGAGTTGGTCACGCCGTCAGGCATGGCCGAAACCCATGCCCGGGTCAAGAAATCAGTCCGGCGTCGCTATTTCCGGGCGCGGCCCCGTTTTCCGGCCGGATATTTCACCGGCTTCAACGGGGGAGAGGGGGAGTCGGCTTTCAATGACGCGATCTGGTCGCGCAGATGGGCGGCCCGTTCGAATTCCAGCCGCGACGAGGCTTCCCGCATTTCCTCCTCCAGTTCGGAAATCACGCGCAGCTTGTCGTAGGTGCCCACGTCATCGGAGACGATCGAGCTGTTGAGCTTGTCGGCGTGTTCCTTCGCATGCTCGTGGGTGTGGAGGCTGTGTTGCAGCGCGCGCTTCACGCTTTGCGGGGTGATGCCGTGTTTTTCGTTGTGCGTTTGCTGGCGGTCGCGGCGATAGGCGGTCACGTCGATGAGCGCCTGGATCGAGTCGGTGATCTTGTCGCAGAAAAGCACGCACTCGCCGCCGATATGGCGGGCGGCGCGGCCGGCGGTCTGGATCATGGAAGTCTCGTTGCGGAGGAATCCCTCCTTGTCCGCGTCGAGGATGCAGACGAGTGAAACCTCCGGCAGATCCAGCCCTTCCCGCAGCAGGTTGAT
>JBGSTM010000028.1:0-12932 GCA_041736495.1 Akkermansiaceae bacterium
CCGCGTCGGCGGCGAACTGCCCCGCCAGCGTCGTCTTTCCGCCCGATGGATAGGCGGAGATGACGACGATTTGTTTTCCGTGCAACCCACGGAAACGCCGATTGATTTCTACCAGGCTCGTCTCGATCCCCATCGGGTCGGTCTTGCCGGTGCAAAGGTCCTGAAATCGTTCGATGCATGCCCGCAGCACGGCTTTCGTGCTCTTCGCGGGTGCCGTGGCAGTCAGCAAGTCATGGATGGCGGAAATGGGGCCGGAGGTGACGGTGAGAATTTCCTGCGGCTCGTCGTCTTCATAGGCCACCCGCTCCATTTCGTGAGCTGCCGCTATCGTCATTCGCCGGGCGAGTTTATCGGTGAGGCGGGCGAGGTGCTCTTGGAAGTGACCAGGACTCGGCTGGTAGGTGTAGATATCGGAAACGGCGGCCGGGCCTCCTACACCGTCCAGCTTCCCGCGGTCGAGTAGGGTTTGCACAAACGAAACGAGTTCGACGGGCCTGGCGGCCGCTGTGAGTTCGTGGATCAGTTCGAAGATGATCCGATGGCCTGGCAGGTAGAAGTGGGCTTCTGTCAGCGCGGGTGCATCGTGAAGCGTCTCCGGATATTGCAGCAAGATCGACAGCACGGCCTTTTCGACTCCAACGGCGTGAGGGTATGCTTTCAAAACGTCGCTCATGATTTGAATGCCCTTCCGTTGACGATGACGGTTCCCGCTGGTGTGGATCCGGCTGGATTGCTCGCGATGTCGCCGCCCTTTTCTTGCTGGCGTGAAAACCAGTTGGTGAGAAACCGCCGATGGTTCGATTTCCGCTTCGCCGGATTGCTCTTGAGCCACTCCGAAGCGGCGGCGAGCTGGCGAGGAATGTTCACTGCGGGATACGCCTCAGACCACCCCTTGCGGTCGGTGTCAGTGATTCCTGTGAATCCATCGCAAGCATTCCACGAAATCGACAGCACGGGAGTGGAGCTTGCTCCATCCAGTGCAAGAGGTGTCTGTGTGCTCTGTGTATCTGTGTGGTTAGTCGTTCCTTGTCCGTTGTTGGATCGTTCCTTGTCCGTTGCCGGGTCGTTCCCTTGTCCGTTGTTGGAAGATGGCGAAAGGCTGAAAACCATTGAATTTGCAAGGGTCGCAACCGTTCCCTTGTTCGTTCCTTGGAACGTAGCGAGCCCGCATTCCGATAGAATGCCCTTGGCATGTCGATAGGCCATTTCCGAATGAATTCCAGCCTCCCGCCAGTCTCCAATTCGTGCCTGGCCTGCTTTCATCCGGGTGACAGGGCAATCTCTCCATTTCGCCCTCATGGCAATTTGGGTGAGTAGCAGGAATGCGTTGGGATGATTGGCGAGCAACGCCGCGGACTCGTCGCCGCAATGGAGTGCGATGAATCGACTCATGAGCGGGTGGCCTTTCCACCGGCTGCGGGTTTCCGGCGGGGCCGGTAATGGATCGGCAGGACCACAACGGGGATGCGGGGTTCATCCGCGTTGACGGCGGTCGCGGCGATAGAGAAATCAATGACGACCGCGGGCATCAGATCGCAGGCCGTTGTTTGGCCGGATCGGGCTTTTGGGTTGCCAATCGCAGGCGGTGTGGCACACTGCGTCTGTAATTTCTGATTCGAGTTCGGGGCGGCTTCTTCGCGGGGGCCGCCCTCTCGTTTGGGTGGTGACGCGTTCACAGTTTGCGAGGATGGTTAGTTTTCTCCGCTGCCACCCGGCGGATGTCGGCCACCAGGTCGTCAATCGCATTATCATCAGGTGGTGGCGGGCGGAGGCTGTCACGGAACGCCGCATGTTCGCTGACGCTGAGGCGGTGTTTTTTCTCCTCGGGTGTCATTGGGCCGAAATTCTCGCGGATGGCGGCGTTGATCCCGTCGGAGAGCTTCCGCAAAGCGCGGGCGGCATCATCGTCGGTGTAGCAGGTGGGGCGGCTCATGATAGCTGTATCCCCCCGGTTAGGATGATCGCGAGCTTGGCGGCGACGAACGCGGCCAAAGCGAGAATTGCCGTTTCGAGTAGCCGGTTCATGGGTGTGAACCTCCCTTTTTGCTATTGGCGGCGAGGGCGGCGAGAACTTCGCTGCGGTTGAATCGAATCACCCGGCCGCACGCGACGGCGGCGGGAATGATTCCTTTCCGGTGCCAGACTCCGATAGTCTGGGGAGTGGTTTTGAGCTCACGCGCCAGTTGAGGCGGTGTGAGCAAATCGAGTGGCTGCGTTCCTGCGGTGTCCATAACACCGCTAAAGTTTTCTATTTCACGCGCTTCACAAAGATACGTCCGAGCCTTTCGTTGCGGGCCGGATTTAATTCTTCGGCTTCGGCCCTCGCTTCTCTTTCGGAAATCTAATAGAACCCTGTTTTTCCAGATTGGCGAAAACCTCGGTGACGGTTTCTCCCCTAACTTCCATTTTTATCATGTTGCGACGGGACGGCAGCTTGCCGGGGTGATCGGCACAAAAATCATTTACGGCAGTAAGGACGCGCTGTTGATCCGTTTGACCGGTTTCGGGCTGGTGCTTGCCGTCGAGCGCATCGGCAACGGCGCGTAAAAGTTCCGGCGCAACTTCCTTCCCTTGTTCATCAGGCGGAGCATGACATACCAAGCGGGCAACCGACTCGGCAATTTCCTGCGCTCGCTCGCGCCACAACTCGGCAATCTCGGTTTTCCCGGCACGTTTCGCAAGTCTCGCTTGGTGTATGAATTCAGCGACATACCACAACCGGCCACCGATCGACAGTGAGAAGCCGGTTGCCGCTTTGGGCGGATTGTTCCTCGGGCGGTCCGGGCGGGAGGCTCGCACGATGGCGGCGAGTTCGGCCGGAGTGATAGAATCGGCGGGGTCGTTTATCGGATTCATGCCACGCGGAGGTGATTGGTTTTCTTGGCGCTCTTCTTCTTTTTCGCATCGGGCCTGAGCGCCCAGATTTTCAGCGCCTCAGCTTTCGGCATCGCGCCGACGTAGTGTCGGCGGAGCATCTCCAGTCCGCCGACGTGCCCGTGCTCGAAAGTCAGCATTTCGATGGGTTTGCCCAGGGCGATGGCGACGGTTGCGGCGGTGTGCCTGAGTGCGTTCTGTGGCCATTCCGGGAGGTTGTCGTTTCTATCAGGGGCCGCTTCCATCGGTGGATTGAATCCCATCTTGCAGACGTGATCCGCCCAGACGTTCCACCCGGCGAGTCTGCGGACGGCTTTTTCCTTCCGACTCCAGTTCGACGGGGTGACCGATTCACCGACGGGGTAAGCCTTGAGCCATGCGGCGAGCGGTTCCGGCATCTGAACGAAACGACGCCGCTTCGTCTTGGCGCTGGTCGCCGGGACGGTGATTCCCTCGTCGGTGATGTCGCCGGGACTGAGTCGATCAATTTCTTGTTGGCGCATTCCAGTGAAGAGCGCGATGGCGAAAGCAGGGACACAATCAGGCAGGTGATTCTGAGCCGTCTGGAGTAGCTTGCCGGCCTGTTCTGCGGTAAGCGTCCCCACCTCAGCGGAGACGGTGTTTTTCACCTCCAGATGCTTCGTGGCCTCAGTGTCACACCATTTTCTCGGCGGCTTCGCAGACCAATTCCAGATCGCCCGGACGAGGCGGAGGTTCTGATTGAATCCGCCGGGGCCGTTCGTGGTCTCGGTGAGGTGGGCTTGTAGCTCCTCGCCGGTGATGGTGGAAATCATTCGATCCGAAAACGCCTCCGTGAGCTTCTCGCCGCGGAGCTTGTAAGCGGTGGATTGGCTCTTGCTCCATTCGTCTCCCGTCGCCCGGAATGCTGCCACGGCATCCTTCACAGAAACACTCGCCCGGTTGCGCTTCTCCATTTTTACAAACCGGGTGACGGCATCCAGCAGGTCGATCCCCAAGGGTTCCACAAGCCTCTCCATTTTCACAAACCGGGTGACTGCATCCAGCAAACTGATTCCGAGAGTCTCCAGCAACCGCTCCGCATGGGTCGCGGCCTCGGCAAGTGACGGGGTGATGACCTGAGCATTGCCGCCATGCTCCAAGAACTTCTCCCGGAGCGTCGCGGCGTGTGCCTTGGCCTCGTCCCGGGTGGGGAAATAGGAACGCTCCCTTCGTCCGCTGAGAGTCAGGGTGGCGGGGCTGTTCACCATCCAGCCGCGAGGGGTGTTTTTGTGAGCGAATTTCGGAGTTCTTGCCATGCCTGATTTGTGCCCGAATCGCCCTCAAAAGTCAACATTTAGCGAATTTTACGAATTTTACGAATTTTGGGGCGTTCACCTTCAGTCAGTTATGAAATGAGTGTTCGACTTCTAAGCGGGCGGTCACTGGTTCGAATCCAGTCAGGCGCACCAAACGCCCTCCATCAAGCAGACCGGATGGACGGCAGAGTCAATCCAGTCAGACGCGACATGGATCATTCTCACCTCTTACCGGCGAGACTTTTCTCCCCCCTGTGGAAAAGCGCCCGGATACTATCGGCGATGCCACTCCGGGAGGTTGCTTTCGATGGTGCGACCGGCTCCTCAGCAGTCGGATCGGGGTCCACCGGGTGAAACAGGCGGAAGTAATAGGGTGGCACGGAAAGGACGTCGGGAAGATCGACCCGCCTGGAAATCGTTCCGTCGAGATTCGCCAAGTAGAGGCGGCCATCCTGGAAACGCCCGAGCGTGCATGAAAATGGCGGGATCCCGGTGAGAGGAAGGGTGATCTCCGCTTTCGGTGACGCGCCGATCTTGGCGTGGGTGCCCGGCGGCAGGTCGAACTCGATCAACAGGTCCGGACTTTCAGATCGAATGTGGAGCGTGTGAGAAGACATACGGTGCACCATAGTCATTCCGAAGACGGACGCAAGCAAGTCAGGAGCGCGCCGTAGACCGAATCATTTCCACTTTAAATCGCCCCGGCATAACCTGCTGACTTGCATTCACCCTTCTCAAAAAATGATTCTGTCCAAGATGATTCTGTCGTAAATCCTCTTGAAAGATCGTTGAAACGCGGAGTTCAGGTTGAACCTTCTGCATTTCACGCGCCTCGGACTTCGCTGGCCGGATAATCCAGCGCTCCATTGAAGAAGGTTTATCCTTGCGTGGACGTGCTTCGCGGGAAGAATCCGCCCCCCGCGCCGCGGTTCCACCCCATGAGCGAAATCAATAGCACACCCGAAAACGTCAGCTTCGATCAAATCGGCGAAGTCTTGCGCGACCACCAGTCGTTTGTCCTGATCAGCCACGTCCGGCCGGACGGCGATGCGATCGGCTCCCAGCTAGCGCTCGGATTCGCCCTGATGGCGGCGGGAAAAAGCGTCCGCCTGATCAACGAGGACGGACTGCCGGACAATCTCGCGTTCATGGCAGGCTCGGAAAAAATCGAGCTGCCACCCGGCGAGCCGCTGGATGTGGAAGTGGCGATCGCCCTCGACACCGCGACCAAGCCGCGGCTCGGCGACCGCGCGCTGCACGCCGCCTCGAAGGCGAAACTCTGGCTCAACATCGACCACCACATTTCCAACCCGAAATACGGCGATCTGAACCTGATCGACTCGACCAGCCCCGCGACCGGACAGATCCTCTATCAGCTCATCATCGCGCTGAACCTGCCGATGCCCGCGGAAACTCGCGATGCGATTTACGTCGCGGTTTCCACCGACACCGGCTCGTTCCAGTATCCCTCGACCACGGCGAAAACCTACGAACTCGGCGCCGACCTGATTCATCGTGGATTGGACGTGGGCACGATCAATTCCAACATTTACGACAACTATCCGTTCCGCCGCCTGGAGCTGATGCGGACGTTGCTGAATACTTTGGAACTATCGGAAGACGGCATCGTCGCGAACTGGACGATGCGCGACCGGGACCGCATCGACCTGAAGCTGCTGCCGGAAGACAGCGAGGGCCTCATCGACCTGATCCGTGCGATCCGCGGTGTGTTGCTGGCGGTGTTTTTCGAAGAGCTGCCGGATGGAAAAATCCGGATTTCGATGCGCTCGAAGGACCGCCGTCTGGACGTCTGCCAGATCGCCTCGGAATTCGGCGGCGGTGGCCACGCATTGGCCGCCGGGATTCGCATGAAAGGGCCGCTGGAGGATGCGAAGGCCCTCGTGTTAGGAGCGATCCGCCGTCGCATCGAAGCAGCCGGACTTTGATTTTCACCCACCTTATATGAGAAACAATCCCATGGATTCCGACGGCCCGAGCGGCGTGTTGTTGATAGATAAAGCCGAGGACATGACATCGCACGATGTCGTGGCCATCGCCCGCCGCGCGCTGAATACCAAGAAAATCGGCCACTGCGGCACGCTCGACCCGATGGCGACCGGACTGCTGATGCTCGTCATCGGCCGCGCGACGAAGATCCAGGACCTGCTGATGAGCGAGGACAAGCAATACGTCGGCACGCTCACACTCGGCTCGACGACCAGCACCCAGGACCGACAGGGCGATACTCTGGAAACACTCCCTGTTGGAGACTATTCGAAGGAGCAGGTTCAAGAGGCCTTCGACGACTTCATGGGCGATTTCGAACAAATCCCGCCGATGGTTTCCGCGATCAAGAAGGACGGCGTGCCGCTGTATAAGTTTGCTAGAAAAGGCATCGAGATCGTGCGCGAGCCCCGGAAGGTGCATATCACCTCCAACGAGGTGACACGCATCGAGCTGCCGGAAGTGGACTTCATCGTGAATTGTTCGAAAGGATTTTATGTGCGGACTTACGCGCATGACATCGGTGCGAAACTCGGCTGCGGGGCGCACTTGAGCGCGCTGCGCCGGACGCGGTCCGGCAAGTTCACGCTCGACCGGGCGGTGACCGTGGCGGACCTGAAAACGGCACCACGCGAGGATCTCTACAAGGCGCTGATTTCCCTCGCGGAGATCTCGCTGATGCGGGGGGCTTGAGAATACGCCGAGTTCCCATGAGCTTTCCGCTTCGCGGGCGGACTGAAGATCCGCGCTCCATGAAAGAGCGCTCCGGCATTCATTCTGCTACCTCCGGGGAATCCCATGGCCATTCGATCCGATACTTCGACGCTCGCCGATTTTCTAGACCTCCTGCGGAACCTGATCCGCGAGCCTTCGGTGGTGGGCGAGGAGGATTCGTTCTTTCGCGTGTTGATGCGGGAGCTTCAGGAGTTGGATCTGGATCTGACGTATTACCAAGGGGTTCTGGTGGCCCGGGGAAAGGATCCTCAGAGCTTGATCCTGTCGGCCCATATCGACCGCCACGGCTTGGTGTGTACCGGGCCTAACGAATTCCAGTATTCCGCGTTTCTTGCCAGCAACCGGAGTGAGCAGACGGGGGACTCGGTCTCGGAACAAATGATGGGGATGATCCAGGATCGTTTTGCCGGCCAACGGGTGCAGGCGCACATTCCCTACGCCGGAACCTATCTGGGACAAGGCCGGATCACCCACTCGTATGTGTGCCCTTACCGGAACAACCTGATTTTCGAAATCGAAGGACTCGGATTTCTCCAACCCGGGACGCCGGTATCGTTCCTCGACCGCTTGAGCGTCCAGGACGGTTATATCTCCGGGCAGCTCGACAACGTCCTATCAGTGGCGCTGCTGGTTTTCCTTTTCCGCCGTGGATTCGAGGGAACAGTGCTTTTCACGGCGCAGGAGGAAGCGGGGCGGAGCTGGCGGTATGCGCTCTCGTGGTTCCAACGCCAACAGATCCACACTCGGCGCTTGCTCGTGCTGGACACCAGTCCCTATCCGTCCCGCGAGGCGGCGGAGGCGCAGCATCTGGTGCTGCGGAACAAGGACGCCAGCGCGAACTTCGACCCGCTTATCACCGCCGAGCTTGGGGCGAAATGCCGGGCGCTCGGCATCGAATGCAGTTACAAGGACATCTACGTGGAGGCGCTGAACGAGACGCGACAGAAAAAACTTTCGCTCGGACGGACGGAGCTGGGCAGGTTGATCGCAGTGACTAACGGGGAGATCAGCGGCACCACGCTGCAGATCCCGACGACCGGCTATCATACGGCAAGCGAGACGGCCTCGCTGGATTCGATCCGCGCTGCGCTGGCGCTGTTGTTGAGTTATGTGGGGGAATGAGACTGTCGGACAAACATTCAGCCAATCCTGGCAAGGGTTCGGTGCAAGTGTCGATTAAGGGGCGAGGGTCACGAATACTCGGAAAAACCGCGCTTTCTCACCGGCCTGCAATGGAGGGTAAGACACACTGACAATCTGATATGTGCCGTCATCAGCGAGGACGATGGGCGTATCGGTGCTGTCGGTGTAGGTGTCCAGGTTACTGCTGAACTGGGGCGTGTACGTGAGGCCCGTGGCGGCAAAATCCTTGCGCCTGATGAAGAGTGCACGGAAGTCGATCCCGAACTGGTTTTCTTCGGCGCGGGTGATCGGCAGACCGTTCGTGCCGATGGAACCTCCTGCGAAGGTGCCATTGAAGACGAGCGCGCCGGAGAAGCCCAGGGCGGGATTCATGCCGAAGGCGAAGTTGAGCAGGTTTTTGAGGCCGCTCGCGCCGAGCGCGTTCGGGTCGCTCGCCACGCCATTCATCGCAGCCCACTCCTGGAAGTTCATCAGACCGGTCACCCCGATTTCATCGGCACCGATATCCGGTGTGGTGGCGCTTCTCGTGCCGCCGTCGAAATCCATCAGCACTCCAGCGAGAGGCGTTCCAGCGTTAGAAACCGGCGACTCGAGTGAGGTGATGTGCAAATCGGTCGCAGAGGCAAACAAGGGATCGCCAATGATGGAGTTTCCATTCTGTCCGAACCCGGCCTGGATGCCGGCCAGATTCACACGGTTGGAGGTCAGGAATCCGGGGATGGCTGAAGCGGCATTGAAGGCGTTGCTCACAAAGTAGTCATTGTGATTGATTGTCATGAACGCCGCGCTGGCGGCGGCAGAATAGATGGCGTAGTTTCTTTGGCTCGTGTTAGTGCCGATCTGGGTGTTGGCGAAGACGTTGTTCCGGATGTCGAGAGCACTGGCCCCAGAGCCGATGTAGATGGCCGTGGTGAAGGAAGTCGGATCGCTGGGTCCCATGCTGCCGGTCATACTGACGCTGTTGAAATAGAGATTGATTCCGCCCACCATCGTTGAGCCGAACGTGCTGCTATTGCCGTTGACTCCGATCGCGATGCCCATCGAGGGACGGGTGGATGAATTACGATAGCCGTTGACTCCGTAAATTACGTTGTTGCTAATTGTTAGCCCGCTCTGCGTGGTGCCTGTTCCTACGGTGATCCCGCGGCCGCCTTGGCCACCCGCAGTAGTCAGGGACTTGGTGATGGTATTGCGCGTCACAGAGGATGAGACGAAGTCCGTTTCCAATGAAATCGCCGTCGATGCAATGGCTGAGGTTTGCACGCTGACCGTGTTCCGGCTCACGGAACTGTTGAACGCGGAGCCAACCTGGATGCCGATCGGGGTCAGGATGGAGTTGTAGTCAATGCGATTGCCGTCAATGGACAGGTTGTCGTTACCGCCAGCGCTCACCGATGTTGTGCCTTTGGCAAAAATGCCGACGGGTGCCGCGGTGATGGCATTGTTCCGGAGGGTGACGTTGTCATTGTCGGGCCCGATCGAGCCGGGAGTGCTCCCGCCGACTGAGATACCGTAACCGATGGTGGTGGCCACCCCGGTGCTGAGATTGCAGTTTTTGATCACGTTATCAGTCGCTCCCTGACTGGCGCCAAGACTTACAAGGGCAATCACCGTCGGGGCCGTGGTGGCGGTGTTCGTGAGGGTCAGGTCACGCGACGTGCTGCCATTGTTTGACCCGTCGATGATGACCCAACTCGCGCCATCCATCCTGATGAGAGCATCGCCGGGGACCTCACCGCTGATCGTCGTCGTCGCGGAGGGCTTGATGGTAACAGTGTTGGTCGGGCTTGAGCCGGGATTTGCATGGATCACGATCGGGAAGATCTCGCTAGGGTAGGTAGCGTCGGTGAGTGTCAAGGTGAGCGGACCGTTCAGCACTTTGGCGTTTAGGTCCGCCACTGCAGCCGTGAGCGTATGGTAGTCCCCGCCGGAGCCGACCGTCTTTTCGCCATAAATGGTATCGAGGATTCCGTAACTGCTGGGTGTGGTCGGGGGGGACGCGACCGCCGGTGGACTTGCGGTGAATCCGGATGCGCCGGATGTGGGACTGGCGACCCCGTTCGGGATCGGCATCATGGTGTCCTGAGCGACGAGATAGTAGGAAACCGTATCGCCCAGCACGGCCCCGGTGCCAAAGGTGAACTGAAATTGGCCGCCGCCCAGCGAAGTCGACTGCGTGGGGGAATATGTGCCGGCATTGATTTTCCAGTAGAGAACCGGCAAGCCCTCGGCGGAAGTGGGGACACCCGTGAGATCCGTGATGGTGGCGGTCAGGGTCCTGCTGCCTGTGGCCGCGGTGTTGAGTAAAGGCGTGTAGGTGATAATCGGCGGGGTAATGTCGATCCCGAACTCATAAGCGCCCATGCTCGGCGGATCCGGCCGCGTTGCACCTGTGATGTCCACATACGGCGAGACCATGCCGCTGAGGCTTGCACCGGCATCCATAGCGGGTGAGACAAGTACCGGTTGCAAGTCGGTCGCGGAGGTCAACAAGGGATCGGCCGTGATGGAATTCACATTCTGCCCGAATCCGGCCTGAATGCCGGCCAGGTTCAGCCGGTCGGAACTCAGGTATCCGAGGATGGCCGAGGCGGCATTGTAGGAGTTGCTCACGAAGTAGTCGTTGTAATCGATCGCCGTGAATTTCGTTTTTGCAGCGGCAGAATAGATGGCGTAGTTCTTCTGAGTCGTGCTCGTGGCCACTTGGGTGTTGGCGAAGATGTTGTTCCGGATGTCGAGCGCGCTGGCTCCGCTGCCGATGTAAATGGCCGCCGTGACCGCGCTCGCGGAGCCGGTTCCCATGCTGCCGGTCATGCTGACGCTGTTGAAGTGAAGATTGATTCCACCGGCGGTCGTGGTGAGCGTGGTGCTGTTGCCGGCCATTCCAATCGCGATGCCCATCAACGCATAGGAAAAACTGCTAGCGCTCCTGCCGTTGATCCCGTAGATGACGTTGTTAGCGATCGTCAGGGAACTTGCCGCCGTGCCCGTTCCCACGGTGATCCCGCGCCCCCCATAGCCACCAAAGCTGGTGTTCAGGGACTTGGTGACGGTATTGTGCGTCACCGAGGACGAGACGAAGCCCCATTCCAGAGAGATTGCCGTCGGCGCACCGGCGGAGACCGAGGTTTGTTGGCTGACCGTGTTCTGGCTCACTCTACTGTTCAGCGCATAGCCCAGTTGGATACCGATGGAAGCCAGGGTGGAATTATAATCAATGTTATTGCCGATAATGGACAGGTTGTCATTTCCTCCGGAGCTAACGGAATTCGTACCCGCTGCATAAATGCCGATGGGTGCCCCGGTAATCGAGTTGTTCTCGAGGGTGACGTTGTCATTGTCCGCCCCCTCCCTGCCCGGGATCCGGCCTCCGACAGAAATGCCGTAGCCGATGCTGTTGGCCACTCCGGTGCTGAGGTTGCAGTTCTTGATGACGTCATGGGTCGCCCCTCGGCCAGTGCCCAGGCTCACCAACGAGACCACCGTCGGGGCTGAAGTGGCGGTGTTCGTGATCGTCAGGTCGCGCGACGTGGTGCCGTTGTTGGAACCATCAATGGTGATTCTGCTCGCGCCATCGATTCTGATGAGTGCACCACTTGAAACCGCACCGCTGATCGTCGTCGTGGCGGAAGGCTTGATGATAACGGTGTTGGTAGAGCTTGAGCCAGAATTGGAGTCGATGATAATGGGGAAGGTCTCGCTGGGGTAGGTGGCGTCGGTAAGTTTCAGGGTGAGCGGGCCGTTCAGAACTTTCGCATTCAGATCCGCCACGGCTGCCGTGAGCGTCTCGAAGTCCCCTCCTGTTCCGACCGTTTTGGTGCCGGAAATGTATTCGAGAATTCCGAAGCTACTGGGCGTGGTCGGGGGTGTCGAGACCGCCGGCGGACTGGCGGTAAAGCCGGATGCGCCGGCTGCTGGACTGGCGCTGACATTCGGGTTCGATGTGACCGAACTCTGGGCCACCACATAGTAAGATACAATATCACCCGCCATGGCACCACTGCCGAAGGTGAACTGATATTGGCCACCACCCAGCGAGGTCGCCTGGTCGGAGGAATAAGCGCCGTCATTGATCTTCCAGTAGAGAACCGGCAAGCCGGTGCCGGAGGTGGGGACGCCGAATGCATGGGTAATGGTGGCGGTCAGAGTCCTGTTGGCTGTCTCAAGGGTTTCGAGTAGTGGCGTGTAGGTGATGGTTGGCGGGACACTGTCGATCCCGTTCTCATACGCACCCATGCTCGGCGGATCCACCCGCGTTGCGCCGGTGATATCAACATAAGGAGAGACGATGCCGCTTACGCTTGTGCCGGCATTCAAGATAGTCGAAGCAGGGAACGGTTGCAGATTCGTCTCCGAGTTGAAGCGTGGATCGGCAGCGGTGGAATACTGCCCCAAGTAGCCACCACCTTGGATGAAGAAGTTGTCCGCAAAGAAATCGTTGTGACTGATCGTTGTGAAGGCCATGCTACCTGCGTCGGAATAGATGGAGTAAGGCTTTTGAAGCATGTTCGAGCCCACTTGGGTGTTGGCGAAGACGTTGTTTCTGATATCGAGGGCACTGGCCCCGGAGCCGATGTAGATGGCCGCGGAGACGGCAATCGTGCTTTCGGTTCCCATGTTGCCGGTCATATTCACGCTATTGAAGTAGAGATTGATTCCGCCGGTGACCGTTGTGATGTTGCTGCTGTTGCCGATCGTTCCGACAGCAATACCCATCGACGAGAAGTAGAAACTGGCAAAGCTCCTGCCGTCGGCTCCAAAAATGGCTCTTCAGCAAAATCTGTGGGTGAACTTTGGTTCGGGCAGGTCTCCAAGTGTGTGATAGAGAGATGTTTGTAGCAGATCAAAGCTGCGATAACCATAAGCTTTTCTCATGCACAGATTGATCCGCAGGTTGAG
>JBGSTM010000030.1:0-9823 GCA_041736495.1 Akkermansiaceae bacterium
CACCGCCCGGCGGTTAGGTTCGCGGGTGGAGGCGTTCGACACGCGGCCGGTGGTCGAGGAGCAGGTGAAATCGCTGGGGGCGAAATTTGTGAAGATCAACATCGGCGAAGTCGGCCAGACCGAGCAGGGATACGCCAAGGAGCTCACACCGGAACAAGTCAAACTCCAGCGAGACGGGATGGCGAAAGTCTGTGCTGCCTGCGACATCGTGATCACCACCGCCAAGGTGTTCGGCCGCAAGGCGCCCATCCTGCTCACTCGCGAAATGATTTCCGGCATGCGTCCCGGCAGCATCATCGTGGATCTCGCCGCCGAGGGTGGTGGAAATGTCGAGGGCACCGTGGCGGATCAGGAAATCGTCACGGACAACGGCGTTCGGATCATCGGATGGAGCGCGCTCGAGTGTCGCGTGCCGCGCCATGCCAGCCAGATGTTCGCGGCGAACATGGTGAACCTCATCGAGCATTTCTGGGATGCCGAAGCCAGGACTTTCCCTCTCAAGCTCACCGACGAAATCATCAAGGGCTGCATGCTCACCCACGACGGCAAGATCGTTCACGAACGCTTTCAAAACCCCTGACTCCCATGGAACTCGCCCCACTGCTGTTACTGCTTTTCGCCTTCACCCTGTCGATCTTCCTCGGCTTCGAGCTGATCGCAAAGGTTCCCTCCCAGCTTCACACGCCGCTGATGAGCGGGTCCAACGCGATTTCAGGCATCACCATCGTCGGTGCGCTGTTAGCGCTGAACATGGGTGAGTCACCCACCGCGAAATGGCTTGGATTCGGCGCCGTCGTGCTCGCCACCATCAACGTGGTGGGCGGCTACATCGTGACCGACCGGATGCTTGCGATGTTCAAGAAAAAGGGAGGGCCCAAGCCATGAACGCCGTCCTCATCAACCTGCTCTACATCATCTCCTCGATCCTCTTCATCTTCGGAATCAAGATGCTCGGCTCCGCGGACACCGCGCGCCGTGGCAACCGGCTTTCCTCCGTCGGCATGTTGATGGCCGTCGTGGCCACGCTGCTCTATCTGGGTCTCGACTGGTGGATGGTCGCCGGTGGCATCGCGCTGGGGTCCATCATCGGATTCATCGCCGCCTACCGGGTGCAGATGACCGGGATGCCGGAAATGGTCGCGCTCTTCAACGGCTTCGGCGGGCTCGCCTCGCTGCTCGTCGGCGCGGCGGAATTTGTGAAACTCCGCGACAACGGGATGGCTCACTATCTGAAAATGCTGGAAGCGCAAAGCGGCGTCACCGTGCCCGGCTGGTTCGTGCTCGTCGCCATCGGGCTGACCGTCCTGATCGGCGGCGTCACCTTCACCGGCAGCCTCGTCGCCTATGGCAAGCTGTCCGCGAAGCTCTCCGGCCAGGCCACGCTTTTCGCCGGGCAGAAACTCATCAATTTCGTGGTGATGGCCGCCTCGCTGGTCGGCATCGGCCTGATGACCGCGGGCGTGGATAACCAAATGGCCTTTGTTGCCGGAATCGTGTTAGTCGTTCTTTCCCTCGTGCTTGGCGTGTTGATGACCATCCCGATCGGCGGCGGTGACATGCCGGTGGTCATTTCGCTGCTCAATTCCCTATCAGGCATTGCCGCCTCCATGGCGGGATTCATCATCCTGAACAACGTGCTCGTCGTCGCCGGCTGCCTTGTCGGCGCGTCCGGCATCATCCTCACCATGATCATGTGCAAGTCGATGAACCGCACCATCGGCAACGTGCTCTTCAGCGGATTCGGCTCGACCGTGCAGGCTGTCGGCGAGGTGAAGGGGGAGATGAAAGCCTCGACCACCGAGGACGCCTTCTACGTGCTGGAAGCGGCACAGAGCGTCGTTTTCATCCCAGGCTACGGCATGGCCGTCGCGCAGGCGCAGCACGCGGTCAAGGAACTCGCGACACTGCTGGAAGCCAACGGCGCGGAAGTCCGATTCGCCATCCACCCGGTCGCCGGCCGCATGCCCGGACACATGAACGTATTGTTAGCCGAAGCGGATGTCGCTTATGAGCAGCTTTTCGAAATGGACCAGGTGAACCCGGTCATGTCCACGGTCGATGTCGCCATCGTGATCGGTGCCAACGACGTGGTGAACCCCGCCGCGCTCGACGATCCCGGCAGCCCGATTTACGGCATGCCCATCATCAATGCCCACGAGGCCAAGACCGTTTACTGCCTCAAGCGCGGCAAGGGTACCGGTTTCTCCGGTCTCGAAAACGCGCTCTTCTTCGGCGAGAACACCCGCATGCTTTACGGCGATGCCAAAGCCACCGTCTCGGCGCTGGTGGGTGAGTTCGGGAAGTGACGCGGTCGCAACCGCCGGGATTGCCTTCCATCCTGCGTGGAATCCCTGTCCCGAGGGGATCGGGTTCAGTCCCCGATCACAAACATCAGCTCCGGAGTGGAATTGATCTATCAAATCCGGGCGCGTTTGCATCCATCGTTTGCGATAGCAGTCATCTGAAACAGATATTCCCTCGCATTTCCGGGCAATCGCTGCTACATGCTGGGATGTTTCGTTCCAGATCAAGGGAGCTTCGGCTCCGCTTTCATTCGATTTTCCTGATCACCATTCTCATGCTCCCGGTCGCGGTCTTTGGGGTGCCGGTCAGGATTGCCTGCATCGGGGACTCGGTGACGCAAGCGGATTCGACGCACCGGAGCTATCGATACAATCTCTGGAAGAAGCTGATCGATGCGGGAGCTGAGTTCGATTTTGTCGGTTCGATGACGACGAATTTCAACGGCTCTCCCAGCTGGCCCAATTATTCGGGCCAGATCTTCGACCGGAATCACGAAGGGCACTGGGGCAAACGGGCGGATGAAATTCTGGCCACTCTGCCCGGCTGGCTCGCCAGTTATACCCCGGACGTGGCGCTCATCCATCTGGGAACCAACGACATCATTCAAGGGCAGACCGCGCCTAGCACCGTTCAGGATATCAGCGCGATCATCGACGTGCTCCGCACGGACAATCCGAAGGTGGTTGTCCTGCTGGCCCAAGTGATTCCGTATCTCCGGCAGTCTCCCCACTTCGCGGCTAACAGCGGAAACCTGCCGGCACTCAATTCCGGACTTGCAGGTCTGGCGGCAACCAGGAACACCGTGCAGTCGCCAGTGGTGATCGTGGACCAATACACCGGATTCTCCCCCAGCACGGAGACCTACGACAGTGTCCACCCGAACGAGCTTGGAGAGGAAAAAATGGCTTTGAAGTGGATGCAGTTTCTGTCTGCCCATCTGCCAGGTCCGCCTCTAACGATTGATGCGGACGTGGTGCCGGATGCCACTCAGTTCGTGAACTACTCCAGCCTGCTGCAAGCCTCGGGGGGTAATCCGCCCTATTCATGGGCTCTCGCAGACGGCTCCGTTCTGCCCGACAGCCTCGATCTGGCAGCTGGTGGCGAACTCGGCGGAGTGCCCCAGGTCACCGGTGAATTCAGCTTCAGCGTGGAGGTGACGGATGCTTCCCAGACAACCTTTTCGAAAAGTTTCACCCTCCGGGTGGCAAGCGCGCTGGAGAACTGGCGGGAGTTCCATTTTCAAAGCACGGAGAACAGCGGTGATTCCGCGAATGGATTTGATTTCGATCACGATGGAATGGTCAATCTGGTTGAATACGCCTTTGGTCTCGATCCGAAGATACCCGACCGTCACGGGTTACCCCAAGCTGTGAGAACGGAGAGCGGGCTGGTCTATCAGTTCAGCCCGCCGTCCGGCGTGACCGGCATCACCTATCGCGCGGAGTGGAACACGGCGCTGACGGGAGAATGGACACCGGTCAGTTCCACAGGCGCAGGCCCGGAGTTGCGGTTCAGCGTGCCGACAGGCAACCATGGGCGGCTGTTCCTCCGCCTGGTGGTCGTCGCGCCCTGACGCTGTCGCGGGTCCGGGAAGGTGCGGCAAATGTCGGCAAGCCGCGTTCCGGATTCAATTCCCATGCGATTGCCGGGGCAGACGGTCCGGAGGCGGCGAGATCTTTCGCGACCTTTTGGGTTGCCCCGCCGGAAGGCTTTGCTAGCTTGCCAGCGATTGGTTTGGGAAAAGTATGAATGCCGTGCTCGAACATCCCGTGCTCGTATTGAATCGGTTCTGGCAACCGATCCACACCTGCTCCGTCCGCAGGTCGCTCCATTTGCTCTGCCTCGGCCACGCGCAAGTCGTGCAGGTCGAGGGTGAGGAGCGGTTCAATTCCCATGATCTTTCCTCGTGGATTTCCTATTCGATCGGAAATGCCGACGCGGAAATGATCCATGGCGCGAGAATCGCCATCCGGGTTCCAAAAATCGTCGTGCTTTCCGTGTACGACCGGCTGCCGCGGCTGGAGGTGAAATTCACCCGCCGCAATGTGTTCCTCCGAGACAAGTTCACCTGCCAGTATTGCACCAAGGTCCTACCGGAAACCCAGCTCAACCTGGACCATGTCACCCCGCGCGACAAAGGCGGCCGCACCACTTGGGACAACATCGTCACCTCCTGCTTCCGCTGCAACACCCGCAAGGGCAACAAGCTGCCTCACGAAGCGAACATGCACCCGCAGAGCAAGCCGCTTGCCCCGCGCTGGCGACCGCTTTTCGGCATGCATGAAAACGGCCTTGCCGACGAAAGCTGGGCGCATTTCCTCCACTACGACCGGAACGAAACGCGCCGGTCCGCGTAGAATTGGAGCGCGGAATTCATTCCGCCCGGATCATCCTGCTGCGGATCCTACTCAGGGACCCACAACAATCTGATGGCGGAAATACAAACGGTCCTTCCCCACTTTACTAACGCTGAACGTTTGGTTTCCTCCGCTGCCGGTATCGGTGACCGGCGTCCAGGTGACAAGATCGGGTGACCATTGGACTCCATAGTTGACGTCGGTGACCCCTGGCGGGCGAGGAAAGCTGATGGTATAGTTATTCCCGACAATCGCGGGCTGCGGCAGCATCAGGCCGGGGGTGGCCGCGGTGGGATTCAGCCCGAAGGCGTATTCCACGCCGTTTGTGAGGCCGTCGTGGTCGTGATCGTCGGTCGCTCCGCCTGTGACTATCGGGTATTGCGCCCCCAGCCAGCTTTCATAGCCGTTCGGGATCCGCGCGGTCACGATTTTCGGCGCGCCGTAGGCAAACCAGCGCGTCCCTACATTGGGACGGACCCGCAGGTAATAGGCCGTGCCTGCCGTTAGCGGTGCGCCAGCCGTGAGGGAATCGAGTGAGAACGAGGTCGCGGTTCCCGGGAGTGCGGTGGTGGTTTCATTACCCAGTTCCACCGAGTCGGTGATCGTCACGTCATCGATGAAAAAGCCAAAATACTCCGAGGTTCCGTTAGTGATTGGCTGCCCGTTCCATCGGATGATGAACCGGATTTTCACGATCTGTCCGGCAAAGGCCGCGAGACTCACGCTGCGGCCGATAAAGTAGGGATCCCAGTAGCTGCTGTCCAGGCCCACGCCGTATCGTCCCCAGACAGGGGTCCAAGTGGCCCCGTTGTTCGTGGAAACCTCTGCGTGAAGGGTGCTTGTGGTCGTCGCAAAACGTCCAAGATCGTAGAACTGGAGGTAGCTCGTCGCCGAGGGAATCACGTCGCGATTGATGACGAAACTTTGGTCGGTGAAGTCGGGGAATACCAGTTGAAACGCATTTCCACCCGAATGGACGACTGCCGGCTGGCGGAACGCTCCGCCCGTTATTGGCTGGAAGAAGGATCCGGGATCTTCCGCTCCTTCGTTCCATGCAGCGGCGATCGCGGTGGTGACCCGCAGTTCATAGGCGTCCGCCTGGGCGATACTGTTGAAAGTGTAAGCCGAGCCTGTCGTCGGCGGACTGTCACTGCCGGCAATGATTGCGGAAGTGTCCAGCACGTTCGGGTCGAACAGCGTCACGGTATAGCTGTAGCTGGTGGGTATGTTGGTGCCGCTGATGCCGGATACAGTTACCTGGTAGGGGGTGTCTGCGGCGACCGATGTGGGTAGTCCGCTTGGAGTCCAGACGAGCGTGTTGTCGCCCATGTTGTATGCGGCATTGGAAATGATGGTTGTCGGAACAGGAACACCGCCTTGCATCATTGTCACTGACGCTCCGGCGAAATTCGCACCCGGATAAGACAGCGACCAGCGGGCCGGCACCAGGTTGAATGGGACGAAACCGCGATTCGGCCACGCCACGAATTTCGGGGTCTGTGGCGGCTTGGAATCCCCGATCACCCAGAGTGCGTTGGCACTGTAGAAAAGGCTTTGCGCGGGAACATCGCCGGTGCCCATGAACTGCGCTCGCGGATAGTTGATCCAGCGGCGGTGGCCTACGACTTGATTGCCGTCTCCGTCGTCGCGCATGTAGGCATCCACTGCGCCCGGTCCATAATTGCCCAGGGCGAGATTGCTGTGGGCAGCTGCTTCGGCAGAGTTCTCGGTGAAGAAAAACCAACCTTGCTCCACTTTCGGAAAATGACTGAGCTGGCCGGTGGCCGCGAACATCAGCGCCGCTTCCTGACACTTCGCGGATTTGGTCGCGTCGAAGGTGATGTCGGCGGGAAGCCCGGACATCGCACGGTAGAAATTGACCCGCCGCCGGACGTCTTCCTTGAAATCCGCGCTGGTGGTTCCTGCGACGCCGCCGAGGACGCTTCCAGTCCATGCCATGTTGGCCGTAAAGTTCTGCGACGCCGTGTAAACCGTATTGTAAAATGCCAGAACGTCGGTGCGGTCCATCGTGTCCACCACGAATCCATCCGCGGCGGCCGGGCTTCCGGTTCCCGGAGTCCATGCGGAAAGGCCGGGTGAAACGGCGAAGATCAAGGCCAAGACCGTTGGCAGGGGGCTCAACGGGCGGTGCGTCCTCCTGCTAGGGCTGGCGCTTTTGGGGTCTGGATTTTTTGAATCCGCCGAATTCTCATTCAGGAAAGAGCCGGCCTGAAACGTTCTTGAAATTTGAACATTGCCTAAAAACATTAATAAAAATTAACCGTTATGAGGATTTTTATCAATCCTAGATTGCGAAAATGCACGATTTGCGTGCAAAATTTTTAGAAATTCCGCAAACGCACCCGAAAAACCTGTGTCGAAATTCGCTCGAGTCTGATCGCCGCTGGCTTCAAAGCGTTCTGGCTCAGGGACGACCGGCCACATCCGCCCTATTGGATCATGGACTACTCCATCGATATTGGCCGATGGAGCCACTCCCATTTTTCAGTGTGCCAAGACGGGAGTAATCGGGTAAATTTTTCGAACCATCCCGCAGTTCTTTCCGAACCGCCGGTCCAAACCGCGACATGGAACCCCCCTCGGTTCGATCCGGGAGGCCGCCAGGCCCGTCACTCCGCCCGTGAAAGCCGGGTGATTCCGCGCTTGAGGAGCTGGGCGTCGACTGCGGTCGCGGTGGCGTCGTCGAGATAGATGGTGAAGTTCTGTTCGGCGAACTCGATGGAGTGTCGCTCGGTGAGATTGCCTTGGAAGGCTTCGATGAGGCTCTTCATGTTCTTCACCTCCTTGCCGTTCACTTTTTTAACAATGAGGTTGCGCAGGCTTTCGTAGCCGACGGTGGCGGGGGTGGGGATGGAGCCGCTGAGGAAGACGATTCGGTCAACCTTGCCTTCGTATTGCTCGGGATTTTCCATCGCGTCGAGGAATTCGAGCGGCGCGCGGGTCTGCCAGTTCTCACCGTAGGATTCCATCAGCGGGCGGGACAGTTCCTGGAAAACCAGGCCGCCCTTGATGAGGAAATTCGGCGCTTTTCCGAAATTGTAGCCGGGGACGAGTCGGGAACTTTCCTCCTCGCGGGTGAGGGTGGCCTTGATTTCCAGTGGCTCGCCGTCGCGCAGCAGCGAGAGGGTGACGGACTCGCCGGTGGCCTTCTCGCCGCGGATCAGGTGGCCCCAGAACAGGCTGCCATAGTTCGGATGCTGATAGTAGCCGCGGCGGTCGATGGTCTGGCCGTCGATGGCAAGGAGGACATCACCTTTTTTCACCCCGGCGATGTCCGCAGCACCGCCCTTGCGGACGTTCTGAATGTAGATGCCGCCTTGGTCGTCCTTGAGCTTGAGCCACTGGCGGAAGGAATTGTCCTCGGTGCGGGCGATGGAAACGCCCAAACTGGGAAAGCCTTTGTAGTCGCCATCTTCGCTTTCCTTGAGGAAACGGGCGATGATGTCGGTGGAGGACACCTCGCTGATCTGGTCCTTCGAGTTGTAGCTGATGAGGACGCCGGCGAGTTTTCCATCCTGAAGAACCGGCAGCGAGTAACTGCTCGCCGCGCTCTGCATGGACGCCTTGACGAGGTAGGTGAGGAAGCCGTGGCCGGGCAGGAAATTGGAAGTCACGTCGATGCTTTGCAGAGTGCCGGGCGTGAGCAGCGGGAGTCCGTTGTCCTCAATCTGGAGCATTTCCAGCGTTTGGCCGATCTTCGGTGGAGTCGTCAGACTCAGCGGCGTGGTACCTTCAAACAAGGTGTTTCCTTCCTTCTCCGAGACCGGACCGAGCAGCGCCAGATTCGCCTCATAATCCACGGCGATCACCTTGGCCTGGGCGAAACGGATGCCGTCGGGAGATTCGAACTCCAGGTAAGTGGCATCCGCGACGAGCTCGGCGGTGGTGATCACCCGTTGTGGCGCGACGATCGCGGCGAGGGCGCGGCGCTGGCTGGGAGGGTTTTTCTCCCAAGGCTGGCCGGGGTTCCACGACTGCTGGGTGGAATTGATGCGCACCACCGATGACTTGATGTCCGCCTTGGGCACCTTCACCTCCGACGCGGCGGCTTCTTGAGGTGCGGCCGCTACTGTGGCGGTGGGTTCGGGCTTTTTCGACTCACAAGCGTTGAGCAAGAACAGCAGGGGAAAAATGTGGCGGAAGCGCATGCGCCGGATGCTGCGTGCCGGGGGTTTGCTTGTAAACCTTGGATGAGAAGGGAATTTTCCCCCTTTCACAGGCCGCAGCCGGGCTGCAGGGCCACGGCATTCAATCTCGAACTTCTGCTCGATATCTGAAACGAATCCCCCGGAGGGACACAGAGTGATCTTAAAATCCGTTGAAATGGAGCTTGCCCGTTTTTCATCCGGTCGTTAGTCAATTAGAAGTTTGATATTCGTCGGTCTCAAAAATCGATGAAGATGAGCGATCAAATGCTTGAAGTCGGATCCCCCCCCTCGGATTTCCCCTCGTTGCTCTTTCCCCCTCTACCGAAGCCATTCATGATTCAGCAGCAGTCACCACTGCAATCTCCGCCCGCTCGCCGGCGAATTCGGTTCTTCAGTGGGTCATGGTGGCTGACCGGTTCAGACCATGCACAGAGCTTCCGATTGGACGCGAGAATCCAACAATGCGGCTGGAATGTCAGTCAGCTATGCGGCGACTTGGGCATCGGAAAGCGCACATTCTCCCGCATGGTGGAGGAGGGGTTGGGAATCACCAGTAAGCGCTGGCTGCGCGAGATCAGGATCAACTCTGCCTGCCACCTGCTTCGCGAGGAATGCAAGATCGAGGTCGTGGCTCAAGCCCTCGGCTTCAGGCACGTGTCCGATTTCACCCGGGAATTCAAGAAACTGGTTGGCGTTTCACCTTCTCACTACATCAGGGCAGAGAGGTCCAGATCCACTGGATATCAAATGACTGGCTAATGTCGGGACAAACCGGTTCTCGCGGCTCGACTGTTGGACTCCGTTTCACTTTGTCACTTTTTCCCTAGTCATTTTGATTGCGCCGATGAATTCATTTTTGGCTCTTCAGCAAAATCTGTGGGTGAACTTTGGTTCGGGCAGGTCTCCAAGTGTGTGATAGAGAGATGTTTGTAGCAGATCAAAGCTGCGATAACCATAAGCTTTTCTCATGCACAGATTGATCCGCAGGTTGAG
>JBGSTM010000013.1:0-3582 GCA_041736495.1 Akkermansiaceae bacterium
GACCCCACCGACCCCACCGGCGGCTACCGCGCCTCCCGAAACCGTGGCTGCTCCACCTCACGCTCCGCCGCCGCAACCGACCGGATGGCTGCGGCTGAAAAACGCCTCGTTCGCCATCGTCCACGCGGGCTCACGCCGCAGCTTGCTGGAATTTTCAAACACTCGCGGCTCCATCCCGATTTCAGGAAATCCCGCTCAATCCACTCTTCAAATCGGAGGAATCACCGCCCTCGGAAATCCCGTCTTCACCGACCTGTCCGCGAATCTGGATTGGACCGCACCGCTCTTGTCACTCAAGCCCCTCGACCTCGTCGTCGGCAGCTACAAGCTCGTCTTCGCCGCCAAAATCGCAAGGTTCAGCGGCCTGCCATTGCAGATCGAAGCCCAACTGCCGCGCCAGCTGCTTGCCCCGTTTGCCCTCCCGTTCAACGGCAGCGCCGCCGCCGAATCCATCGCCGCGAACGCCCGCTTCCGCGGCTTGTTGTTAGCCCCCGGAAGCTGGCAGGGCGAACTGCTCGCCGAAGCGGTCTCCCCCACCCTGCGAATCGGCGGGCACGATGCGACATTCGACAAGGCCAGCTCCGTCACCGTCCTGCGCGGCGGCATTCTTTCCTGGGTGGACGCCCGGATGATCGGCGACGAGCTTTCCTTGTTAGGAAACGCCACCATTCTCGCCGACGGACGCCTTGCCGGAGCCGCCCGCGTGGTGGCTTCTCCTGATTCAGCCGCCACCATCGCCAACCGGACCTTCCCGATTCTCCAGGGCGCCCCCTCACTCACGCCGCTTTCCACTCCGCAACGCTCGGCTTTTGATGTGGAGGCGTTCGGAACCATCAGCCAGATTTTCCTCCGCCTCGGCAAGGAAGGCCCGGTCGTGAACTTGAACCCGTAAATCAACCGCATGAGAATCATCGCCGGAAAAGCCGGACGCATCGCCATCAAGGTCCCGTCCGCCGTCGCGAGACCCACCACCGACTTCGTCCGGCAGGCGGTCTTCTCCATCCTCGGGGAAAAGGTGGAAAACGCCCGCGTGCTCGATTTGTTCGCCGGCTCCGGAGCGCTCGGACTCGAAGCACTCAGTCGCGGCGCGAAGTCCTGTACCTTCGTCGACGAACACCGCCAGGCGGTTAGCGTCATCCAGGAAAACCTCACCAAAGCCCGGCTCGACGGCGGCCACGCCGTGAAATCCGAGGTCGCCACCTTCCTCAAGCGCGACTCCGCCACCTACGACCTCATCTTCGCCGATCCACCGTATTGGAAATTCTACGGCGACAAGGACCACATCACCGATCTCCTGCAAAGCGGCTTCATCCCGCCACGACTTGCACCCGAAGGCTGGTTCATCGTGGAAATTTCCTCCCACCAGAAGTCTCCGGAATCCGGGGATTTCTCGCTTGTCGTGCGCCGCGAATACGGCAGCAGCGCGATTCTCCTCTACCAGCAGCGCACCTGATCAATTCAACATCCCTATCATGAAATCACTTCGATTCCTCTTAGCCAGCTGTCTGACAGGTCACGCCCTCGCCAAAGATCCTGCGGTGATGTCAATTGCCATTCAACCTCTGGACACCGTGAAAGCGGGATCGCTCGAAGTCGCCAAAAAAGGTTTGGAAGAAGCCTATGGGTGGAAAGTCGAAATCCTCGCCGCCCGCCCACTGCCCGAGGCGGCCTGGTATGCCCCGCGCAGGCGCTACCGGGCGGAAAAACTTTTGCTCAACCTGAACCAAGAGACTGATAAAAATTACCTAATCGTCTTGGGCATCACCGCCAAAGACATTTCCACCACGAAGGAAGAACACGAAGACTGGGGAATCTTCGGCTTGGGAGAAGTGGCCGGACGCTCCTGCGTGGTTTCCACCTTCCGACTGGGTGCCCGCGGTGCCGATGAACATCAGCGCAACGAACGCTTGCGGAAAATCGTCGTGCACGAAGTCGGTCACGTCATCGGATTGGAACATTGCCCGGAACCCGGGTGTGTGATGCAGGACGCCGAATCAAGTATCGCCACGGTCGATGCGGAGACTGGAAAATTCTGCGAAACCTGTAAGTCGTCTCTCGCCAAGTAACACTTCCCGTCCTGCTGCCATGCGATTCCTAACCGCCCTCACCTTCTACCGGCTCATCCTGCCGCTGCTCTTCATCGCGGCGTTCCCCGGTTGGATCGTGAAAATGCTCCGTCGCGGTGGTTTCGGCACGCATCTGGGCGAGCGCGCGGCGATTTACACCTCACCGCTCGAATACGAACCCTGCGGCGCGGTGCATGTCCACGCGGTGAGCGTCGGTGAGGCGATGCTCGCGCTGAAGCTGATCCGCGAGTGGCTCGTTAGAGAACCTGGCCGCCGCTTCGTCCTCGCGACCGGCACCGCCACCGGTCATGCCGTCGCTACTTCCGCATACATCCCCGAGCTCCGCGTCACCTATTCCCCGCTGGATTTCCCTTCGATGGTCCGGCGCTATCTCAACCGCTTCGAGCCCTCGCAGATCGTCCTGATCGAAGGCGAGGTGTGGCCGCATCTTTTGTTAGCCTGTCAGAAGCGTTCCATCCCGGTTAGCCTGGTCAACGCACGCATGTCGCCGCGGTCTGCGGGGCGCTTCAAACGATTCGCTCCCTGGTTGCGGCCGATCTACGGCCTGCTGGACGCGGTGGCGATCCAGGAAGCCGAAGACGCGGAAATCTGGGAGACACTGGGGATCGACGCGAAAAAAATCCATCACACCGGCAGTTTGAAATTCGACCCCGGCAGCGGAGCCCGTCCCGCGCGGCGGCCGGAGTTCCAAAACATGCTGAATGCCTTCGGGAAAAACCGCCCGGTCGTTCTAGCAGCCAGCACCCACTCCGGCGAGGACGCGTTCATCGCGGCGGCGATCCGCGAGGCAAATTCCGACGCTCTGGCGGTCATCGTTCCACGACATGCCGAGCGCAGGGCGGAAGTAGTGGCTGATTTGGAGAAGGGTGGATTTCTGGTAAAACTCAGATCCACCGGACTCGCGGCGACCGGTGATCGCCGCCACGTTCTTGTCATCGACTCCACCGGCGAACTCCGCGACTGGACGGCGCACGCCGATGTGGTCATCATCGGGAAAAGTTTCCTATCCACCGGCGGCCAGAATCCCTGCGAGGCGGTTCTAGCAGGAAAACCGGTGGTGTTCGGCCCGCACATGGAGAATTTCCAACCGCTCGCCAGCCGTCTCATCGAAAGCGGCGGCTGCATCTCCGCGAGCGATTCCACGGATCTCTCGCAGGCGGTCGCTACCGCGCTGGATCCGGAAAATGCAAAAGTGATGACCCGTCAGGCGTCCGCCGTGCTCGCCGCGCACGACGGTGCGACCCGGCGCATTCTGGACCTGCTGACGGCCTGAAAACACCCGATATTTTGCTGCAAGCGGAGTTTGTCATTTCCAAAATCGCTCTTTAGACTGCGCGCCGTGAGTGATTCTGAAAACGACCCATTGAGCAGCCTCTTGTCCAGCTTTGCCCTCGGACCTGCTTGGGCACGCGACGCCGGCGACACGCCGGAGCGCAAACCCAAGACCTTTTCCGGCGGCGACGAGCGCCCGCCGCGCCGCGATGACCGCGACCGC
>JBGSTM010000091.1:0-13874 GCA_041736495.1 Akkermansiaceae bacterium
GCATTCACCGTGGATCCTCCCGCTCGCTTTGAGTTCCTTCCCCGCGACATCAGGGAGGCGGACGGCCAGTCAAGACTGCGCGACGATACGGTGGTTGACGGCAAGCTGCTCGACAGCCCGATGGGCTTCCACAACGTGGACGCCATCGACTTCCAGCACCTTGCGATGAAGGCCGTCGAGAGAGGTGTGGATCCCATCGTCGCGATTGACAACTCATGGCTGGTCAAGACTCACCCGTTTGCCAAAGATGCCTGGGAGTGGAACAAGGCCCAGGTCGCATTGATCGAGAAACGGCTCATCGACGACTATGGAGTCGATGAAAAAACCGGAAAGCCGAACCGCGAGCCCACCTTCAAGGAGCGCTATCGGATCGGTTGGACGGACATGGTCGCCAAGGCGAACGGCGTGGACCGTGACAAGCATCAGATCGCTTTGAAGGAGCATTTCATGGGTCCGGACTACGCCGGTCGTGCCGAGAAGGATACTTTCCCCGAGCTTTCCGTACCCCGCGAACAGGTTGGCTTCGCTTCAAAGTTCACCCCGGCTTGGAATACCTATTACGCACTCTATTTCACCATCACGGGTCTTCACGGGCTGCACGTCATCGGTGGAGCGCTGGTTCTCGCGTATTACTTGTTTTTCGGACGGAAGATGTATCTCTCAAATCCCGAGTGGCTTGCCAACCGGGTGGAAGTCGGCGGTCTGTTCTGGCACTTTGTCGACCTCGTCTGGATCTTTGTGTTCCCGATCCTCTATTTGATGTAACAGCCCATTTTCAAATCACACTCCCAATTCAATGGCCGATACCCCTGAAGCAATCAAGAAGTCCGTCCGAACCTACCTTTTCGTGGGTGGGGTGCTCTTTGTTGGCACCATCATCACGGTACTGGTGGCGACCGTGCCTGCGCTCGATGTCGGAAGGCATGGCTTCGACAAGTGGGACGCGATCCTTGGTCTGGCGATCGCCTCGACGAAAGCCGCGTTGGTTGCATTCATCTTCATGCACCTCAACCATGAGAAAAAGGCGGTTTACTGGTTGTTCGCTTCCGGTCTCTGCATGGTTTGCAGCTTGGCGTTTCTCACCGCTCTTGCGGTGTTCGACCCGATCCACGATCCCCTGTTTTACGGCAAGGAGTCGAAAACACCATTGATTCTGGTTTCACCGTCACTGCGTTGAGTTCCCCTTCGAGAGTCAACCAACCTATCTAATCACCATGTCGCTCAAAGGTTTCCATATCGTCTTCGTGACCGTCAGCACCCTGCTATTCCTGTTCCTGGCGCTGTGGTCCTTCGTGCTTGCACCCGAGCCCTCTACCATGGCGACTGTTCTCGGTGTGGTGGGAGTCCTGGGTGCCTTGCTGATGCCGGTTTATGGGGTTTGTTTTTATCGCAAATTCACCCGGATTCACATTTGAGATCGGCAGAATCCAACCAACTGTAAGAGATGATTACCATGAATTTCCTATACCCGATGATCGCCTGCTCGACTTGCCGTGTTAGCATGATTGAAGGCGGGGGAGATGCCGCAGGCTGGTCGATCTTCTTCCTCTTGGCGGTCATTCTCGCAGTGCTTGGCGGCATCATTGTTTGCATGATCCGGATTGCCCGCAGGGAAAGGGAAAATTTCGATCCCGAACTTTCCGATGATTTCCGCCGTCCGGAACCGGTCCGCTGATCATTGTTTTTTGAATTAGAATTTCACTCCTATGAGCCCTTCCAAATTTCTAGGTATCCCCGAGAACTTCTCCGCACATGGCGGCCAAGTGGACCACATGATCGATGTTGTCCACTGGTTCATGATCGCGTTGTTCGTCGGTTGGACCTTGTTCTTCTTCTATTGCATTTTCCGTTTCTGGCATAAGAACAATCCCAAGGCTTCCTATACCGGCGTGAGGAGCCATCTGTCCAGTCACCTGGAAATCGGCGTGATCATCGTGGAAGCCGTGCTGCTTCTGGGATTCGCATTTCCTCTTTGGGCCGAGCGTGTGGACAGCTGGAAGAGCGTGGAGAAGCTGGATCCGGTGCGCGTGCGGGTGGTTGGCTGGCAGTTCGGCTGGACCTACCACTATCCCGGTGCCGACATGAAGTTCGGCCGGGTGGATCCTCATCTCATTTCCGGCTCCAACGATCTCGGAATCGACTATACCGACCCCAACGCTCTGGATGACTTCACAAGCCCGATTCTCAAGCTGCCTGTCGATCAACCCGCCGTGCTCAACATCGGCACCAAGGACCTGATTCACAACTATGCGATCAAGCCGATGCGGATCCAGCAGGATGCCATCCCGGGGCGCGAAATTCCGATGTGGTTCACCCCGATCAAGCCTTTGGAAACCTTCGTCGTCTGCGGACAGCTTTGTGGCGAGGGCCATGCGAACATGGTGGGATCGATGGAAGTGATGACCAAGGAGCCTTACGAATCCTGGTTCAAGGGACAAACCGAAGCCGCTCTCAAGACGAACACTCCGAAGCCTGCCGCCCCGGCGACTGCGAAAAACTAGCCGGTTCCTGTGGCGGATATCCCCGAAGTCGATCGCGAGGATTTCCGCAATCTTCTCATCGAGATCGGAAAAACGCGGATCCCGTTCGGCAAATTCGGGATCAAGGCCTATCCACCGGCCGGAGTGCCCATCATGGATCTTCCGATGGAGTATCTGTGCTGGTTCCAGGAACGCGGTTTTCCAAAAGGCCGTCTTGGCGAGTTGATGGCGCAGGTGTGCGAGATCAAATCCTTGGGCATGGATTCCGTATTCGATCCCATCCGGCGCATGAACGGCGGTCGCTTCAAGCTGCTGCCGACCCGGCGGAAAAACTTCGACTTTGAGTGAGCGGTGTCCCGCGTCACGGAACCGGCCCGGCTGGAGGCAGATGGGGTGGTCGTTTCCATTGCATGAGCCCGTTGGCCCCGACGATCAGTGCTCCGCCGATCAGCATTGAGGCGGTGAGTGACTCGTTGGCGTAAGTTCCACCGATGAACGCTCCGAGCATCGCCGGAAGGAACAGGACATAGCCGGCGGTGAAGACCGGCTCGATCGTGTAAATGAGTCCGGCTTCGGTCGCCGGTACGCGCGGCTGCCAGATGTTCATGAGCAGATAGGCTCCGACCGAGCAGAAAAATGCCAGTGCCGCGACAATTATGAAGGATTCGAACGACGCCCCGGCGGCAATGCAACTCGCCAGATCAGGCGCGACAATCGCGGTCACGGGCACGAACAGGACGGCGATCCCGAGAAACATGACGAAGGTGACCGGCGTGCCGCGGTTTCCCTCAAAGCGGGGATTTTCCAGCGCCAGAATCTGGAACGTGAACAGGAATGCGGCACAGAGGGTTTCGATTTCCCCTCGCCCGAGTTTGAGGTTGTCGGGTCCGAATCCTGATAGAACGGCTCCTCCGGCGATGACCAGCAAAGTTGCCGCGACCACCCTCAAGCCGGGCAAACGGCGGGTTCGCAGGCAGGCCCACAGCGGCAGGAATATGCAATAGGCTTGTGTGAGAAAGGCGGAGGTGGAGGCGTCGGTATAGGCAAGTGAATCCGCTTGCAGCCACATGCCGGACCCTCCCCAGAAGGCGAGAATCAGTCCCTGATGCACTTCCTTCCGGGTAGGGCGCTTCCTTCCCATCACGAAAGGCAGCAACATCAACGCCCCAAGCCCGAAGCGCGCGAACTGCATCCACGAGGAAAGAAACACACTCGATGCCCCGGGCAGTCGTGCCGATTGCTCCAGGTGCAACACCTTCACCAAGGGAAAGCTCACGGCCCACAAGGCACACGCAAGAATGAGGAAAAAAAGCGGCATGATCCGGTGCGTAGAATGCGGCTTGCCGAGATTCCGGCAAGCCGTGAAATTCGCCGGCTTGCCTTTGTTCCCAATCCAGGCAACTTGTCCGCATGAGCGGATTCATGCAGACCCGGCGGCAGTTTCTTACCGGCACCAGCGCCTGGCTCGGTGCGACCGCCATGGGATTCGGGGCGGGGAATGACAAGGGCAGAACGATTTCCATTTTCCACACCACCGACCTTCATGGCCACATCCTTCCGACGCAGACCTACGGAGGGATGCCGGACGTCGGTGGTTTCGCCCGCTGCGCGACATGTATCCGGCAATGGCGCAACGAATCTCCGGACTCGCTGCTGGTCGATATCGGCGATGTCTATCAAGGAACCGCGGAAAGCCTGGTGAACGGCGGCAAGCTGATGATCGGGCTCTTCAACCGCCTCGGCTACGACGCGTGGACCCTCGGAAACCATGACTTCGACTGGGGGTCGGAGACTCTCGGATCCAACCTCAGCCTCTCGAAATCACCCGTCCTAACCGGAAATCTTGAGCGTGGCGGAAAATCTCCCGGCTCCTTCGAGGGCGCGTGGCAGGGCGTGAAACCCTGGATCATCAAGGAGGTCGGCGGATTTAAAATCGCGCTGATAGGTCTCGTCACTCCCGGCCTGCCTTACTGGCTCGCACCCGAAACGCTTGGCGGCGTTTCCGTGACGGATCCGGGGGAATCCCTCAGGCGCTCGATCACCGAAGCCCGCGCCGCAAAGGCGGACGCCATCGTCGTCATGGGTCACATGGGCTACCGGAAGGAAGATGATTTCGCCAACCCGGTCCGCGAAATCCTGAACGCGAACGCAGGCGTGGACGTCTTTCTAGCAGGTCACACCCATCAGGACCAGCCGTCGTGGGATCTGGGCGGAGTGCTCTGCACCCAGGCCAGCTACCATGGCATCAACTGCGGGCGTGTCGACCTGACCTTCGATCTGGATTCCCGCAAGCTTGTCCAGCGCCGGGCGTTCACCCTGCTCATGGACAAGCGCTTCGATCTGGATCCCGTGGTCATGGAGCTTGCCCAGCCCGAGTTGAAAAAAGCCACAGAGCAAATGGCCCGCAAGGTCGGAGTCGCCACCCGAGTGATCCCGGGAAGTGGCCGGAACAGCCGTCTCACGCAGCTTTTCTGCGAGTTTTTCAGCGAAGCCCTGCAACGGAACAATACGCCGGTCGATGGCGTTTTCCATGGCACCTTCGGCACCGGCGACGTTCCGGCGGGAGAACTCACGGTCGCCGACTGTTGGAAAATGCTCCCCTATGAAAATCTCCTCACCATTGCCGAAGTCAGCGCTTCGGAGCTGATCGAAATCGTCCGCGAAGACGGGCAGGAATACAAATCCGACCGCTCGCTCTGGCCGTTCGATCTGGAGTTGGACAAGGAGGGCCGGCCCACTCGTTTTCTCCACAAGGGTGAACCGGTACCGATTGATCGGCGCTTCAGGATCGGCTTCAACAGCTACGACGCCCAATCCGGCGGTCGGAGACTGATGCGCCTGCGCGAAATTGCCGCCAGCCCCTCGGCCAAGCGGGTGACCACCCGCATCGACACCCGCAGCGCGTTGATCGACGGGATTCTCAACCGCCGGGAGATCGCCTGAAATTTCACGCTTTCTTCATTGGCATTTCACAGGGACGGGCTCAAATCCAGCAATGCCCCGCGTCCTACTGGTTGAAGATGAACCGGCCATCGCCGATACGCTCGTTTACGCGCTCGGCACCGAGTGCTTCGAAGTCACCCATGCCCTGACTGGCGCGGACGCGCTTGCGGCGGCGGGTCGGGAAAAATTCGACTTCGCCATCCTCGATATCGGCCTGCCCGACATGACGGGGCTGGACGTGTGCCGCCGCTTGCGCGAGACCTCGTCGATTCCCGTGCTGTTCCTAACTGCCCGCGACGGTGAGGTGGACCGGATTCTCGGCTTGGAACTCGGTGGTGACGACTACGTGACCAAACCGTTTTCCCCCCGCGAGATCGTCGCGCGCGTGCGGGCCATCCTGCGCCGCTCGCAGGCACCCGCACCCCTGAACGAGCCCGGCCCGATGGATGGGAAAATCCTGCATCACGACCACTCCGCCATGCGCATCCACTGCCACGGCGAGCAGCTCGATCTCACCGCGCACGAGTACAAGCTGCTGCTCGTTCTGTTGGAAAAACCGGGCCGCGTCTTCACCCGCGACCAGCTCCTCGAACACGCATGGCAGGACCCCGGAGCCGTCACCGACCGGACCATCGACGCCCACGTGAAATCCATCCGAGCCAAGCTGCGGGCGGTGCGCGTCGGTGCCGAGGATCTCATCCAGACCCGCCGCGGACTCGGCTATCTGCTTTCCCTGTAGTTCCATGCGATTCACCCGCGTCACCCTGTTTTTCATCGCGTTCATCATCACGCTGGGTTTCTATCAACTGGCGCGGCATTTTCTGGCGGAGGTCGAGCCGCAGACCTTCCAGGGTACGGAGGAAGTCATGGTGGATACGGCGAACCTGCTGGCGGAAATCGTGGAGAAGGACTTGACCGCGCACGACTTGAAGGCGGAAGAGCTGCGCGAGGCTTTCACCGGAGCGCACGGCAGGGTGCTCGAAGCGCGGATCTACGACCACATGAAGCGCAAGGTCGGAATCCATGTCTATCTGACAGACTCCAGGGGTATCGTCATTTTCGATTCCGAGAACGGCAGCCGCGAAGGTGACAACTATCTGGCAAAGCGGGATGTGGCGTTGACGCTCGCAGGACACTACGGAGCTCGCAGCAGCCGGGATCTGGAGAGCGATTCCTCCACTTCGGTGCTTTACGTCGCCGCTCCGGTCGGCGATCCGAAGAAGCCGGACGGGGTCCTAACGGTGTTCAAACAGCAGGCGGATGTCCTGCCGCTGGTGCGCGAGCGCCGCCGCATCATTTACATCGCTTGTGCGCTCATCGGCGGCGGGATCCTGTTTCTCATCGCCGCGGTGTTCCTGTGGTTGTTCCACCCGCTCGGTAAAATCACCGATTACGCCCGTGCCATCGAGCGGGGCGAACGGCCGCCCAAGCCGAAGATCGGCATCGGCCGGGAAGTCAATACCCTGGCCCACGCGCTCGACTCGATGCGCGACGTGCTGGAGGGCCGCCGTTATGCGGAACGCTACATCCAGACACTGACCCACGAAATGAAGAGTCCACTCGCTGCGATCCGCGGTGCTGCCGAGTTGTTGGACGAGGAAATGCCGGTCGAAGACCGCAAGCGGTTCCTTGAAAACATCCGTGCGGAGACAGCCCGCAGCGAGCGGTTGATCAACCGTCTGTTGGAGCTCTCCGCGATCGAGGGGCGTGCGAGTTTGGAAGCGCCCGAAGAGCTGGATTTCCAAGCCATCGTCACCCGAGCCATCGACCAGGCCCGTCCGCTGGCAGAGGTTGCCGGTGTTTCTCTCCGGTATGAGTCGTCGGGATCACCCGTCGCGCTGTGCGGGGACTCCTTTATTCTCCGCGCCGCCGTCACGAATCTGCTGGAAAATGCCATCGATTTCTCGCCGCCAGGCGGTGTGGTCGCAATCAGGGTGGGATATTCCGGAGAAAGTGTCACCCTAACCATTCGAGACCATGGCCCCGGCGTCCCGGATTATGCCCGCGAGAAGGTGTTCGACCGCTTTTACTCCCTGCGTCACCATGCCTCGAAGCGCAAGGGCACCGGCCTGGGCCTCACTCTCGTCAAGGAAACCGCCGAGCTCCACGGTGGCTCGATCACGCTCGAACCCGCGGAGGGTGGGGGGACCGTCGCAAGGCTCGTGCTGCCGCTGGATTTTGTTTCCTCATGCTGACCGTAAGGTGAAAAATTTCGCACCATGGACAGCCTGAGCTAGACGTGCCCGCGAGATTGAGCGTTACTCGGTGCCCAGCCGACTCGTGCGGCTGGGACAGTTGCCGCCGTGGTGGAATGGTAGACACCCCAGACTTAAAATCTGTTGTCAGCAATGGCGTGCCGGTTCGAGTCCGGCCGGCGGCACTCTTTCACAATAAGAGACTTGAAGATCTGGATATTTTGCAGAGTTTTGGTTTTGGATCGGTCCTGGTAGCGCGAAGGCGCCTGTATTCCGCGAAATGACGAGTTTCTGCTGCGGACCCCCCCCGGATGGGCAAGCCCGTACATCTGGTCATTGAAGCAAGCTCAATTCTTGATTCGAAATGTGGACCGCCATTTCCGTTCGCCATGATCATGGAGATTCCAGAGGCAATTTCCAACGAATGAAATCCCTCCCAATGCCCGGATCGTGGATGGATACTGCCTGATTCGTTTTATCGGGCACTGCGGATTCGGTGAGGTTTGGCTGTGCCGCTCGGAGGCGATGGGGGATTCCCGCCAGGTCCGCCAAGACTGCCAGTTAACTAACGAAGGCAGCAGCTATCTCGAGCATGCGATGGAGGAAATGAACTTCTCCGCCCGGTCGCATGACAGGATTCTCAAGGTTGCCCGCACGCTGGCCGATCTCAGCGGTCCGGAGCGGAACTATCCAAACGAAATCTTGGAAGCAATCCAATTCCAGTCGCTGGATCGGAAGTTTTTCCGGGATTGTGAAGGGAGAATTGAAAACCATGGTTCACGGGAACACGGAGAATCCAGCGGGCAGGAGAGGTGAATTGGCCGGGAAGATGTATGACGCCATCATTTTAGTTTGTTTACTTTCCGCATATTCGGTGGGTTCCGTGTTTCTCAATCCTTCTTGCCAAGATATGAGTCATTCCGCCTGCCCCTCTGGCACTAGAATAGCCTGCGACACTCGTGTTGCAAACCACAACCCGCCGCCCATTTTCTCCTCCCATTTTCGCTTCCCGGTGCCGGTTCCTCTCATGAACTCTCACCGCTTTGGGTGGACCGTTTCCGGATGAACTCCAACAGTTCCGCCGGTGACTCGGCGTTCATCAGGGAGTCGCGGGAGGCCTCCTTGTCGCCGAGGCGGGCCACTTGTCTGAGCAGCGCCAATTGGCTTTCGGGCCGATCGGTGGGAGTGACCAGCAGGAATAACAGGTGCACCCGTTCGCTTTCTTCGGAGGAATAGAGGACGCCGTTCTTGGATCGGCCGAGGACCGCCAACGGCGCGGCCAGACCCGGGCAGCGGGCGTGCGGGATGGCGATGCCATTGCCCAGATCCGTGGAGATCTCCTCCTCGCGGGCGAACACCAGATCCGCCAGCTGCGTGGCACCGATTCCCATCGGCAGGCGGTTGCTGGGGATGGAGGAGATGAGTTCTTGGATCGCCTGATCGCGGCTGGCCGCCTCCATTTCGCTGACGATGCCTCCCCTTGCGATGGCGTCCGATAAAAGAAGCGGCTTGTCGTGATCATCCTCATCCTCAAGCTGCCCGACGACTTGCTCCAAGATGTCCTCCCGCGTGACAAGTCCGAGGATGACTCCGCCGTCCTCGATCAGATAGATGCTGGCGCCTTCCTGTTGCATGCGGGTGAGCGTGGAGTCAATGCTGTCGTCCGGGTGTATGGAGGTGAGCGGTCGGATGAGGCTGGTCCAATCACCATCACCGGCGTGGGAAATGAGGTCCTTGGCAAGCAGATAGCCGGTGGGCCGCCGGCTCCTGGGATCCACCACCGGCCAGCGGGAAAACCGATCCAGTGCGATCTGTTGGAGCACGACCTGCCCGCTGGCTCCGGCGGACAGCCAGCCGACCCGGGACCAGGGCACCATCACCGAGGCAACCCGTTGCGACCGCATGGTGGCGAAATTGTCGGTGATGAGTTGGAGACGGATGTCCTGAAGTTTTTTCTCGGCGGCCTGGCGGTGGACGCCGGTGTCGGCCAGGACCAAGCGGGCGAGCGCGACCGCGGCCTCGGCTTCTTCGAAGACGGCGGTGGACGCTCCGCTGCGTTCCAGATCCTCGCGTTCCCGGAGATAACGGGCGCGGACGACGATTCTAACGATTTCGCTGAGACTCCTGCCTGCGGTGATGACCGCCGCCCGGTGGGAGGCGTCGGGCAGGGTGACGATGAGATGCGAGGCGCGCCCGACACCGGCCTGTTCGAGAACTCTCTGGTTGGAGGCGTCGCCGAAAATCGCCGCCTGACCCTCGGCATGGAGCGCGGTGACGGTGTCCATGTTCATGTCGATGATGACGGTGGACAGGCCCGCATCCGTCAACGCGCGGTGGACGGAACGGCCGACTGGACCGAAGCCGACGACGATGGCCAGACGTTTTCCATCCTCGGCGGAATGGGAGGGACCGCTTTGGACAAGGTTCATGGATGCTGCCTTTCGTTCGGCCCGACCGTTGAGCAGGCGCCATAAGACGGGACGTTTTTTCAGCCAGTCCTCGATCTTCGGCAGCGAGCGGAAAATCAGCGGGTTCAAGGTGATGGAAATGATGGCCGAGGCCACGAGCACATTGTGACCCGCATCCGGCATCAATCCGTGATAACGCGCCAGTTCGGATAGAATGAAGGAGAACTCGCCGATCTGCGCGAGCCCGATCGCCACGGTTAGCGCGGTGCGGACGGAGTGTCCGAGGACCGCCACGATCAACAGCGCGGCGAGTGGTTTCGCGATGAGGATGATGCCGAGCGCCGCGGCGACCATCAACGGTTGTACGATCAGAAACGCGGGATCGAACAGCATCCCGACCGATACGAAAAACAACACCGCGAAGGCATCCCGCAGCGGCAGGGCATCCGCCGCGGCCTGGTGGCTAACCGGCGATTGCGCCACCACCATGCCGGCGAGGAAGGCACCCAATGCCATGGACGCGCCGAAAAAGAAGTAGGAAGCGGCGGCGATGGCCACGGAAAAAACGAGGACCGTTAGGGTGAAGAGCTCCCGTGAACGCAGCCGGGCGACGCGCACCAGCACCCAGGGGACGATTTTCGCACCCGCCACCATCACGATGGTGACCAGCAGCACAAGTTTCACCAGTGCAATGCCCAGCGTCCCCCAGAACGATCCCGCCGGGGCTTCCATTCCAGCCTGCGTGCCTAGCACCGGGATCAGCACGAGCAGGATCACCGTGAAAATGTCTTCCACGATCAGCCATCCGACCGCCACATGGCCCTGCCGGGAGTTCAGCACGTCGGCGTCCATCAGGACCCGCATCAGGACCACGGTGCTGGCCACCGCCATTGCCATTCCGAGCACCATGCCGGTCTTCAGCGGCAAGCCGAATGCCGAGAAGATCATCATCGCCAGGATCGTCGCGATCAGGCTTTGTCCCACCGCGCCCGGGATGGCGACGTTTTTCACGGCGAGCAGATCCTTGAGGTGGAAATGCAGACCCACGCCGAACATCAGCAGAATGACTCCGACCTCCGCCAGCTGGGTGGCGATGTGCACGTCGCCCACAAACCCGGGCGTATGCGGCCCGATGAGCACGCCCGCCAACAGATAGCCGACGATGGGCGAGAGTTTGAGCCACTGGGTCAGCAGTCCTAACAACCATGCGGCCGTGAACGCCGCCGCGATGGTGGAAATGAGGGACAAGTCGTGCACGTGGGCGAGATAGCCCCGTTTGCAGAAGGTGTCTAAATGAAAACTTTTGGAGCCGTGCGTTTTTACCATTGGGATTCATAGGGGTTGCCCCGCCGGCTCCATTTTCGTTGACTCGTTTTTTCCCGCCGGACGCCGATGGACATCGCCTACATCATCATCCCCGTTCTCCTCATCTTGGTCGTTCTGGCTTCAGTCTGGCTGGACCGCTTCAGCGTGCCGGTAATCCTGGTGGCTTTGGGAGCCGGAATTCTGTTTGGCAGCGATGTGCTCAACGTGTGGTATTTCGAAGACGTCGCGCTGACCAACCAGGTCGCCAATCTGGCGCTGGTGTTCATTTTGTTCCAAGGCGGCTTCTCGACGAAACATGGCGATTTCAAAGCGGTCGCGCTGCCCGCCGGCGGGCTGGCCACCTGGGGAGTCGTGCTGACGGCGGTGGCGTCGTTCGGAATTCTCTGGGGCGTGCTCGGCTGGTCTTACGAAAAATCGCTCCTTCTAGCAGCCATCATCTCCTCGACCGACGCGGCGGCGATTTTTTCAATCCTGCGCCGCCATTCGCTGCCGCCGCGCCTGGCAACCACGCTGGAAATCGAGAGCGCGGCCAACGACCCGATGGCTATCCTACTCACCATGCTGGCGGTCGAGTCGCTCGCCTCGGGAGAGCCGCTCGGTCTGTCGGCAATCGGAATTTTCCTTTGGAAATTCACCGCAGGACCGGCGATCGGCTGGTTGCTGGCACAAGGCGCGGTGGCGATTTTCAACCGCCTGAATCCGCAGGACCGGGGATATTATTATGTGATGCTGGTGGGTGTGGTGATGCTCACCTACGGCGTAGCGGAGCAATGCAAGGCGAGCGGCATGCTGGCGGTTTTCACGGCGGGTTTTGTGATGGGAAACCGGCACTTCATCTACAAACAGGGCGTCCGCAATTTTTCCGGCGCTCTGGCGACCATCGCCAACATCGGCGTGTTCGTGCTGATGGGCCTGCTGGTTTTCCCCAGCCGCTGGTCCACCTTGTGGGTGGACGGGTTGATCTTGTTCCTCGTGCTCACCTTCGTGGCGCGGCCCGTTGCCGTCTGGCTGGGAACTGTGGGGATGGGAATCAGCTCGCGCGACAAGATTTTCAGCAGTTGGGCGGGGTTGCGCGGCGCGGTGCCCATCGTTCTCGCCACCTATCCGTTAGCTGCCGGCTTGGGGGTGGGGGAGGATGTCTTCAACCTGGTGTTTTTCGCGGTGATTCTATCGGTTTCCATCCAGGGTTCCACGCTGGGCACGGTCGCCCGCTGGCTGAGGCTGTCCACGCCGTCGCGGCCGATGCAGCGCTACGCCCTCGAACTTGTCACCATGGCCAGGAGCGACCTCGACCTCGTCGTGGTGGATCTCCCCGATCCGAAAGGGACGCCCGGGCCGAAAATCCGCGATCTCCAGCTCCCGCCGGGCGCGGTGATCACCCTGATCACCCGCGACACACAGGTGCTCGTTCCCAAGGGCAACACCCGGCTTCTCGGCTGGGATCAGGTGACCGTGCTGGCCCGGGTGGTGGACGAGGACCTGGTGCGCGACGCTCTGATAGATCCTTTTGCGGAGGTGCCGGAGCAGCCAGAAAGCGGGGAAGAGCAGAGGATTTGATCAGATTCTAACTTTCCGATTCGGAGTCTGCTGGAGCTGTGCAAGGAATGCTTCGAGGTTGGCGGCGGAATGAATCAGGTTCCGGAGGGCTTCCTGTTTGATTCCGTCCATCAGGCTGGTGAAGAGGTCGTAGGCTTCGTTCTTATACTCGACCAACGGATCTTTCTGGCCCTGGGCGCGTAGATAGACGCCTTCACGGAGCTCGTCCATGGCTTCGAGATGTTCCTGCCATTGCCGGTCGATGGCGGCGAGGATCATCCGGCGCTCCTCCTGGTCGAGCAATTCGGGCGGCAGTCTTTCGGCGCGGGTTTCGTAGGCTTCCCGGACTTTCTCCACCAGCAGCCCGGCGATGCCTTCGCCATTCAGGCCCGCGAGATCCTCCGGCGCCAGACTGACGGAAAATCCGGATTGGAACGAGTGGAGCAATGGGCCGTAGTCAGGATGGTAGGGATCACCATCTGCGAGATGCTGTTGGACTTTTGAGGGAATGGTTTCCTCGATGATGTCATGAACCATCCGGCGGGGATCCTCGTTTGTTAGGACTTCGTTGCGGTAACCGTAAACGATCTCGCGCTGCAGGTTCATCACGTCGTCGAAATCCAGCACCTGCTTGCGGCCCTTGTAATCGCGCTGTTCGACCCGCTGCTGGGCGGATTCGACCAGGGTGCCGATCGTCGAAACCCTGGCGGATTTTTCCGATTGCTCGATCATGGCCGCCATGCGTTCCGGCGACGCATGGTTGCGCATCAAATCGTCCAAGGCGCCGGGCCCCCGTCCAATCAACGGACGCTCCAAGAATCGCTCCGCCGACCAAATAAATCTGTCGACACGTCCGGTCACATTTTCCTCGTTGAGCAGACGATCCTGCACGACTTCGGTGTCTTGCAACACACTCCACATCACTCCTAACGCAACTGCCGCGCACATTGCACAAGGTACAAACACTTTCCACAGATCCTTGAAGT
>JBGSTM010000106.1:0-17961 GCA_041736495.1 Akkermansiaceae bacterium
GCCGAGTTCGCGGAGGATGGCGCGGACGCGGCCGAACAGGCGGGTGCGCTCGAAGCGGAGGTTTTCGCGGGAGCGGACGCGCTCGCGGGCTTGGCGGAGGACGTGGTTGAAGATGGGGCGCTTGAGGATTGGAATTGGCGCAGGAAGAACAGGCAGGAATGCCTGTGTCACGGTGGGGGGGCGGGTTGCCATTGCGCCGATGGAAATGAGCAGGCTGGCGGGATCGTCGCGGACGGTGGGGCTTTCGAGTTTGAGTTCTTCGAGGCAGCGGTCGCCGAAGTCGGTGAGGTAGTTTTCGAATGCGGCGGCTAGATCCGGGGCTTGTTTGAGGGCGGCGATTTTCCGATGGGGTGGGATTTCCGGATCGGCGAGTGTTGCTGCCAGTCCGGGATGAGTGGCGGCGAGGGTGGCCATTTTTATAATGCGCCGGGGCGGCTCGGCGCTGATGATTTCGCCGCCGTCCAGCAAAAGTTCGTTCTGCAGGGTGCCGGACGCGTCGCCGAGCCACTTGACGCACCAACTACGGAGCACGCCGTAGAAGATCATGGCGAAGAAGTCGTTGACGAGCGGGGCATCCCATTTTTTAAGGAGCTGGCTTTCGAGATCGCGGTAGTGGGCGACGAGTTCCTCGCCGCTCATTTGCGGAATCGGCAGCGGCGGGGCGGCGAGCGCGGTGTCGAGGCGGACTTGGAAGCGGGCGATTTGTTTCGGCAGGCCGGTGAGCTGGCGAACGAGACCGGCGCAGGTGCGGACGAGGGCGAAGGTGTCGGCGAGACGGCTGCCGGTGTTTTCGGCGATGATTTTTCGGACGATTTCATCCGGCAGCGGCTCGCGGACGCCCATCATTTGCTCCATGAATCCCCGGTTGAGCTGGAAGCCGGGGAGCAGGGCGAGCACCCGATACCAGCTAACAAGATTGTAGTAAACCCGGCCGCGGATGAGCCCGAGCATTTGCGGGAAGACGTCTTCCGAGCGCTCGATGCGGTCGGGCGGCACGGACATGAGCTTGCAGAACTCGCGGTAGGCTGATTCGTAAATCCGGCGGGCGAAGGAAAATGTTAGCGGGGTGGTGACGCCGCCGTAGCTCTCGGCGATGTTGCTGTTATCCCAGACGCGCAGGGTGTCAGCGGGATCGGGCGTGAGCCCGAGCGTGGTGATGGGGCGGGACTGGAGCAGCCAGAGTTTTCCGGATGCGTCGATGGCCCACTCGATGTCCTGGGGCCGGCCGCAGGCGGTTTCGCACTGGCGGGCGAGGGTGGAAACGGCGATGGCGTCGGTGACAGATAGGAGCGGGTTTTCCGGCTGGGAGAGGATTTCGGCGGAGCGGGTGATTTTCCAGGTTTCGCCATCGACCTCGCCGGAGACGAGTTTTTCGCCGGTGCCGGAGACGGCGGAAACGACCGCGACGCCGCGGCTTCCCGAGACGGGATCGGCGCTGAAGGCGACTCCGGCGCAGCGCGGCGCAATCATGCGCTGGACGAGGACGGTGGGCGCGGACGGAGCGGATAGACCGCGCTCGCGGCAGTAGGTGAGGATGGCGGCGGTTTGTGAGGAGGCGCGGACGGCCGCGATTTTTCCGGCGACTTCCGTAGCAGGGACTTCGAGGTGGCTCTCGAATTGACCGGCGAAGGAATGCCCCGCGCCGTCCTCCTGAGTGCCGGACGAGCGGACGGCGAAGGGCCCTTGGCCTAGCAGGCTGATGGAGTTTTCGAGTTCGGCGGAGGTCCACGATGCTTCGGGCGGCACGGCGAACCAGGCGGGGATTTCGAATCCAAGCTCAGCCAGCCTCGCCAAGGCCCCGCCTTTTCCTCCGAGGCGGGATGGTTCGGATGTGTCCGGGTGGAGGAATGGCATGACAGGAGGAAAGGCTGACCTGCCATGCAGTTTTCCCGCATCCGGCCCGGCTGCAAGTCTTTGGTTCCCGACGGTGAACCTTGCGCGGGTTGTTTCGCCCGTTTACCACTGGGCCATGGACCTAGCCGATTTCCGCAAAGAATATTCCGACCGTGGCTTGAAGCGCGAGGAAATGGGGGCCGACCCCGTCTCCCAGTTTGCCGAGTGGTTCGCGCAAGCGACCGAACTCGGCCTCCACGAGCCGAACGCGATGACATTAGCCACTGTGGACGAATCCGGGATGCCCTATCAGCGCACCGTACTCCTGAAATACTACGACACCCACGGCTTCGTGTTTTTCACCAACTACGGCAGCCGCAAGGCGAAACAAATGGAGCAAAACCCGCGGGTGAGCCTGCTATTTCCATGGATCACGCTGGAGCGCCAGGTCATCGTGCAGGGAGTGGTCGAGAGAATCAGCACTGCCGAGTCACTCAAGTATTTCGCCTCCCGCCCGCGGGAATCGCAGATCGGGGCTTGGGTGTCGAACCAAAGTGAAGTCATCACTTCCCGGAAATTCCTGATGCAGAAGCTGGCGGAAATTAAGGAAAAATTTTCCCATGGGGAGATCCCGCTGCCTTCGTTCTGGGGCGGCTACCGGGTGGTGCCGCAGATGATTGAATTCTGGCAAGGCGGTCCGGCACGACTGCACGACCGGTTTCTCTACCGGCGCGGCGATGACTCCTGGAACATCGAACGACTCTCACCTTGATGGATAATCTTGTCCGCGCTTCATCATTCCCCATTATTCGCGAAAAGGCGACGAAAGACTTCGCCACTTGTTGCGTATCCGGCGGAACCCCATGACCCAGACTTTCAAATCCCGCTCAATTCTGATGTCTTTCGCTGCATTGACTCTAGGCTGTCTGCCCGCAAATGCGGCCGACTGGCTGAGCCTCCCTGCCAAACCCGGAACCTCCAACGGTAAAAAAATTGTCCTCATTTCCGGCGACGAGGAATACCGCAGTGAGGAATCCTGCCCGATGCTCGCCAAGATCCTCAGCCAAAAGCACGGATTCGACTGTGTGGTTCTGTTCGCGATCAACCCGGACGGCGGCTACATCGACCCGAATTTCCAGAAAAACATCCCAGGCACCGTCGCCTTGGATTCGGCGGACCTGATGATCATCGGCACGCGCTTCCGGCAGTTGCCGGACGACCAGATCGCCAAATTCGCGGCTTACCTTAATGCCGGGAAGCCGGTGATCGGTTTCCGGACCGCCACCCACGCGTTCACTGGCGGTGCCAAAACGGGTGATTTCAAATGGGCGGATTTCGGGCTCAAGATCCTCGGGGAAAAATGGGTGAACCACCACGGCAAACATAAGGTCGAGGGCACGCGCAGTTTCATCGAGACGGCCAATGCCAAGCACGAGGTGCTCAATGGAGTTGGTGAGATTTTCGGTGATTCCGATGTTTATGGCGTCGCGAATCTCGATCAAGCCGCCGCCACCATCCTGCTCCGCGGCGCGGTGACCGAGTCGCTGGACCCGGCCTCGAAGAACCTGGAAGGCTCGAAAAACAATCCGATGATGCCACTCGCCTGGCTGCGCGAATACACGGCGCCGAATGGCACCACCAAGGGCAAGGCGTTCTGCACCACGATGGGTTCCAGCACTGACTTCGCCGACGAGGATCTGCGCCGCCTCGTGGTAAACGCGGCTTTTCATCTCACCGGGCAGAAAGTCCCGGCCAAGGCGGATGTCGGCTATGTGGATCCCTTCAAGCCGACCTTTTACAGCGCAATCGGCGAAAAGGACTATTACAAGAACCTCAATCGCAAGCCGGCCGACTACGAGCTTGGCAAGAGCCCGGCCACCGGGCTTCCCGGGAAAAAACCAGATGCCGCCGCCCCGGACAGCTCAAAAAAAAACTCTGATCCCCAGCGCCACGCTCCAAGCGACGAGCCTGCCACCGCAGCCGTAGCGCGTCCTCAGGGCGTGGCTCCCCCCTCGCCCGGTGAGAGAATGGTATTCATCGGCAACGGTCTCGCGGAAAGGGACCTCTACTACAGCCGGCTGGAAACCGAGTTCCATCTGCGGAACCCCGACAAGCAAATCCTCATCCGCAACATGGGGCGCCCGGGCGACACACCCGCCTTCCGCCCTCACCCGAGCCGTAAATCCCAGTGGGCGTTCCCCGGTGCCGAGAAATTCCGCCCGGAGTTTTCCCGCCACTCGGGCAAAGGATTTTTCCCCACCCCTGACCAGTGGCTCACCCACCTCAAGGCGGACACCATCGTCGCCTTCTTCGGTTACAACGAGTCATTCGACGGCCCGGAAAAAGTCGATAACTACGAGGCGGAGCTTGACGCGTTTGTGCGCCACACGCTGAGCAAGGCTTATAACGGAACCGCCGCGCCGCGACTGGTGCTTGTTTCTCCCATCGCCTATGAAGACCAGTCCAAGATCCGCGACCTGCCGGACGGCACCGCCGAGAACGCAAACCTGAAGCTTTATACCGCCGCGATGGCACGCGTGGCGAAAAAACATTCGCTCACCTTCGTCGATCTTTTCAACCCGACCCTTGCAATCTACGCCAACGCCAAGGAGCCCTTCACCACCCACGGTTTCATCCCGACCGAGGCTGGCTATCAGCAACTCGCCCGAATTCTGGCTGACGGTGTTCACGGCGCCCAGCCGCTGGCTTCCAAGGCGGATCCCGCCAAGGTGCTCGCCGCGATCAAACAGAAAAACTGGTTCTGGCAGAACGACTACAACATCCTCAACGGTGTGCACACCCACGGCGGGCGCTACAATCCGTTCGGCCCGCAGAACTACCCGGACGAGGTTCAGAAAACCCGCGAGATGATGAGCCTGCGCGACCAGCTCATCCATGCCGTCGCCTCGGGCAAGACCACGGTCGTCAGCGCGGATGATTCCAAGACCCATCCCCTTCCGCCCGTCCCCTCGAACTACAAGCCGAGCAACAAAAACGGCAGCCCGGAATACCTTTACGGAAAGGATGCGGAAAAATCCCTGACGGTGCCCGAGGGATACAAGGTCGAGTTGTTCGCGTCGGAAAAGGAATTCCCGAATCTCGCCAACCCGATGCAGCTCTCCTTCGACGACCGCGGACGGCTGTGGGTCGCCACCATGCCCACCTATCCCGCCTACCGTCCCGGCGATCCACTCCCTAACGATAAAATCCTCATTTACGAGGACACCAACAACGACGGCCGCGCCGACAAGGAAACCGTTTTCGCCGACAGGCTGCACCTGCCGATCGGTTTCGAGTTCGCCCCGGAAGGTGTCTATGTCGCCCAGGAGCCGAACCTGATCCTGATGCGCGACACCGATGGCGACGACCGCGCGGACGTCCGGGAAATCGTGTTGGGTGGATTCGACACCCATGACACGCACCACGCCATCAGCGCCTTCTGCGCCGATCCTTCGGGTGCATTCCTGATGGGCGAGGGAATTTTCCTCCACTCCAATGTGGAAACCGCATACGGCGCAGTCCGGGGGATGAACGGCGGGTTCTACCGTTATAATCCGCAGCGCAGCCAGCTCGAGCGCACCGCCCAGATGAGCATTCCCAATCCTTGGGGCATCGCCTTCGACGATTGGGGGCAGGATTTTTTCCTCCACACCTCGAGCACGAACATCGGCTGGATGCTTCCGAGCTCCGTCAAGCCAACCTATGGCGCACAGGCACCCCTGGCCGAGGATCTCGCCCCCAAAGGCCACGCCGTGCGGCCCACCTCGGGTCTTGAATTTGTCTCGTCCCGCCATTTTCCGGATGAGGTCCAGGGCGACATGCTGCTCTGCAACACCATCGGCTTTCTCGGCATCAAACAGCACTCTATCGTCGACGACGGCACCGGCTACAACACCGAGTTCCGCCAGGACCTGCTGAAGTCCACGGATGGAAATTTCCGCCCGGTGGACCTTGAGTTCGCCCCTGACGGTTCGCTCTACGTCATCGACTGGCACAATGTCCTCATCGGCCACATGCAGCACAACGCCCGCGATCCGCTGCGCGACCACGTCCATGGCAGGATCTATCGAATCACTTATCCGTCGCGTCCGCTCGTCAAGCCGGTACCGGTGGAAAAAGCTCCGATCGCCAGCCTGCTGGAGAATCTCAAACTGCCCGAATACCGGACGCGTTACCGCAGCCGTCGGGAGCTCCGGTCACGGCCAGCGGACGAAGTGCTGCCCGCGCTCAAGGCGTGGGTCTCCAAACTCGATGCCAAGTCGCCGCGCCACGAGCACCATCTGTTGGAAGCCTTGTGGACCACTTGGGGAATGGACCAGGTGGATGAATCGCTCCTCCGCAAGCTGCTCGACTCGCAGGACCACCGCGTCCGCTCCGCCGCAGTGCGGGTGCTCCGTTATAATACCCACCGCATCGCCGATCATTCCGCCCTTTTGGAAAAGGCCGCTGCGGATGCCCATGGCCGCGTCCGCCTTGAAGCGGTCATCGCGGGCTCTTGGCTGAACAATCCGGCGGGTAAAAAAGTCGTGGCCGTCGCCGCCGCCCAGCCGCTCGACGTATGGAGCAAGGGAGCCGCCACCACCGCCATGTCGCGGCTGGAGGGAGTTGAAGACGCCGTCGTGGATGAACACCCCGCCCCGCCGGTGCCCGCCCATTTGACTGGGTCCGACAAGCAGCAGTTCCTCGCAGGACATGAGGTCTATTTCCGGGACGCCCATTGCGTGACCTGTCATCAGCCCGACGGGAAGGGCATCGATCCCGCATTTCCTCCACTCGCCAGCAGCAACTGGGTGACCGGAGATCCGGACCGCCTGATCAAGCTGACGCTTCATGGCATGATGGGACCCTTCGAACTCAACGGGAAAAAATACAGTGGTCTTGTTCCCATGACTCCGTTCGGTGGCATGCTCGACGATGCCGAGGTCGCCGCTGTGCTCACCTACGTGCGCAACAGCTTCGGAAATGAAGCGACCGCCGTCCAGCCCGCCCAAGTCGCCACCGTCCGGGCTGCCACCAAGGGACGCCAGAGTTTCTACCTGGCCGACGAGCTGCTCAAGGAGCACCCCATGAAATAACCCGATGGCGCGCTTCCTGCTTGGCGTTGGGGAATGAAAGAGGAAGAGCTCGATACCCACTCCAAGGCCCTTAAAATCAACCTGGATCCCCGTTGGTACGGGACCATGGCGGAAATCGGCGCCGGCCAGGAAGTGGTGCGTTGGTTCTTCCGCGTCGGCGCGGCTGCGGGAACGGTGGCGAAGAGCATCTCCGCCTATGACATGATCGTCAGCGATGCGATCTACGGCAGCGGCGACCGCTACGTGTCGCGCTCCCGGCTGCAGGCGATGCTCGACCGGGAATTCTCGCTCAACGTCGAGCGACTCAGTGAAAAGCGCGGCGACAACACTGCGTTTTTCGCCTTCGCCGACACCGTGGTCGCCCGCAGTTTCAAGGGCGGCAACGAGTGCCACGGCTGGATGGGGATCAAGTTCCAGTCCCGTCCGCGCGACGAGCCCAGCCAGATCCTCATCCATGTGCGGATGCTCGACACGGAGGCTTCGCTCCAACAGGAAGCCCTCGGCGTGGTCGGCGTGAATCTGTTATACGGTGCGTTTTTCCATCATCACGAGCCGGACATGCTCGTCGAGAGCCTGCTCGACAAACTGACCACCGGTCGGATCGAGATCGACGTCATCGAGTTCAAGGGCATTGAGTTCCGCTCGGTGGACAACCGGCTGATCAGCCTGAAGCTGGTGCAGCTCGGCTTGAGCGGTGCGGCGATGTTTGGAGCGGACGGGGAGGTTTTGCAACCGTCCGAAATCCTCTACAAGAAGGCGGTGCTCGTGGAAAGAGGCAGTTTCCGTCCGCCGACCCACGTGAATTTCGATATGCTGCAATGCGCGCTGGAGAAATTCAAAATGGATCCGGCGGTGGAGGGAAAACAAGTGCTGCCGATTTTCGAACTCACCATGCGCAACCTTCTCAACGGTGGCGACGAGATCGACCGGAGGGATTTCCTCGCCCGCGCCGACCTGCTGGCCGCCTGCGGGATGACGGTGCTGATTTCCGACTATTTCGAGTATTATCGCCTCGCAGCCTACCTTTCCTGGCGGACGAAGGAGCGGATCGGCATCGTGCTGGGAGCACCGAGCCTGATTGAATTGTTCGAGGAGAAATACTACACGCAGCTCCCCGGTGGCATCCTCGAATCGTTCGGTCGATTGTTCAAAAACGATCTCAAGCTGTATGTCTATCCGCTCAAGGACGGGAAGACCGGCGAGCTCACCACCATTGAGAACCTCCCGGTGGCACCCGAGCTAAGGAAACTTTACGGCTACCTCGCCGACCGGGGCAGCTTTGTGAACCTGGACAATTTCAAACCGGAGTATCTCAGCATTTTCTCGCGCGACGTACTCCGGAAAATCGCGGATGGGGACGATGCCTGGAAAGAAATGGTGCCCAAGGGTGTCTCCGACCTGATCGTGAGGCGGCGCTTCTTCGGCTGCCGGAGTTAGGAAATGTAGTCCTGGACTTCAGTCCGGCTTTCCACGCACTTCGTGTCGCTCACATGGAAGGAAAGAACAGACTGAAGTCCTGGACTACTTTGATCACATGCTGGGGAGCTGGACCAGTTTCGTATACTGGTAGGAATTTTTGGCGAGAAGTTCAGCCTTCTCACTTTCGTCCAAGTCATTTCTTCTCCTCATCTGTTCAAGACCGAAATCCGATATCACTGTTGCGGAGATTTCCATGGCAGTCAGCTTACCGAATGGAATCAGGGCTGCGAATGGTCCTGCGTAATCCGAAACAATCTTATTACCGAGCACCCGAAAATTTGTAGCGGTCGTTCCCATTGTAATTGGCACCGTTTTCACTGCTGGTGGAGTTGAGGATGTATCCGTCACTTGAACGTGAAAAATAACGGTATACTGATAAATGTTTTCTCCAACAAAGTTTGGCTCTTCTAAAACTGTAGCTTTTGGATAAACCTTATCAAATACGCCATTTCCTCCTCCCAGCGGCTTTGATTCTGAGGTTAGGCCCAGCAGATTTTCGAAAGCTGGTTTTGGATCAACTAACAAACGACTCAACACGAAGGTTTTGAAATCACCTGAGCCAGAACTGGCTCCGATTGGGTCCTTATAGTCTAGTTGATATGCGACGCATGAGACGTCTCCACCAAGGTCTGCGGATTTTCCAATGTCACCGTTATAGCGATCTGTGGCAGCTGTGAAGAAAATTAACTTTGATGCATTTGTGCTCTTCATATCACTGGGCCCTATATCTTTATCCGTAGTAACTGACAGCCATTCACTATCGTTACCACGCCTAGCGACGAGAGCCTCAAAATCGCGAGCCATGACATCGATCATTCCTTTCGCTTGACGGGATGCTCTCAACTCGGAGCGACTGCGATTCCAAGTATCCAATGCGATGGAGGTGATTGAAACCAGAACGGTAACAATAATGGTAGTTATGGCCATGGCAACCATGAGCTCCATCAAGGTGAAGCCGCGAGTTGCTGGCGAATTCCGTGGGGTTTTCATAAATGGGTTTGACTAGAAAATGGTATCTTTAGCGGCGCACCGCAAGATTGCGAGTGAATACCGGGCTCTTCAAATCAGGAAATTTAGCAGTGAATGCGGGGCTCTTGAAGTAATTGTCCGATTTAGCCGGCATAAGATAGAAGTCTGCCGCAAAAGCAACTACAGCCTCTGGATAAACTTCAGACGTGGGTGCTGGTGCACTACCTTTTGGATCAATAATAACCCCAGGCGTCCCTACTTTGAGTTCGCCATTATTAAAAACTAATTGACTGCATTTCACGACATAGACAGCGCCTTCAATGGCACTCAGATCTTCTTTGAATTTAGTATCGTTCAAACGCCGTACCATGGGAACAACTATGTAGTCCTTACCTGGTGATTTTCCGTCTAGAGAAGGCTCAGGCTTTGGCGTGTTGTCATCTGGGCGAAGATCCGAAGGCCTTCCCCTATACTGGTATACCGCGAGTGCTCCTGTCAGCTTGTCGGAGTCCCTTATCCAATTAAAAGCCTTATCGAAACCAGTAGGCTCATTATCTCTCGGTGTGACTAACTCTTGTTCTAACGTGGAAGCCATGCGATCAGCCTGTTGGACATTGATGGATTTCCGGATGCCTTCCGCCGCTGGAGCAAACACAACCATGAAGCCGGTAAGAAGCACGGCTAGAACGCCAATAGCGATCACCGTCTCAAGCAAAGTGAATCCGAAATGTTTGGAGTCTTGGTGGGTTTTCATATTTCAAAATCCTGAGTCAACGTTATCGGTTCCTTGCATCTGCTCCGGGCTGCGAAAAACTGATGTTCTACCATTTTTCCAAACCATGAAGCCACCGAAATCATTTTTGGCAGCGGCTGGTGTCCTCGGTTTTTCCAAGGGCTTGTTAACCGGTCTCACACCACTACCGATGATAAAGCTAGCCCCGGGGGATTTTGATATTCCTTGGGAGTTGAACTCATAAATATAATATTCGCCATCATACGCAGCTTTGGCTGCGATTGGAGGACCGCCATTTACGCCCTGTCCACTTTTAATTCTGCTTTTGGGGACGGTTTCAAGGGCCCCACTGCCGGACTTGCGATTGCCCTCGCTAAGCACCTCACTGAAAAAAACTTGATCCGGAAGAACGGTCCCTCGGCTTGAAATAATCCAGTTTGGGGTGGCACTATCTGGATTTTTTGCCTGACCAAATTTCGGGGAAGTCGCTTGAGTTTCAAGTTCTTCGGTGGCGATCACGATACGCTTCAAATTTTCCGAGGGATTATTCGTGAGATTTTTAGCAACTAAAACACAAGCTCGCACGTTGCTTCCAACGGCCGTGGACCTTGCTTCATCAAACAATGACTCGGCCGCGGCCACTCCACTGCTGACCCCCTTGCCTCCCATTCCACTGAGTCCGATGGCGCCGGCCGTCATGAGAATGGACATGATGGCGATGACAACGAGCATTTCCACCAGGGTGAAGCCATGGCTGTGCCGTGGTTGGCCGGATTTCAGATCTTTTGAATTCATGGGTTTAAGGGTCGGGTTGGAGATAAAATGAAGCGTATTTTTTGAAACCGCAAGTTCAAATGTCAATACATCGCAGTTACCTGCTTTCCCGGTTCGGGGGATATCTCCCGGCATTGGGGCCGGAGGTCCAGAGCCAGGCAGGTCCGACCATGTCGCGAATATCGCGACGAGTGGCAACCCAACCGAGCAACTCTTTTGCAAGCGAGGGATCGGCGACCAGCGAAGGAGGATCCCCTTCCCGCCGCGGGCCGTATTTGACGGGGACGGTCTTGCCGGTGATTTCTTCCACGGCGGAAATGATTTCTTTTACCGAGACCCCGACGCCTGTTCCCAGATTACACCGGACGGAGGTCCCGCCGCCGACCAGATGATCCAGCGCGCGGGCGTGGGCATCCGCAAGATCGTCGACATGGATGTAGTCGCGGATGCAGGTGCCGTCCGGGGTGGCGTAGTCGGTGCCAAAGACTTCAAGGAATTCGATTTCTCCGGTCACCGCCATCATGACGCGGGGAATCAAGTGGGTTTCCGGTTCGTGGTCCTCGCCGATGAGACCGTCCGGCGAGCAGCCGCTGGCATTGAAGTAGCGCAGGCAGGCGCTGCGCAGGCCCCAGGCAGTGTCGCAGTCCGCGAGGATGTGCTCGACCATGAGCTTGCTCATGCCGTAGGGGTTGATGGGTTTTTGCTGGTTCGCCTCGGTGATTGGCAGCTTGTCGACCACGCCGTAGGTGGCACAGGTGGAGGAGAAGACGAAGACCTTGCAGCCGGACTCCTGCATCACCTGGAGCAGCTTGATGGGCTCGGCGGTGTTGTTCTGGTAGTATTTCAGCGGGTTTGTGACCGATTCCCCGACGTACGCATAGGCGGCGAAATGAATGACCGCTCCGAAGCGGTGTTTTTCGAACAAGGAGCGGACCAGCGCCTGATCGCCCACATCGCCAACGACGAGCTCGACCCCGGGATCGATGATCGCCTGCTCATGGCCGAAAACGAGATTGTCGAGCACGACGATCTTCCGTCCTTGACCGGCAAGCAGTCGGACCGTGTGGGAGCCGATATAGCCGGCTCCCCCCGTGATAAGAATCGGTGTGCTTGATGAATTCATGAGCTTGGTGGGTTGAGAAAACCGGAGAATGGGCCGCGCTGTCAACTCATGGAATTCCCCGGGTAAAAATTCTCTAAAATTCCCTTCGAATAGAACGCACTCCCATGGTGTCGTAGGCTCATGAAGAAAAACCTTCGTCTCCTGATCGTAACCGCACTCGGGTTTGTCGCGACTGTGGCATTCAGTTCCTGCGCCTATGATCCCTACTACACCTCCGTGGGAGGCAGCTACAGCACGGGATACGGGGACGGTTACGGTTATGGTGGCAGCTCGTTCAACACCTCCGTATTCGTCGGCACGGGGAATCCGCGCTGGGGCTACGACCCCTACTCCTACAGCTACTACGATTACAGCCGCCGCGCCTATTATGACCCGTATTTGAACGGCTATTACCCGGTCGGCTACCGTCCGCGGGCGGTTTATGGAGCCTCCCATCCCCACGGTTGGCGTCCGGGGAGCGGATATTGCCGGCCTCCGAGCCGCGTGACGAACGTAAGAATCCACGACTACCGCAACCGCGAGTCGGCCTACAGGAATTCCGGCTACATTTCGAGCGGCAGGTCTTACGGCCAACGCCCGGTCCATGGCGGCTACAGCGGAGGAAACTATCCGTCTTCGGGACAAGGCAGCTCCTATCCCCGCAACTATCAGGAAACGAGGCCTTCCGGAAGGCCGACCCGGGAGATATCAGGTCAAGGCCGCTATCCGAACTATGATGCCGTCCGCCAGACACCCCGCTATCCGTCCAGCTACAACACGCCGGCGTCTACCCGCCAGCGAGAGGTTTCAGGCACTGGACGCTGGCCTTCCACGCCGCCAGCGAACCAAAACGCGCAGCGTCAGGTTCGCCAGCTGGCACCGCCTGACGTGGCCCGCCCACCCAGCCAGCGGGCTTCAGGGTCCCAGCCTCAAGTCCAAAGATCTCAGCCACGCACCCCACCAACCAAAGCTCGCGAATCCCGCAATGAAAGCAGCGGCGGTGGACGCTGGGGGGGACGCGACCCGGGATCGAACTGAGGAATCAGCCGATGTGTGAACCGTCCTTCGCCTCCCGCCGCTGGCGGTCGCGGCGGAGGCTGGAGAGGGAAACCCTCGGCCGCAGCAACCAGCGACCATACAGCCAACCCGCGATCCCTCCGCCGAAATGGCAGGCGTGACCCATTCTAAACCAATCCTCCATCCCGTGGGCGGCACCCCATTTTCCCACATCCGAAAGTCCGGGGATGCCCAGACCCGGGTTGACCAGGGCTAGAATGAGTCCCGCCGCGAGAACACCCAGGCCGAGACTTTTCCCCGAGACAGGAATCGGCATCATCCGCGACTGTGGCGATAGGGTGGTCAATAAAATTAACAGCCCGATACACCCGCCGGACATCCCGACCAGCAGGGGGGAACCGGCCGCCCCCGGAGCCAAGGCCAGATGCGCTAGTCCTCCTCCCAGGATACCGAAAACGGTGGCTTTCACCAAAATCGTGCGTCCGGCCATGTGTTCGATCCTCGACCCGATCAGCAGGAGGAACAACGCGTTCAAGCATGCATGCCAAGCGTTCCCGTGAAGAAAGCCGTAGGTGAAAAGCTGCCAGATCTTTCCCGACAGGATTCCCTCGCGACTCAATCCCAGCCACTCATACCACGACCACGCGGGTTGCCGCTCCGCCCCGCCGACAGCTGCCACCACCGCCTCGATGCCCAGAATCAAGGCGACCCAGGCCCAGGAAGCCGGCGATTGTCCGAGCTGGGAAAAATTTCGCCTCGCATTCGAGAACGGCCCATCAGTCGATGTCATGACAAGATGGAGTCGGGTTCGATTGGGAAGCCCAAAGTGTTACTCCACCACCTGTGCACGCGGCTCGCGGCGGGCGACATCCTCGCCGCCGGCGCTGGTCACGAATGGTCCACCTTCGAGCGGGGCGACTCCGGTGAACGCCACGTCCGGCATGTCCGTCGGGCGGCCGGCGAGAGGAAAATCCTTACGCAGCGGGAAAAACGGATAGCCCTCCCACATCAGGATGCGCTTCATGTTCGGGTGGCCGGAAAAGGGAATTCCCATCATGTCCCAGACCTCGCGCTCATGCCAGTCGGCACCTAGCCAAATGTCCGTCGCCGATGGCACGGTCTCATCTTCGCCCACCTTGGCCTTGATCCGCAGGTGCTTGGAATCGTCCAAAGTGGCGATTTCATAGACCATCTCGAAGCGGGGGTCATCGCCGAAGTGGTCGACGCTGGAGATATCCAGGATCATCTCGTAGCCTAAGTCCTTGTGGCATTTCGCCAGCACGTCATGCAGCGAGCCCAAATCGACAATCACGGTCTGTTCGCCACGGAATTCGAGGGTTCCCAGAACTCTATCCCCGAAAATCTCACGGAGCTTGGTGGCATCGGCTGCGGCTGACATTTCTTAAATCGTTTGGTGGATTCAGGCCATCTCTTCCATGAACGTCCGCTTCTGATCCATCGTGGAATGTTCTCCTTCGATTTTCGTTTGCAGCTTCATCAGACCTTCGATCAGCGCCTCAGGCCGTGGCGGGCAACCGGAAATGTAGACATCCACCGGGATCAATTTATCGATGCCTTGAAGCACCGCATAGCTGCGATACATGCCGCCGGACGAGGCGCAGGCACCCATCGCGATGCACCATTTCGGCTCCGGCATCTGATCCCAGACGCGCTTCACCGCGAGGGCCATTTTGTAAGTCACCGTGCCGGAGACGATCAAAACATCCGCCTGCCGCGGGGAAAACCGCATCACTTCCATGCCGAAGCGGGAAATGTCGAAGCGGCTCGACGCCGTCGCCATCAGCTCGATGGCGCAGCAGGCGAGACCCATCGGCATCGGCCAGAGCGAGTTCTTGCGCATCCAGTTGATGGCCGCATCCACGCGGGTGATGATCACGTTTCCTTCGATTTTCGAATCGTAGGCCGTGTGGAGGGTGCTTGGGGAAGGACTGACCATGGTGGTATGCTTGCTGCGCCGGACCTTGTGCCCGCAGGCCCTGTCGCTCAAGTCGATTGTGAAAATTTTCACAATCCCCGCGCTTCGCTTCTCCCTTGCCCATCCGCCCCGCTCCCCCTAAGTTCCGCGCCCCCGCCGATGAGCTCCAAACCTGCATTTCTCTACGACACGACCCTGCGCGATGGCACCCAGGGCGAAGGATTCCAACTTTCCGGCCTCGACAAGCTCCGGATCGCGAAGCGGCTCGACGAATTCGGCATCGACTACATCGAAGGCGGCTGGCCGGGCTCGAATCCCAAGGACATCGAATTTTTCCGCGAGGCGAAGAACCTCAAGCTCAAGCACGCCAAGCTCGCCGCGTTCGGCTCCACCCGCCGCGCGGACACGCCGGTCGAAGAAGATCCGCAGGTCCGCTTGCTGCTGGAGGCCGAGACGCCGGTGGTCACCATTTTCGGAAAAAGCTGGGAACTCCAAGTCACCGAAGTCCTCCGCACCACCGTTGAGGAAAACCAGGCGATGATCCGCGACACCGTCGCCCACCTCGTCAAACACGGCCGCGAAGTCATCTACGACGCGGAGCACTTTTTCGACGGCTACAAGGATTCTCCTGAACACGCGCTCGCCACCCTGCAAGCCGCCGCCGAGGGAGGAGCCGCCTGCCTCGTGCTCTGCGACACCAACGGCGGCACGCTGCCTTCCGAAATCATGCAAATCTGCCAGGCCGTGAAAAACCGCCTGCCGGATACGCCGTTCGGCATCCACACGCACAACGATTGTGAACTCGCCGTCGCCAATGCCATCGCCGCGGTCAGGGCCGGAGCGAATCAAATCCAAGGCACCATCAACGGCTACGGCGAGCGCACCGGAAATTGCAACCTCACTTCCGTCATCCCCATCCTCCAACTCAAGATGGACATGCCGGTCGTCCCACACCTCGAGCAGCTCCGCGATCTTTCGTATTTCGTCGACGACGTCTCGAACAACCCGCACTTCGCCCGTGCCGCCTTCGTCGGTCGCACTGCGTTCGCCCACAAGGGCGGCATGCACGTGAACGCCGTGCAGAAACTCGCCCGCAGCTACGAGCACATCATCCCCGGCAGCGTCGGAAACGCGCAGAACATCCTCGTTTCCGAACTCAGCGGCCAGTCGAACATCCTCGTCAAAGCCGCCGAACTCGGCCTCCCGCTGGAAAAAGGTTCGCCCGAAGCCAGCGCCATCCTCCACCGCGTCAAGGAACTCGAAAACGACGGCTACTCCTACGAAGCTGCCGGCGGATCGCTGGAAATCCTCATCCGCCGCGAGCTCGGGAGCTATGTGAAATCCTTCGACATCACGGAATACCATACCAGTTTCCGCCAATACCGCGACGGCCACCCGCCCGTCTGCGAGGCCACCGTCAAGCTCACGGTCGATGGCACGCCCGAACTCACCGTCGCCGAAGGCCACGGCGTCATCAACTCGCTCGACCTCGCGCTGCGCAAATCGCTGCTGCCGTTTTTCCCGGAAATTTCCGGCGTCTCGCTCGTCGATTACAAGGTCCGCATCCTCGACGGCCACGACGCCACCGCCGCCAAGACCCGCGTGCTCATCGTCTCCACCGACGGAGAATCCACGTGGGGCACCGTCGGCGTCTCGGAAAACATCATCGAAGCAAGCTGGCTCGCGCTGGTGGACGGCATCGATCTTTTCCTCCAGCGCAAAAAATAAGGGGAGCGGACGTCGCGTCCATTCAGGCCAACGAAAAGCCAAAGAACCGCCTTTTCAATCTCTCCTTTCCCTCCAAAGTCGCTGCGCGGAAAAAAGTATCCGCACTCCTTGTTTCGCTAGCCGCAAGAAAATGAGATTCCCAAAAAAGCCCCTCATCTTCACCGCTCTGGCGATCACTGTCGGCGCAGTCACTTGGTTCGTGATCCGCGATCAACCCGCGCCGGAGCCCAAGCCGATTGCCGTCGCCTCCATCCCGAACGCCCCCATCCTCGCCCCCGAAGACGAAGTCCACGCCAAATACGCCGGCTCGGAATCCTGCAAAAAATGCCATGCCGGCGAGTTCGAAAAATGGCATCCTTTCAATCACGGCCGCGCCGAGCGCCTCGTTTCCAAGGAGGAGGACCACATCGCCTTCGAACCGAAACAAACCCTCACCCACGGCAAGGACACCTCCGAGGCCTTCGTCGATGCCGACGGGCTCGCGAAAATCCTAACCATCGGCCTCGACAAAAAAAAGCATGCCTATCACGCCGTGCGCGTCATCGGCAACCATCCGCTCCGCCAGTTCCTCATCCCCGCCCCCGGCGGCCGCATGCAGCCGTGCGACGTCTCTCTCGATCCCGCCAAAAACGAATGGTTCGACGTTTACGGCGATGAGGAACGTGGTCCCGGCGACTGGGGCCACTGGACCGGCCAGGGCATGAACTGGAACGCCATGTGCGCCGCCTGCCACAACACCCGCCTGCGGAAAAACTACGAACCGCGGACTAACAGCTATCATACTTCGATGGCCGAGATGAGCGTGGGCTGCGAGTCGTGCCACGGCCCGATGAAGGAACATGTCGAATGGCAGGAGAAACCTCCGGTTGACGGGAAAAAGGACCCGACCATTTCCAGGTTCAGCCGCGACCAGGTCATGGAAACCTGCGCCGCCTGTCACGCCCGCCGTGCGGAACTCACCGGCGACCTCATTCCCGGCGAGTCGTTTTTCGACCACTTCAGCCTCGTCGTCACCGACGAGACCGACATCTATCACCCGGACGGCCAGGTGCGGGACGAGAACTACGAGTTCACCTCATTCATCTCCAGCCGCATGCATCACGCCGGGGTCCGCTGCGTGGACTGCCATGATCCGCACTCCACCAAAAACATCGTGAAGGGCAACCAGCTGTGTATGAACTGCCACACCGCGCCGCGTCCGGATTTCCCCACTGCCCCCGTCATCGATCCCACCGCCCACAGCCACCACGGCGCGGACAGCACCGGCAACCAGTGTATCTCCTGCCACATGCCGGTCACCACTTACATGCAGCGC
>JBGSTM010000112.1:0-12088 GCA_041736495.1 Akkermansiaceae bacterium
TTTCCCGCCTTGAAATCAGGACGGGCGATTTTGAAGATTTGCCGCATGGAAATCCCTCCGGATCTTCGTTGGTGAATAAGGCGGCTTGAAGAGGGGCGGGGAAACTGGGAAATGCGGCGGGGGTTGGCAAGGGAAATCCTCAACATCGTAAACCCCCGAAAAAGAAAACCCCGAAAAGATTCTCTGGATCGTGCATTAGGACTATTCCAGTGATCAGAATCCCTCTTCCCTTCCGTGTGTTCCGAGTATTCCGTGGTCAAAAATCTTCTCCACCCTTCTTGAGATTCGTCCGATTCGTGGTTCCCAATTCCCCCAAAATCTGATTCATGCCCACCCCCCAATTCAGCATCGGCATCGACCTCGGCACCACCAACTGCGCCCTGTCTTACCTCCCCCTCGCCACCCCGCACGCCGTCACCCAGGTCTTCCCCATCCCCCAATGGGAATCGCCCGACCGCCTCGCCGAATCCACCACCCTCCCGTCCTTCCTCTATCTCCCCACCGAAGCCGAGTCCGCCCAACTCTCCACCACCCGCCAATCCAGCGACGCCGCATGGCTCTGCGGCCGCTTCGCCCGCAAACGCGCTGGTGAGACTCCTGGCCGCGTCGCCCATTCCGCCAAATCCTGGCTCGGCCACCACGCCGTCGACCGCACCGCTGCCTTCCTCCCCTGGGGCTCCGAGGAAATCCCACACGACCAAAAAATCTCCCCCATCCGCGCCTCCGCCCTTCTTCTCAACTACCTCCGCGGCGCATGGGACACCCGTTTCCCCGATTCCCCGTTCGACTCCCAGGAAATCACCATCACCGTCCCCGCCTCGTTCGACGCCGTTGCCCAGCGGCTCACCCTCGACGCCGCCGCCGAAGCCGGATTCCCCAAATCCGTCCGCCTCCTCGAAGAACCCCAAGCCGCGTTCTACCGCTGGCTTGAAGCCCACGCCGACCCCGCCGCCCTCTGGTCCCAGCTCCCCGAAAACGGCGGCAACGTCCTCGTCATCGACATCGGCGGCGGCACTTCCGACTTCTCCATTTTCGAAATCACCCGCCAACCCGGCTCGCCGCTCCCCGCCATCCGCCGCGTCGCCGTCAGCGATCACCTCCTGCTCGGCGGCGACAACATCGATCTCGCCATCGCCCACACCCTCGAACCCCGCTTCGCCGGCAAAGGCGAAACGTTGGCGGGCAGTCAGTGGCAGGATCTCGTCGCTCGCTGCCGCGACTTGAAAGAACGCTGCCTCGCCACCGACGGCGACCCCGCCGAGGAATTCCCCGTTTCCCTCCCCGGCCGCGGCTCCAGCCTGTTCGCCGGCACCCTCTCCGCCCGCATTGCCCGCCACGAAATCACCGCCATCCTCCTCGACGGCTTCTACCCCGAGTGCCCCGCCGACGCCCGGCCGATCGAGGCCGATGCCGCGCTCAAGGAATGGGGCCTGCCCTACGCCGCCGACAGCGCCGTCACCCGATACCTCGCCAACTTCCTCCGCGACCTCCCGCCCGCCGACGCCATCCTCTTCAACGGCGGCTCTCTCTACCCGGCATCCCTCCGCACCCGCATCCAGCACCAAATCGGCACCTGGCAAAACAACCATCCCCACGTCCTCGAAAACCCCGAGCCCGACCTCACCGTCGCCCGCGGAGCCGCGAAATTCGGCGGCATCCTGCATCACCGCAGCGCCCGCATCCAAGCCGGAGCCGCCCGTTCCATCTACCTCGAAGTCCACCAAGCCGGCAAAGAAAAGCCATCCCTTGTCTGCATCCTCCCCCGCGGAGCCGAGCCCGAAGTTGAATTCCAAATCAACCACCCCGGCCTCGAACTCCGCCTCAACCGCCCCGTCCGCTTCCAGACCTGGTATTCCACCCGCCACGACAAGGATCAGGCCGGCACCCTCGTCCCCTTGAAATCCGGCGATTTCCACAAACTCCCACCTCTCCAAACCACCGCCCGCCTCGCCGAAAAATCCTCTTCAGCCGCCGACCGCCTCCCCGTCCACCTCACCACCCAGCTCACCGAGCTCGGCCTCCTCCATCTCGAATGCGTCAGCGCCGATCCCGCCATCTCCCAAGCCTGGCCCCTCGCCTTCAACCTCCGCGCCGACGACACCCCAGCCCTCGCCGAAACCGACCCCGGCATCCCTGAAGAAACTCTCGCCGCCGCCAAACAACGCATCGTTTCCCAATTCAGCGCCCACCTCGATCCCGCCGATCCCCTCACCGCCGCCCGCCTCCTCAAGAGTCTCGAAACCATCCTCGGTTCCCCTAAAAACGAGTGGAACCTCATGCTCATCCGCACCCTCTGGACCACCCTCAAACGCTGCATCCCTTGCCGCGTCAACTCCGTCGAGCACGAGGAAACCCTCCTCATCCTCGCCGGATTCCTCATGCGCCCCGGCTTCGGTGCCGAACTCGATCCCGCCCGCATCGACGATCTCTGGAACCTCCACACCACCGGCCTCGCCCACCCCGGAAAGCAAATCCAGCTCCAGCAATACATCCTCTGGCGTCGCCTCGCCGGCGGCCTCGACCGCCAGCGCCAGCAAACCCTCATCGATTCCGAGCTCCCCAAACTCCGCCAGCAGAAAAACCCGCCCGCCGAACTCATCCGCCTCGCCGGTTCCCTCGAACGCATCGACCCCGCCACCAAGGCCGAGCTCATCCACCTCTTCCTCGCCAAATCCGCCACCGCCTCCTACGCCGCCCCCTATTTCGTCTCCCTCGGCCTCCTCCTCAACCGCACCCCCCTCTACGCCGGCCCCGAAGCCGTCGTCCCCCCCGACCTCGTCGCCACCGCCTTCGAAACCCTCCAGGACCACGACTGGAAATCCACCCCCGAGCTCGCCGAACTCTTCCTCCGCGCCGCGCGCGTCACCGACCACCGCACCCACGACCTCCCCAAGGGCCTCCGCAAGGAAATCGCCCGCAAACTCGAAGCCGCCGCCGTACCCCCCTTCAAAATCTCCCGCATCGAACAATTCATCCCCCTCGAACGCGCCGACCAAACCAGCCTCTACGGCGAGTCCCTCCCGCCCGGTCTGCTCCTAGCGTGACACAGGCATTCATCCCTATCTGTCCCGGACCGCGGGATTCATCCCGGCATTCATTCATCCACCAATCGGTTAGAGGGAACCCAATCCCGAAGCGTCACGATTTCTCCGCCCGGCCGCCATCGACCTCAGCTTCCACTGTCATGTCGCCAAGCGCATCCTCGACGTAAAACCGCCGCACCAGTACCATGGCGGTGGCCGTCAGCGGGGTGGCGACGATGATGCCTGCCAGGCCGGTGAGTAGCCCGAGCACCAACTGGGCGACGCCCGTCAGGGCTGGTGGCAGGGCTAACGTCTTGCGCTGGATGAAAGGCGTGATGAGAAAACTTTCGACCGTCTGACCCCCCACGTAAAACAATGCCACATGGAGCGCTTTTTCAGGCGAAATGTTGAAGGCGATGAGCACGGCGGGAGCGGCCGCGAGAAAAAGTGCCCAGATTGGGGATGAAACAAAGCAGGAAGGACAAAAACGCGAGCAGGAAAACCAGCGGAATGCCCAACAGCCACAAGCCGATTCCGGTCAGCACGCCAACGATCGACATGGACATCAGAATGGATAACAGCCAGCGCGCCAGCACCGATTCAAGCTCGTCCAGCACCTCGCCCACCCGCTTCCGGCGTGGCAAAGGCACCAGATGGAGAAGTCCGCGGCGGTAGGTATTCGGTTCGAGCGCAAGGCAGACTCCGAAAAAAACGATGAGGAGTGCGACGCTCCCCGCTCCAAAAGTAGTCGAGAAAACTCCCGCCACCTTGCGCACCATCAACCCGGGATCTGGCAGATAGTCCTCTGCCTGGCCCGCGGCATCCACCGCCTGCCGTCCCCATTCGTAGCGCATCGTCTGGCTCTGCAGGCGCTCGAAGGATTCCGGCAGCGTTCTGCACAGTTCGTCGAACTGCTTTCCCATGCTCGGCGCGGTGATCATGATGATTCCGGACAGCAGTGCGTTCCATCCTACCAGCGCAATCACCACCGCCCAGCGGCGGGAAATCGGCAAGAGCCGCGCCAGCCAGTTACTGGTGCTCCGGAGGAATATCGCGAACAGGATCGCCAGAAAAAGAATGAGCAGCACCTGCACCGCGGAACCTATCAGCCAGAGTCCCAGGACAATAGAGGTTAACAAGACAGTCTTGCGCGCGAAACCGGCAAGGCGTTCCCCGCTATTCCGCTGCAAAGCTCCGGGGTGGCTCGCATGAGGCAGTTCGGGATCAGGCATGGTAACATCAAAACCCAGATCACCTGTCATTGCAAGCAGCGGTGGTCATGCGTATCCAACCGGAACAATGTTGGAAATGGTTGCCGGAGCGGCGGCTAACGAAGCGGGGGGACATCTGGAAAAGGTGGATTCATTCGTCACCGGACTTGTCGCTGGCGAACCGATCCGCGTGGGGGGGGATTTCTTGATTCGCTCGGTTCCTCCGGCCCGGAGGTGGAGTCGCCGTCGGTCTGGTATTCGATTTCGCTGTTGATTTCGGCACCTAGCAGAATCGCGTAGGCCGTGATGAAGAACCACAGCATCAGGACCACGATGGCGGCCAGGCTGCCGTAGGTTTTCGACATGTCGCCAAAGCTCTCAATATACCATCCGAAGCCGGCCGATCCCAACAGCCATAACAGCACCGCGACAATGGAACCCGGAGTCACCCAGCGCCAGCGGGGACTTTTCCGGTTAGGAGCGACCTTGTACAAGACCGAGACCACACCGAATCCAATCACCACGATCAACGGCCAGCGAAGCAGGTTCAGAATCATGTCGGTTCCTTCGGGAAGCGGCAGCGCCTGGCGTATCACGGGGATCACAGCCACCGCCGCCAGCAGCAGGCTGCCGCTCACGATCGCGGCAAGCGTGACGCCGAGCGTCAGCAGGGTGCGCCGGACAAACGGCCGGGACTCCTCTCGATTGTAGGCGATGTTTAGCCCTGTAAACAGCGCGGTGGTAGCCTTGTTAGCACTGAACATGCTGAGGAATATGCTCAGGGCGAGACCCCAGCCCAGCGACTGCCCAGCGCTCTTGGCCAGGTCCTCCGCGAAGCCCGCGATCAGTCGATAGGCATCCTGCGGGACGAGTGGTTGCAGCTGGCTCACCTGCTCCGCAGCCTTCTCAGGGCTCGTGATTAGTCCGTAAAGTGCCAGGAAGGCCGCTATCGCCGGGAAGAGGCTGAGAAAAAAATAAAACGCCACTCCAGCTGAGACGATCTGGACGTTATCTTGTCCCAACTGTTGCCAGACACGCTTCGCAATCTGCTGCCAGCCGTGACGGGGAATTTTCAGAGGCGTGGCGGCGCTGTGACCCGGAAACTTTTTGGTAGCTGATGCGTGATTCATGGATTTGTGAAGAACACCCCGCATGCCAATTCGCAACCCACTGATAATTCAGAGTTCGAGATCGGGTCGCTTGTTTTCAAATCAAGCAATTCCCCTTGTGACGTTGCAAGTCGCATGGCGACGGGGAGTTGCTGTCGAAGCATCGGAAGTTCCAAGCGTCTCGCCAACCGACAGACAACCATCATCCGGCCATGATGCCACCCTGCGGCGGCATGATTGTTAGATTTTACAAAGTTGCATGTGCATCCTGCAACGGGATCTTAACGAAACGATGCATCCTGCAACAATTCTGCTCGTGCCCGATTCGCGGTGGACGGCGTAACGCAATGGTTTACAGTGCAGATGGTGAATCCACCCGCCTGGCACCTCGATTGCGGTGAAGGCATGTCCTCTGCTGGCGGTTTCGCGCCGGGCTGATCCAAACCAATTATTCACGAGACCATGAAATTCAACGAAGCGACAAGTGGTGAATAATTGCGACGATGATTTGGACACGATCGGTATAACGACAAAACCTAACAAACCATGTTACATAGAGCGAAAAAAATGGGAGGGTACAAGCTGGACAGCCTGGATGGAGAAATGGGCCGGGTCAAAGAGTTTTACTTTGATGATGAGCACTGGACGGTTCGCTACTTGGTAGCCGACACGGGGAACTGGCTCAGTGGCCGCCTCGTGTTGATCTCTCCTTATGCGCTGGTTGCCGCGATCGAGGACGAAGAACACATCGCGGTGGACCTCACTCGACAACAGATCGAGGAGGGCCCGTCGATCTCCACCGACAAACCCGTCTCCCGTCAGTTCGAGCAGGACTATATGCGGTACCACGGCTGGACTCCTTACTGGGGCGGACCGTTTGCTTGGGGACATTACCCGTATCCATATGTGGGTCTCGGACGATCGGCCATGGAGGCCGCACCACCTGAAGTTGAAAACGAGCAGTGGGACCCACACCTGCGAAGTACCCGGGAGGTCACAGGATATCCTATTCGAGCCACCGATGACGAGATCGGTCACGTGGAGGATTTCATCATCGATGATGTTTCATGGGCGATCCGCTACCTCATCGTGGATACCCGGAACTGGTGGCCTGGAAAAAAAGTGCTGGTCCCGACGAAATGGATCGAACGGGTAAGCTGGAGGGACTCAAAGGTGTTTGTCAACCTGACGCGGGACGCCATCAAACAGGCACCGGAATATACGGATGACGTGGTGCTCAACCGGGATTACGAATCGGCCTTTCACGACCATCACGGACAAGAGGGTTATTGGACTGCGGAGAATGCCGCAGCAGGATCGAAACGTTGATTTCATTAGATCCAAACCATCCCCCAAAAGCGATTTCGCCTGTCCGCAACCCACATTCATGGGTGGTAATGCCTCCGAAAACCTTCCTAACCGCTCTTTGCGCCGGATTCATGTGCCTGCAAGCGCCCGGGCAGGCCCCTCCGGACACGGACGAAGGGCAACGGCGGCCTGTTGAAGTGAAGGCTCCTGCTCCGGATCAAACCATCCGGGAGCGGATCGCCGGAATTTTTTCCGAAGTGGAGGAGTTTCAACAAATCGGGGTTCGCGTACAGTCAGGCGTGGTGACCCTCACCGGAGAGGTCCCAGGGCCGCGCGCGCGCAACGAGGCGCTCGCGCTGGTGCGTCGAACCGAAGGAGTTGTCATCGCGCTGGACCGCCTGGAGGAGACCGCCGAAGTCGCCGCACAACTTTCTCCCGCAATGGCCAAGATTCACGATCTTGGCCGGTCGTTGAGCGCAAAATTGCCGATGATCGTGATCGCCGTTTCCGTTCTGGTAATCTTCGTGTTTCTCGCCAATTTCCTCCATCGCCGAGAACGATGGTACAACCGGCTGAGGGTGTCTTCGCTGGGAAAAAATCTCGTGCGCCGCCTTGTCAGGGTGGCGGTGATCACCTTGGGAGTTGTCATCGCTCTCGAAATCCTTGCCGCCACAGCTGTGGTGGGCGCGCTTCTCGGGGCGGCGGGACTCGCCGGGATCGCACTTGGATTCGCCCTCAAAAACATCATCGAGAACTATCTATCAGGCATCCTGCTCAGCACCCGCAACCCGTTCGACATCGGCGATTTGATCGAGATCGGCGGTAGAACGGGCAAGGTAGCACTGCTCACCGCTAGGGACACGGTGTTGGTTACTCCGGATGGTAACCACCTGCGCATCCCGAACGGCATGGTGATCAACTCCGAACTGCTTAACTTTACGCGCAACCCGCTGCGGCGCTTCGAGTTCATCGTCGGAATCTCGGTGGATCTCGACCTCAATGAGGCGAGACGGGTGGGCAGGCTCGCCATGGAGCAGAATCCCGCTGTCCTGCGCGATCCGGAACCCACTGTATTCGTGGACAGCATCGGCGAGAGTACCGTCAATTTGAAATTCTTCGCGTGGCTCGACCAGACAAGGCATGATTTTCTCAAAGTCCGCAGCCAGGCGATCCGCCTGGTCAAGGAAGCTTACGACGAAGCCGGGATCGAAATGCCTGAACCGATTTACCGCGTCCTGCTCCGTCAGAGCGGCGGAGATGCCGGAACCGGGACACCCCGCGCCCCAACACCCGGGCGAAAGCCGCCGAAAAATGATGAAGCTCCTGGAGAAGATCTTGCTGCGGACCTCACCATTGACAGGCAGATGAGGGATGAGCAACGCCAGTCGAAAGAGGAGAATCTGCTTCCTCCAGCCGGCACCGGTCCCTGATTTTAGCCTAATTTCAGAGATGAAAACCACGCAGCACTCGGAACACTCGGAACACTCGGAAAGGAAGAAAGTAACGAACGGGCATGCATTCACTCAAAAGGAGGACTTCCCAATCTCCACGACCTCCTCTTTGTCCGTGTATTCGGTGTATTCCGTGGCTAACCATCTTCCTTTCAGGATAAGTCACGGAATCCAGTGAATTCCTCCCAGTCTAAGGGTGGAACGCAATGGACTGGAGCTCGCGGCCGCAGAAGTGGACAATCCTGTGGTGGTGAGCCTGTTCGCCCTGTTTCACGATTCCCGCGGCATCAACGACGATGCCGAACCTAACCATTGAGGCCGCTGTGCAAAATTGGCGGAGGAATTGCACGCGGAGGAAATTCTTCCGGTGACCGACCTACAGCCTGCATTGCTGGTTGATGCCTTTGAGAACCACACCGACGTGACCTACTGCGTGCAACCGAATAGTCCGACCGCCTCACTTGCACGCGATTGCGTGGGTTGAATTTTCAGGGAAGTTAAATACTTTGGCTTTGTTTTCTCCACCCCACCCTAACTCCCGTGATTTCTTCCGACCCCGGTCTCCGGGCTGGCGCAGCTTTGCAGCGCTTCGCCCCTGGACTCCCTATTTTCCATTGCCAGCCAAAACATCTGCTGCTTGCCGCAAGTTTGCTTTTCGTCGGAGCTCTCCCATCTGCCATCGCCCAGCCGTCCTTCTACTGGCGCGGCGGCGACGGGAAGTGGTCTGATCTCGGACGATGGGCGGAAAGTGCGGATGGTGCCAAGGCTTATAACGCCGCAAGCTATGGAGACGTCTCATTCAATACTGCCAAATCCGAAGGTGACGCCCAGGTCATCACCCTGGATGTCGAACGCACCATCCGAGGACTCGATTTCACCACCTCCACCGCCACGAACATCATTGGAGATGTGGACCGGACTCTCAATCTATACACGAACATCACCGTCCACGAAGGTGCCGGACCCGTCACGATCGGCACCGCTGAAAAATCCGGCAAGGTCAGTCTGAGACTGAACAGCGAGCCTAACACATGGACCAACGAATCCAAGGAAATCTTGTCTATCCTCAACACCGTGCAAATCGGCGACTGGAGCGTTCTGTCGGTAGCCGGCGCGGGGAACATCGTCGTCTATGGCGCGATCTCGCAGAAAGCAGGGACCGATGCACTTCTAAAATCCGGCACTGGCGTCCTCACTCTGGCAGGAACAAACACCTATTGGGGCACGACCACCGTCACAGGGGGCGCTCTGGTCGTGAATGGAAACCAGGAAGCCGCCACCGGAAACCTAACGGTCACCGGAAAGACGTCCCTGCTGGCTGGCGATGGCACCATCGGCGGAAACACCACCCTCTCAAAAGGCGCGACACACTCGCCCGGTGCGATCGGGGCGGTCGGGAGACAGACCTTCGATCAGGCGGGTTCCGCCACTACCAGCCTGACATACGGCAGCGGCTCGGTCTTCTCCTGGGACCTCGACACGTCCCTCAAACAGAAAAGCGGCATCGGCTACGATGCGGTGGATGTCACCGGCAAGCTCGCAGGTGGCGAGGCCGTATTCCGGATCGTCCTCGGGGCGTCAGGCTTCAAGGACTCGTTCTGGGAGTCGTCCCATTCCTGGTCCGACATCTTCACCCATGGCGGCAAGGAAATCGCAGGGTGGAGCAAAATTTTCAGCAACGGCCTTGAATACACCGACTCCGCAGGCACCGCGATCTCACCCGTCGGTGCGGGCTCCTTCAGCTTGACTGGAAACACCCTCGCCTGGACTCCGGAGTTCACTCCGGTGCCCGAGCCCTCAAGTGCTCTAGCGGGTCTGCTGATTGCCGCCGGCCTGCTGCGACGGCGGCGTCGGTGATAGATGTTGCCGGATCCAGCTCGCGGGTCAGGCCTCTAATCAAACTTTCATTCGCCAACTCCATCTTCTCCGCAGGGTCAGCGGATGGCCTGGAAATTTCGCGGCACGAGTCCCAGATAGCTGATAGCGAGCGGGGCGACGACAGCGGTGGCAAGAAGCAGCCCCAAAAACGGATCCGGATTCCAAGGTCCGCCGGAGATACTGCAAATGGCGAACGGCAAGGCCCCGGGAAGATAGAGCAGGAGCAGCATCGGAAATAGTTTAAATCTGCCTGGCATCCAACTTCGAATCGCAAAACAGGCCGGCACGATGAAGCAAATTACGAACATCACCAGCACCGCGCCGCGGCCTGCGTTTTCTTTTGAAACCGGCAGGTAATACCACGGCTCCCGCAAATCGACGATGGAAGGAAGCCGGATTCCATCGACCCACATTTCCGAATGGCCGTGGTCGTAATTTACGACGATCTCCCGAAGCCCGGCTTCGAGGGCTTTCTGTTCGAGGGCGAAATTGAGTCCGTTAGAACCATTCGCTCCGTTTGCGACGCGAAGAACCAGTCTGTCCCTTTCCTGCCCCAAGGTGAAATTCCGGGCGCTCCAGTCTTTGGATAGACTCACCACCCGGGCGGGTCCGGATTGCTGCATGTTTCCGGTTTCGATCGAGGCGGCGATGGAAAACGCGCCCGATCCGGCCATCGCCCGGGTGAGGGATGTGGCCGGCCCGTGGGTTGCCAGGTAATGACCCGCAGTGGTTTTCATCTTCAAACTGGGATCTTCCCCCAAGCTGCTGGTGGGTGTCGTCGATGAATCGGAATTTCCAGAAAACCGGTAGCGGAGCAATGCCTCCGCGGCCTTCCAATTTCTGACCTCCCTTGGATCCAACGCGCGATCAAACAAGGCGAGTTCGTGGACGTTTCCTTCCCACGGGCGGCCAGCGTCATCCTCGTTGCCCACCAGGAGCCGGAATTCCGGACTCCAATCCAGCCGGACACCTCCGAAAATCGGCTTTAACCCGACCATCCACCAGCCTGCAAGCGAGATTCCCGCGACCAACGCAGCCAACGATGGGAACCACCTGTGGATTTCCGGCAATCCCATCCTCGCGGCAATCCGGACACCGCAAACGGCTCCCAGAATCTTCAGGATCAAATCTAAAAGCATCGCGTGCCTCGTGGGTACCCACAATTTGGCACCTTCCAGAATCGTACAGGCCACGATGATGATCATGATCACCCGCCAGCTGCCTCCGGCTTCTAACCGCGAACGGTGGGCGTTAAAAAACAGAACACCCGCTGCCGCGAATCCGAGGAAATGAATCAGACCGACCGCGAAACCACCGGGCTTCTGATAGATGATCGCAGCGCGGAGACGGGCGGTGAGTTCTCCACTCGTTCCGGAAAACTCGAATGGCGAAAGACTGAGCGCGGTGATCCATGCCGCGGCCAGCAGGAAGGCAAGCTTCCAGCCGGTTTCCGGTGACAAGGGTGCGCAGGGTAATCTCACTTCCTTGAGTCATAGATGCCGGTTCCGCCCACGGTCAACGCTGGCGCCGGGCAAATTCACGGTTGGAGGGATTGAAAAATGTAAACGGCTTGAACGTCGCCCAAAGAAATCTTGGCAGTGTGGCCCGGAAAACTATGCTCGCCACCAATGACAGCCACTCCGAAATCTGCCGCATCCGACGTGATTCTCCCTGCCGGGCTAGGCATGAACAAAGCGGAATCTAACGTAGACGGGGCGGGTCGGTGGCATTGATCTCCGCACAAGTCCTCCGCGGCTACGTGCCGGCGGCCAACGACGGAATCATCGCTACAGCAGGTGTGATCGAGGGCTTCATCGCCGCAGGTGCCGGCACGGATGCGCTCATCGCAGCTTCACTGGCGGCGACGGTCGCGGGCGCGGTGTCGTTCGGCGGGTTCAAGTATGGTGAGGCTGCAACGGAACGGGACGCGGAACTCGCGGTGATCGAGGAGGAGCGCCGAGACCTGGCGCGCAGCCCTGAAGCGGAACTCCAGGAACTCGCGCGCTACTACGAGGAGCGCGGCGTCGATCCAGCACTGGCCCGCGAGGTCGCCAGGCAGGTCAGCGAGCGCGATGCACTCACCGCCCAGCTGGAATCGGAGCACGGGA
>JBGSTM010000159.1:0-10698 GCA_041736495.1 Akkermansiaceae bacterium
GGACCATGTGGTGAACACGCCGCGCGGTGCGGTGCGGGTGCCGACCGTGATCGTCGCATCCAACTACTCGAAGATCCCGCTGTGTCGTCCGCGCTTCGGCGCGCGCGGGATTTGGGAACGCGACGGCGGCATCTGCCAATACACCGGCCGCAAACTCGCGCCCGGCGAAGGGAACATCGACCACGTCGTACCACGTTCGCGTGGTGGAGCGTCGTCGTGGGAAAACTGCGTGCTGTCGCACCGCTCGGTGAATGAGAAAAAGGCCGACCGCCTGCCTCAAGAAGCCGGACTGCGCCTGCTGCGCAAACCCCACACGCCCCGCGCGTTGCCCGCCACGGTGCTGATCCGGAACCTTCACGGGATCCCGGATTGGCAACGTTTCCTCGCGCCGTTTGGCGGGCAAGCGGCGTGAGCCAATCGACATCCGTCGCGCTATTGCCAAGCGGGCGAATGTCTGACAAGGCTCAGGCATGCATTTCCATCGCTGTTTTTCACTTGTCGGGTGCGCATTGTTCGTTGCGTCGACCGGGCTCTCCGCCGCTGAGAACTTTTCATTCGACCTGTTGCGCGAAAAGGCCCGCAAAATGGCGGCGGCACCTTATGTCGCGCCCAAACTGGAACTGGCGGACTATTGGAAAAACCTGACTTACGACGGGCATCGCGACATCCGGTTCAAACTGGAGTCCGGGCTGTGGGCGGAGACGAAGGGAGATTTTTCAATCGATTTTTTCCATCCGGGTTGGACGGCGAAGAAGATGGTATTGATCCACGAGGTCTCCGGCGGAAAAGAGGATTTGATGAAGTTCGACCCGAAGCTTTTCGACTACGGAAAGCAAAAAGTCCCCGCTGGAACTCCACCGCCTCCGGGCTACGCCGGTTGGCGCGCGCGGACGCACTTGAATACGGCGGACTACATGGACGAGTTCCTCGTTTTCATGGGCGCGAGCTATTTCCGGGCGATCCCCAAGGACGCGCCTTACGGACTTTCCGCCCGCGGGCTCTCGATCAACAGCGGTTTGCCGGGTGTGCCTGAAGAGTTCCCGGATTTCTCGGAATTCTATCTGGAAAAGCCGGAAAAGGGTTCGAAATCGATGACCGTGAGCGCGCTGCTCACCGGTGAAAGCGTGGCCGGTGCCTATCAGTTCGTGATTACCCCCGGCCCGGAGACGGTCATGGACATCACGGCGGAAATCAACTTGCGCAAACCGGTCACCCAGCTCGGGCTTGCGCCGTTTTCCAGCATGTTCTGGTTCGGCGAGGGCACGCATCCGAAGCCTTACGATTTCCGCCCGGAGGTCCACGACAGCGATGGTCTGCTGATGGAACTTAGCAGCGGAAATCTCCATTACCGCCCGCTGGAAACGACCAAGGATCAGTTCCGTCACTGTGTTTTCACGATGGAAAAACCGCGTTCGTGGGCGCTGCTGCAGCGAGACCGCCTGTTCTCATCCTATCAGGATCCGGAAGCTCTCTATCACAATCGCCCGAGCGTGAAGGTGGAGCCGGACGAAGGATTTGATTACGGGAAACTCCACCTCATCGAGATGCCGACGAAGGATGAAACTGACGACAACGTGATCCTGCTGTGGGAGCCCACGCCGGCGCTGGAAGTCGGAAAGCCTTATAAGTTTCGCTATCGCCTCCGCTGGATGCGCGATCCCGAGCCGTCAGGTATTTTCACCGTTCGGGCGACCCGCGCCGGGACTCCGGTGCAGAAGCCGGATGAGGTTTTGATGATCATCGATTTTGCAAAGCCGCTCCAGCCGCTCGCCAAGGTGGGTGATCCGAAATGGGATGACATTTCCAGGCTGAAACCGGTCGTCACCATCAATCAGCAGTCGGTGAAGCTCACTCACGTCGGGCTCTCCGACGTCAGCATGCCCAACGTGGACGACGTGCCCGCCGGCCTCGGCCGCAGCGACAAGTTACACATGCCGCAGGTGTTACGCGCCTTCTTCGTGTGCCAGCCACCCAAGGATCTCGTAGACATGGACATGACCTGTGAACTCCAGGATGAAAATGGCAAAGTCGTCTCCGAGCGATGGGTGTATTTGTGGAGGAGAACGCAATAGGCATGATTCCGAGTGCTTCGATCGGGATCTTTTGGAGTCCTTAAGTTTCTTGGAATTATAATTGGAATAATTCTTGATATTAGTCGGATGGCTCCTAAGTTCCCGCCGCCATGGTCACCCAAAACCCCGAAATTCCAGCCGAAATCGAGATTCCCGAGGAAATCTCCGGCCTTAGAATGACGCGCCAGCGCCAAGAGGTTTACCGCACACTAATGCAGCAGCGGAACCACCCAACGGCCAACGACGTCTTCATGCGAGTCAAGGACCGGCTGCCAAACATCTCCTTGGCGACCGTTTACAACTGCCTGGAAGCACTCGTTCAGCACGGCATCATCCGACAGGTGAATTTCGACCGCGAGTCGTCCCGCTACTGCCCGAATCTCAGCGAGCACGGCCATTTCCACGACGCCGCCACCGGCGTCATCCATGACGTTGACTTCAAACCCGGCGTCAATCTCGCCGATGTTCTCAACCTCCCACCCGGCGCGGTGATCGACGGCATCGAAATCACCCTCCGCGGCAAACTCCTCAGCATTTGATCTTTAATTTTCCCAACATGAGCCTGCACATCCAAGACCTCCACGCCACTCTCGAAAACGGCACCGAAATCCTCAAAGGCGTCACCCTCGAAATCCCGAAGGGCGAAGTTCACGCCATCATGGGACCGAACGGTTCCGGCAAATCCACTCTCTCGAAAGTGATCGCCGGTCACGAAAGTTACATCGTGACTGCCGGATCGGTGACGCAGGACGGCGAGGAAATCCTCGGCAAAGGCATCGACGAACGCTCGCGCGGCGGCATTTTCCTGGCGTTTCAGTATCCGTCGGAAGTTCCCGGAGTTTCAAACGCCAACTTCATCCGCGCCGCGCTGCAGGCCCGTTTGCCGAAGGGCGAGGACATCGACGCCGTCGCCTATTATAAGAATCTCTACTCGAAGATGGACCTGTTGGAAATGGACCGCAAGTTCACCGCCCGCGCCGTGAACGAAGGTTTCTCCGGCGGTGAAAAGAAGCGGAACGAGATCCTCCAGATGATGATGCTTGAGCCCGAATACTGCATTCTCGACGAAACCGACTCCGGACTCGATATCGATGCTCTCAAGATCGTTGCCAAGGGCGTGAACGCCATGCGCTCGCCCGACCGCGGCATGCTCCTCATCACTCACTATCAGCGCCTGCTCGATTACATCAAGCCGGACCACGTCCACGTCATGGCGGAAGGCAGGATCGTCCGCTCCGGCGGCCCCGAACTCGCTCTCGAACTGGAAAAAGACGGCTACGAATTCCTCAAGGAACCCGCCCTCGCCTAAGAACTAACATTTTATCCCCATGTCCTACGACACCACAGACGTTCTCGACCACGAAACCCGCGAAGCGATCGACATCGACCGCACCAAGGGCGATTTCACGTTCCCGGAGCGTAACAAGTTCGACGCCGGCCGCGGCCTGACCTCGGCGACCGTCGATTATATTTCCGACGTGAAGAACGACCCTGACTGGGTTCGCGAATTCCGTCACAAGGCGTTGAAAGTATTCCAGGACAAACCAATGCCCACCAACTGGGCGACGAAGGATCTGGATGCCATCGATTTCGACATCATTCGTTATTATCTGTCTGACGGCGAAAAGCCGAAGCGCTCGTGGGACGACGTGCCCGCCGACGTTTTGGAAACCTTCGAGCGCCTCGGCATTCCCCAACAGGAGCGCGCGTTCCTCGCCGGCGTGGAGGCCCAGTTCGACTCGGAAGCCGCCTATTCCAACGTCAAGGAAGAGCTCACCAAACAAGGCGTCATCTTCTGCAATTCCACCGAAGGCCTGAAAGAGCACGAGGAGATTTTCCGCCCGTGGTTCGGCAAGGTCATCCCGACCGGAGATAACAAATTCTCCGCCCTTAACAGTGCGGTGTTCTCCGGTGGGTCATTCATTTACATCCCGAAAGGCCTCAAACTGAAGCAACCGCTGCAAGCCTATTTCCGCATCAACTCGGAAAACTTCGGCCAGTTTGAGCGCACACTCATCATCGCGGACGAAGGTGCCGAGCTGATGTACATGGAAGGTTGCACGGCGCCGAAATTCGAGACCGCCACTCTCCACTCCGCCGTCGTGGAACTCGTCGCACTCAAGGGCGCGAAGATCCAATATGTCACCGTGCAAAACTGGAGCAGCAACGTCTTCAACCTCGTCACCAAGCGCGGCGTCGCCATGGAAGACGCGGAAGTCAGATGGATCGACTGCAATATCGGTTCACGTCTAACGATGAAATATCCCGGCGTCATCATGAAGGGCAAGCGCGCCCGCGGTGAGGTCATTTCCATCGCCCTCGCCAACACCGGACAACACCAGGACACCGGCGCGAAGATGATCCATGCCGCAGACGACACGACGTCCAACGTGGTTTCAAAATCCATCTCCGTCGGCGAAGGACGCTCCACCTACCGGGGGCAGGTTCATATTCCGAAACACCTCAAGGGTTGTAAAAACAACACCGAGTGTGACGCACTGCTCATCAACAGCCACAGCCGCACCGACACTTATCCGGCCATCACCGTCAAAGGCAACCAGCACGCGACCCAACACGAAGCCTCCGTCAGCCAGGTGTCCGACGAAATGCTCTTCTACATGCAGCAGCGCGGCCTCAACGAAGGCCAGGCCATGTCGCTCGCCGTCAACGGCTTCATCAACGACCTCGTCCGCGAGTTCCCGATGGAATACTCCGTCGAGCTCAAGCGACTCATCGATCTGGAAATGGAAGGCTCTGTAGGCTAACAAGAAACTTCCCCGCCATCATGACCATTCTCGAAATGCCATCCCTTCTCGACTCCCCGCCGGAAACTCCGGCCTATCTGCCCGCTTGGTTCGCCGCCCGTCAACAGTCCGCCTGGCAACGTTTTCTCTCCACTCCCGCGCCGAAACGCGGCGATGAGACCTGGCGTTTCTCCAGCATCAAGCAGCTCGATTTTTCCAGCTTCCAAAAAGCACCGGTCACTGGTGCGAATGACCTGATCACCCGCTCGACCGGCCTCGAATCTCCCGCAGCCAAATTCGTCTTCGCGAACGACGAGCTCATCCACGTCGAATCCCATCTTCCAGAGAGCGTCATCTGTCTCCCGCTTGCCGAAGCGCTCGTTTCCCACAGCGATCTGGTGCAGGCGCATTTCATGAAACAGGAAACGCGGCTGGGCTCCGCGAAGTTCGCCGCACTGCATGAAGCATCTCTAACGAACGGCCTGTTCGTCCACGTTTCCGACAACGTCGAAATCGAAGGCACCATCGAGGTCCACCACTGGATCACCGGCGAAAACACCGTGATCTTCCCGCATACGCTGATCGTCACCGGCAAGAGTTCGAAAGTCCGCGTGGTGGACATTTTCCGTTCGGCGGATGATGTGCAGCCCGGTCTTGCCATCGCATTCAACGACCTCTCCGCCGGTCCGAACTCGAAGCTCGATTACGTCTGCATCCAAGCTTTCAACGAGGTTACCCGCGTCATCCAGATCAACGAAACCGCCACCTTCCGCGACGCGTCCGCCACCGGATTCATCCTCAACACCGGCGGCTCATGGGCGCGCAACGAATCGCTCTCCCGCCTCGAAGGCCCAGGATCGCGCTCGGACATGCTTTCCGTCAGCATTCCGTCGCACGAACAGGAATACGACCAGCGCACGTTCCAGCACCACGTTTCGCCAGGCGCGTATTCCGACCTGTTATACAAGAACTCCCTCTACGACGACTCCCGTACGATTTTCTCCGGACTCATCTTCGTGGACAAGGACGCGCACCACACCGATGCCTATCAAACCTGTCGCAATCTCCTGATGAGCGACACCTGCGAGGCGAACTCCATGCCCGGCCTGGAGATCAACGCCGACCAGGTGAAGTGCTCCCACGGCAGCACTTCCTCCCAGATCAGCGACGAGGAAATCTTCTATCTCCGCGCCCGCGGCATCGATCCCATGCAAGCCCGCCAACTCATCGCCCGCGGATTTTCGGTGGATGTCGTCGAGCGCCTCAAGAACGAGCCCGTCGAAGAGCTCGTCCTGAAATTCATCGACGACAAGTTCGCGAAAATCGCCGGAGCATAACAGTTGTTATTTCGCCCACTCGGCCCGGGTGAATCCGATGGTCTCCCTGATCTTGGGCACGCTGTCCTTCCAGTCGTTCTCATGCTCGACGGAGAAGTGGCCCTTGAAATTCTGTTTCTTCAGCTCGGCGATGCAAGCCGCCACATCCACGACGCCCTTGCCGGCGGGAACCACCACGCCCTTGGGGCCCATCTCGGACTTGTCCTTGAGATGCACGCTGATGACGCGGCCCTTGAGGATGCGCAGGCATTCGATCGGCTTGAGTTCCGAGGTGCACCAGTGACCGAGATCGGCGCAAGCACCGAGGCGCTTGTCGCGGCTCTCGACCACTCCGAGAATGTAAAGCGGATGCCAGACCTTGTAATCCGGCTTGGACATCGATCCACCGTGCTCGTGGAACGCCACCTTGATGTCGAATTCCTTCGCGGCGGCTTCCCATGCGGCGACTTGCTCGGTGGACTCCGTGCAAACGCCGTAGAGCCCCATTTTTTTGGCGAAGGCCATGATTTTCTGGACGTCCTCCGGGCTCTTTGCCGCCACCACGCCGTAGTTCACGGGGAAAACTCCCTGGCGCTTGCACTCGTCGAGCAGGGATTGGACGACGGTTTCACTCGCATTGTGATGCACCACTTCGTCGGCCGGTGAATCCGGGCGCAGCTTCTGGCCCGGATAGAATTCAATGATCTTGCCGCCAGCCTCCTTGGTTTTGGCGATCGCTTCAAAAGCGGAGAACTCCTTGAAGGAGTAAGCCTGACAGCCGATGGCGAGGCCGTTTTCATAGGCGGCTTCAGGGATCGGGGAGGCAACGAGATTCGCGACAAGGGCGAGAGTGAGTAAAATCGAGTTCCGCATGTTAGGTTTGTTTCGGTATTTCTAAAGCAAAAAACAGAAGCGCCGCCGGAATTCACCCGCCGCACCTCCTCAATACGCCCGTTTGTAAACTAACTTTCATCTTGGCAACTGGGTTGGGATCCGACATTTCTCAATCATGACATTGAAACCCAAAATCGCGGTGGCGGCTCTGTTTCTGACTCTTTTCGACCTTGGCTTGGCGGACCCGGCACCGGTCATCGATCTTGAAGCCCGCAAGGTTTCCGTCGTCAATTTGGAGTCGCAGATCGCCCAACGCGAGGCGCGTCTGGAGGAAGTCGGGGAGGATATCAAGACCATCGACGCACGCATCGAAAAACGAATGGACTCGCTGGTAAAAATGATCGCCGACACCCGTGACTCGCAGGATTCCAAGACCCGGATTTCTCAAATCAAACAGGACGCCATCAACGGCCTCCGGCGTGCCATCGACATGTATTCGAGCAAGCGCAGGCAAGTCGCCGAGCGGGTGAAAAAAGGCGATGACGCCGCATTGGGAGATCTCGAGAAATTCGACCAGCGCATCGCCACGAGGGTCGCCCAGATCGTGGAACTGACCAAATCCTTTCCCGCCTATAAAGACGTGAAAAAATATGAATCCGAAGGCAGCGACTACTGGAACGGCTACTATCACGAAAACACCCGGATCAGTGAGGAATGGAAACAGAGCCGCCGGGACAATACCGAAGGCAAGGTCCTGCGCGACGAAGTCACCACTGCGATCAAAGAGGGGATCGAACGGCTCGACCAGCGCCGCCGGTCGTTGCAGGACATGCTCGACAACCGCAAGCCGTCAGAGGCCGCGCGCAAGCTTTACAGCCAGGAACTCGGCCAGATCGACGCGCAGTTGGAAAATCTCAACTCCCAACTCGTGCAAGTGACCCTGCCCACCGGCGGAGCCACCCGCACCCCGAGTCTCGACGAGGCGGTGGATATGGGCCAGATGCTCGACGACGCCCGCAAGGATCTCCGGGCGGATGTTTCAAAGCTTTTCCAGCTTTACGACAGCTTCGACAAGGAGCGCTACCGCGTGGGCGAAATGAAGGAAAACCTGGCAGCCCGCAAGGAGTGGCTGGAAAAGAACGCCCCAACGGCGAACTAACTGGATTTCTTCCACTCCTCCAGCCGCTGCACCAGCGCCTCGGCCGTGGCCGGACGATTGATGCCGTCCGCCACGGTTTTCTTTTTGGCGAAGACATTCTCCAGCCGGACCCGATAGAAATTCGCGTTGTTCGAGCTCATGTTGGTGTCGTGGCTGAAGCCGGTTATCTGGGATTTTGGAATCGTCTCCTCGCGGCGGAACGGACCCAGTTGGTGACGGATCGTCAGATCATTGCGGGTGAAAACGACCGTGCGCCTGTGGAGCATCTGCCAGAAGATCGAAAGCCAGATGACGCCGGAGCTGAGCGGCCAGACGATCTGAAAAATCAACGGCGCGTCCTGCTTGACCAGAACGACCGCCGCCCCCGTCCAGATCAGGTTGAAGATCACCAGAAAAACGATCAGCGACCGATGCCGCGCGGGCGGGCAGATGAGCGAAAGCGGCATCCCCGCACCATCGAAATCGGCCTGGATCCGCTGCTCGGCAAGCAGCGCCGGGAGATCGCGGGAAACCGTGTCGGAAATGGATGGACCCGCCTCCCTTGTCATCAGTGACGGCGACTTTCCCGTGCGGAAAACCGGAATTTCGAAAACCGAGTGGATCGGCGTACCGGGAATCTTGAATTCGAGATTCCAGGAGTGTTCGACCGATGCGTCTGCACCCCATCCGCTTTCCGGCGCATCGGCGGGAAGGGTGACGCCCACCGGCAGGCGGAAACCGGTGAAATCCCGCGTCATCCGGTCCTGCGACACCTTGGTCTGGTGGCTCCAGACATTCTCGCTGATGCTGGAAGTCTTGTTCCCGGAGGTCTGCGTGGTGCGTTTGTCACAGGTCAGGCGGAGGTCGGCGACCGCGCGCGCGGGCAGGGGTTTTGTTAGTAAAATCGAGCCGCGCAACAAGCCGCCCGGCCAAGCAGGGAACTCCTGAAGCTCGAATCGCGGCTTTCCGACCGCGAGACGATGACGCAGACGCCTGAAAGTAAACCATGCCGGGATGCACCAGATCGCGAGGAAAATCAGGACCAGCCACGCCATTCCCTGGGTTTGAAAAGCCCCGCTCGCCGCCGTCGCCAGGATCAGCGGGAAGATGACGAGTGCCGACCAGAGCGTGTAAAGAATCAGAACCGTGCCGCCGAATGCAGGGCTTTCCGGAATCGAGGATTCCACCCAACGGGGTTTCCATTTCCAGGGTTCTCCCGGATGTTTTTCGCTCAGAACGGCTTCCTTTTTCAACATTCTCATCCCCACCAGACCGCCGAACACCAGCCCCGCACCGACGGCGGGGAAGGTGAGCGCGAAAATCGCCAAAAACGCCTGCATCTGCCAGCGCAGCGTTCGGTAGATCACCGCTTCGGAGGGATTCGCCGGATTCACATAACAGCGGAACGGTGCGCGCGCGTCCTGCTGCGAACCGGACGATTTCCCTCCCGCATGACGCGAAAGCTCGCGGTGCGCCTCCTGTTGGAAGTCGCCGATGTTGTCCGAGCCTCCGTGAAAGGAAACCCGGTTGCCTTGATAGGAGCGTCCCTCGAACTCATAACGGTAAGTCGCGAGGGCCTGGTGGGTGTCGCTGTCATCGCCGCTGTTCCTTTCCAACTCCGCGGATTCGATCCAGCACGGCACTTCCACCCAGCTCTGCGCGCGCCACCATTTCGCGTAGCCGGAAAAATAGATCAAACTCAGGAAAAGTCCGGCTCCCAGGAATGGCAGGCCGAAAAGAGAGAGACAGCCGCCAGCGGCGAGTGATTTCGAAGATTTGGGTGCAACCATCGCGCAAACGTCATAGCCATCTTCATTTCCCCTGTAAACGGCCCGTCCCGAGAATTTGCCTTGGCGGATTCCCCCTCCGGAACTAAAAACCCCGCGCCATGACCCGTTCTTCCATCGAAGCCGCCGCGAAGATTTACATCGTCGCCCTGACCATTGTCTTCATCTGGACCGTGATCAAAGTGCTGGAACAGATCGGCTGGGCTTGATCGGCGGAGAATTCCGGCCATTGGATCGGCTTATTTTAGTGTTCGCTTGAACAATTGAAATTTTGAGGATAATCTCCCGCCATGGCCTCGCCCACGGTGGAGATTTTACGACAGCAATTGCGCGACAAGTTCCCGCAGGCGCATGCCGTGCGGGTTGATGCTGAGCCGGTTGTGCCGCAGGGTAAGCCGTTCCGGGCGGAGGCGTTTCCAGTCGGCGCGATCTCGGAAGTGGTTCCGGCGGGCCCGGTCGCCGGTCTGACCTTGCTCATTGCCGGCCTGCTCGGCGACCCGGCGGAAACCAGCCCGCACCCGGAACTGGTGCTGGTGGACGGCGCGGATTCGTTTGATCCGGAGTCTTTCAGCGGCACGGCGTGTTCGAAATTGCTATGGGTCCGTTGCCGGTCCGCCGTGGAAATGATCAAGGCGGCGGATCTGCTCGTACACGATGGAAACGTGCCCTTTGTCCTGCTCGATGCGACCGGACTCATTCGCCGGGATCTCTCCGCGCTGCCCGCCTCGGCCTGGTGGCGGCTGAAACAATGCGTCGAACGCACCGGCGGGCGGCTGGTCGTGATGGCGTCATTTCCGCTCGTGCCCT
>JBGSTM010000172.1:0-28844 GCA_041736495.1 Akkermansiaceae bacterium
GGATGCACTCGTGGAAGGCCATGCTTGACACCCTCGAAGCCACCGGCATGCCGAAGACCGTCGGTTTCCAAGCCGACCTCGCCCACACCTATCTCTATCTGCTCGGCTACAACGCTCCCGAAGCCGCCCTCCTCCAAGAAGGCTACACCGAGGACGAATTCTGGGCCGCCTACACCACCATGACCGACGCTCTGCGGCCGTGGACGATCGACTTCCACGTCGCCCAGAACGACGGCTCCGTGCACGGCACCGGCTCTCACGACAAGACCGGCCGCCACTGCCTCGCCGACGATCCTAACGGCAAGCTCGACATCCCCCGCGCCTCCGCCTACTGGCTCAAGGACGCCGCCGACCGCGGCATGGAACACATCTGTTGGGACGGCTGCATGTTCTCTAACGAAGTCCTCGAAACCCCCTCCACCTGGCAGCACATCCTCGAAGCGATGGTCAAAGTCGACAAAGCCCTTTGAACGTCCAACATCGAACGCCCAACATCGAACATTGAAGTGAAGAAACGGACCGCGGAATTTATTCCGGCATTCATTCAATGATGCTCTTCCTTTCGACATTCGATGTTTAACGTTCGATGTTCGATGTTTCATTAAATTCATCTTCTCAAATTCATGAAAAAACCAATCCGCATCGGCCTCATCGGCTACGGCTTTATGGGCCGAACCCATTCGAACGCCTACTCCCAACTCTCGCACTTCTTCGACACCGAGCACGTCCCGGTCCGCCAGGCCGTCTGCGGCCGTGACAAGGAGAAGGTCGCCGCCTTCGCCGAGAAATGGGGCTACGCCTCCTACGAAACCGACTGGCGCGAACTCGTGAAACGTGACGACATCGACGCCATCGACATCTGCACGCCTAACGATTCGCACGCCGAGATCGCCCTCGCCTGCATCGCCAACGGCAAGATGATCCTCTGCGAGAAACCGTTAGCTCTCAACGGCGAACAAGGCGAGAAAATGGTCGAAGCCGTCGAGAAATCCGGCCTGCCCAACCTCGTCTGGTATAACTACCGCTTCCTCCCCGCCGTCACGCTTGCCAAGAACATCGTCGATGCCGGCGAACTCGGCCGCATTTTCCACTACCGCGCGAATTTCCTCCAGGACTGGACGATCTCCGAAGAACTTCCACAAGGCGGCGCAGGCCTCTGGCGCCTTGATGCCGCAGCCGCCGGCTCCGGTGTCACGGGCGATTTGTTAGCCCACTGCATTGACACCGCCCGCTGGATCAACGGCGACATCGTTTCCGTCAGCGCGATGACCGAGACCTTCATCAAGGAGCGCGTCCACACCGCCACTGGCGAAAAACACCCGGTCACCATTGACGACGCCTGCGCCTTCCTCGCCCGCTTCGAGAACGGCTCGCTCGCCATTTTCGAATCCACCCGCTACGCCCGCGGCCACAAGGCACTCTACACGTTTGAGATCAACGGCGAGAAAAAGTCCCTTGCCTGGGACCTTCACGATCTCAACTACCTGTCCTACTTCGACCACGGCGTCCCCGGCGACCGCCGCGGCTGGACGAACATTCACGCCACCGACGGCGACCATCCGTATTCCGGAAACTGGTGGGTCCCCGGCCTCTGCCTCGGTTACGAACACTCCTTCACCCACGAGCTGGCGGAGTTTTTCAAATCCCTCGACGACCCGAGCGCGGAAAAACGCTACCCGGATTTCCGCCACGCACTCGGCACCCAATACGTCTGCGACGCCGTCCTGGAATCTGCCAGGACCAAGCAGTGGGTGGACGTGAAGAAATCCTGAAGAGCGGTTTTTCGACCCAGTCGGATTCCTGCGTCTACGTTTTTTCCCAAGGCGGCACACCGGATAGATTCCCGGTGCGCACGCCTTGTCTGCCCTATTGTTCCGGGATGTGGCTCAATCGAACCACGATCCGGAAAACGCTGGCCCGCAGCGCTGCCGCGACTCCCTGAAGCGGAACACGCCAGCCACTTCCCTTTCAGAGATGTCATCTCAACCGCGAAGACTGTTTCCAGGTAGTTAACCTCTGCATAATTTGCAGAAACGCAAAGTTATCTCGCAATTGCGCCAAGATCGACGCATACGGGCGTTCTCATGTCGATCAAGGACCAAGCGAATTCACCCGGGCGTTCATTCGCCCGGATCGCCGGACCATCACCCGGTCAGGCAGCAGTGCCCACTTGCGGATCAAACGGAATGTTTCCGGGAAGCCTACCCTCATGCCCGCGTCACTGAACCGCCCGCTCCGGCTGCTAGAGCTTCAAATTCCTGCGGGCCTCCGGGCACTCGGGTTCGCTGCGGCGGCGCTGATGTCAGTTTTGCCCGCTCCGGCCGCGGTCACTGCCGTGCTGGCGGACCTGACCATGGAACAGCTCATGAATGAATCGGTGACTTCCGTTTCAAAAAAGCAAACCAACATCTACGATGCGGCCGCTGCGATTTCGGTCATCACCTCCGATGACATCATGCGCCTGGGGATCACTTCCATTCCCGAAGCGCTGAGGATGGTGCCGGGGCTCGATGTCGCACGCGTGAATGCGAACAACTGGGCGATCAGCTCGCGGGGATTCAACCGGGATTTTTCCAACAAGCTGCTAGTGCTGATGGACGGGCGGAGCGTTTACACCCCGTCATTCGGCGGTGTGAACTGGAGAGCCCAGGACATGGTTCTGGAGGATCTGGATCGCATCGAGGTGATCCGCGGACCGGGTGCCACCCTGTGGGGTGCGAACGCCGTCAACGGAGTGATCAACATCACCAGCAAGTCCTCCAAGGACACCCAAGGGTTTCTGGTTTCCACGGCAGTCGGCACCGAGGAACAGCCACTCACCAGCATCCGCTACGGAGGCGAGGTGAATCCCCGTCTCCACTACCGGACCTATCTACAGTATTTCAACCGCGACGGGTTCTCCGATGGATCAGGCAACGACGCCGGCGACGGCTGGGATTCGATCCGCGGCGGATTCCGCAGCGACTGGGAGGCTTCAGTACAGGATCTGGTCACCGTGCAGGGTGACATTTACAACGTAGGATCCGGCGGAAACCTGTCCGCGCCGACCTTCGTGCCGCCATACGTGACCAATCAGCCCATGGACAACACCAGCAACGGCGGAAACCTGCTCGGGCGCTGGACCCGCACGTTCGACGAGACGTCCCATCTATCCATCCAAGGCTACTTCGATTACTTCCATACCGAAATCGGAGACAGCAGCGAATCCCGCCGCACGGCGGATGTGCAACTTGAGCATCGCCTTCCTCTCGGAAACAGGAACGACATCATCTGGGGAATCGGTTATCGATTCACCGCCGATGATTTCAACAACTCCACCTTCATCCAATGGAATCCCACAAGCCGCGATCTCAATATCCTCAATGTGTTCCTCCAGGATGAAATCACGCTGATCCCGGAACAACTTCACCTGACACTTGGATCCAAGTTCGAGCGCAACGACTACACCGGTTGGGAAACCCAGCCAAGCGCGCGCCTGATCTGGAAACCGGCTGCGAAGCATTCCCTTTGGACTTCATACTCCCACGCCGTCAGCACACCTTCCCGACTCTCTGCCGAGGGGCGGATCAACACTTCGATTTCACCCTTACCCTCGGGGGGGCTTGTCCAGACAGCTCTGTTAGGAAGTCGCGACATCGTTTCGGAAGAACTCGATTCCTTTGAAGCCGGATACCGGATGGAAGTGACGCCCGACCTCTCCTTCGACCTCGTCACCTTCTACAACCGTTATGACAATGTCACGGGCATCGCGGCCCACACGCCAAGGATGGAAAACAACCCGGTGCCCCACTTGCTGCTGCCCCTGGATTTCACCAACAACATTTCCGGCGAGACCTATGGCGGCGAATTTTCGGTGCAGTGGAGACCTGCGGAATACTGGAAAATCACCGCCAACTACAGCCTCTTGCAAATGCGGCTCAACCCTGACGACGGATTGGCCGGCGGAAATCCGCAGCAACAGTTCGGCCTGCGTTCCTATCTGACACTGCCTTGGAATCTCGAACTCAACGGCGCGGCCTACTTTGTCGACCAGGTCGATCCCTTCCCTGTCAATGGATCCCAACTCAGCATCCCCGCCTATTTACGCGCCGACATCGGCCTGGTGTGGCATGCCAGCCCGACACTTGATATCGGAATCTGGGGATACAATCTGTTGGATGGAAATCATCCGGAATTCACCAGCCAGTTCAGCCACCAGGTCACCGAAGTGCCGAGAAGCGTCATGGCGAAACTCACCTGGCGGTTTTGACATTGGATCCATCCAGCATCCTGAGACGGCTCGTCATTCTCTGCCTTATGGCTGCGGGAGGAATCTCCCATGCCGCCGAAGCGATTCCCAAGGAGTACAAGCTCAAGGCCGCGTTCATCTACAATTTCGCAAAATTCGTGGAATGGCCCGCAGCTGTTTTCCCCAACACGGGAAGCCCGATCGTCATCGGCGTGTTAGGCAGAAACCCGTTTGGAGACGAACTCTTGAACGCCGTCAAAAACCGGAAAATCAATGGCCGGCCGATCCACATCAGGCAGGTTTCCACCGCAACGGAAGCCAACAACACGCAGATGCTCTTTGTCAGCGCAGGTGAGGAACGGAACTTCGGAGTCCTGAAAAAATCACTGGGAGCGGGAGTGCTCTCGGTGGGCGAGTCGCCGCTGTTCGCCAAACAAGGAGGAACCATCAACTTCAATCTCGTGGAGGACAAACTCCGCTTCGAAATCAACATGGCTGCCGCGCACCGCAGCAAGCTGAAGATCAGCGCACAGCTGCTGAAACTGGCCACGAACCTCCATCGTTAGCCCCGCCATGACCACCTTCCGCAACCGGCCTATCAGGCACAAGCTGATGCTCATCACCATGATGACCAGCTCCCTCGCGCTGTTGCTGGCCTGCTCCGCGTTCGTGATACACGAACAGTATGTCTATCGGGGAAAGCTGGTTCACGAACTCGACACCACCGCCGGGATCATCGGCGACAACTGCGCGTCCTCGATTTCATTCGACGATCCCGACTCCGCGGAGAAGTCCCTGCAGTCATTAAGCCACCGGAAAACCATTCTCGCGGCAGCCGTCTATGACTCGGATGGGAACCTGTTCGCGCAATACCGCAATCCGGAATCACCGGAGACCGCCTTCCCGCTGAAGGCCAGCCGGAACCATTTCCAGATCACCGGCAAGCATGCCGAGAAATTCAGGGACATTGAACTCGCAGCCGATCGGATCGGTTCGGTGTTCCTCCGGCATGACATGGCGGAACTCCACCTCCTCCAACAGAACTACATGGCGATCGCCTGTGTCATCTTGCTGGTGGTTTCCATGATCAGCTGGCTGATTTCATCCCGCCTCCAACGGATCGTTTCCGAACCGGTCGCCGCGCTGGCCGAGGTCGTCGCGCATGTTTCCCGCACCAAGGACTACTCCGTCCGCGCTCCCAAAAGAAGCGAGGACGAACTCGGCCAGCTGATCGACGGATTCAACGAAATGATCTTTCAGGTCGAACATCGCGATGTCGCCTTGGAACTCGCCCGGAATGAACTTGAACAGCGCGTCGAGGAGCGGACGTCCGAACTTGCCGGCTCCGTCGCCATGCTCAATCAGACGGAAGCGGTTCTGAGGGATTCCGAGAACTTCCTCAGTTCCGCCCTCGACGCCCTGTCCGCCCACATTGCCATCATCGACGAGCACGGCATCATCGTGAAAACCAATGCCGCCTGGGCGCGCTTTGCCCGGGAGAACGGCTATCAGGGAGATAACTTCGGTCTCGGTGCCAGCTACCTGGCCGTGTGCGATTCCTGCACCGATGACGCGGCCGGAGAAGCATCGCTGGTCGCCGATGGCATCCGTGCGGTGATGTCAGGGCTGACACCGGAGTTCCAGGTGGAGATGCCGTGCCACAGCCTGACCGAGAAGAGGTGGTTCGTCGTACGTGCCACCCGCTTCAGTGGGGGCGGTCCGGTGCGTGTCGTCGTGGCCCACGAAAACATCACCGCCCGCGTGCTCGCGGAAGCCGAACTCGAGAAGTCGCTCCGATCCCTGTTGGAAAACTCCCGCCAGGCCGGGATGGCGGAAGTCGCCACCAGCGTGCTACACAACGTGGGCAATGTGCTCAACAGCGTCAACGTCGCCTCCTCACTCCTCGCGGAACGCCTGCGCAAATCCAAACTTACCAGCCTGTCCAAGGTCGGCGATCTGCTTCGTCTCCATGGAGACGACCTCCCGGGATTTCTGACAGACGATCCGAAGGGCAGGCAGCTGCCTGGATTCCTCATCAAGCTGGCCGCACACGTGACCTTGGAGAGGGAATCGGCGCTCAAGGAGTTGGCCCAGCTGCAGGATCATATCGAACACATCAAGGACATCGTGAACATGCAGCAGGGATATGCGAAGGTATCCGGCGTTCCCGAGAGGCTGCTGGTTTCCGAGCTTGTGGAGGACGCGCTCAAACTGAACTCCAGTTCGCTTGCCCGTCATGACATCCTCGTCATCCGTGACTATCAGAACATTCCACCCGTTACCTTGGAACGGCACAAGATCCTGCAGATCCTCGTCAACCTCGTCCGCAACGCCAAGCAGGCATGCGAGGAAGCCGGCCCCGCGGAAAAGCGCATCACGCTGGGGGTCTCGTCGGCAGACGGCCGGGTCAGTTTCGTTGTCAGTGACAACGGGGGCGGAATCGCGCCGGAAAACATCACCCGGATTTTCGCCCATGGATTCACCACAAAACCGGGAGGCCACGGCTTCGGACTTCACAGTGCCGCGCTGGCTGCAGGGGAAATGGGCGGCTCGCTGACCGTCCGCAGCGACGGTGCCGGCCGGGGAGCCACCTTCATCCTGGAGCTGCCGGTCCAGTAGGGTTTCTACCCATTGAGCAAATTCCTGTTTGAGGAATAATACCCTCGCCTTCACCGATGTCCGCAGATTGGAGCAGTTGCCGAAATGCGGCGTGAAGTCAGCGGAGACCGACTGAAACTAATTGATCCACTCTTATTGGAAAACCGGTGTAGGTTATCGGTTGTACGCTGCCACCCGGCTCCCCCGGACTCGCAGCTCAAGGGAAGCCGTTCATGAAAACAGACATCACTTACAGCGACCCCGACCTGCTGAGAATCCACCAGGAACTGGAAATCCATCAGATCGAGCTGGAGATGCAGAACGAAGAACTGCGGGCCGCCCAGGTCGAAATCCAAGCGGGGCTGAAGCGTTACACCGATCTGTTCGATTTCGCCCCTGTGGGCTACCTCAATCTCACTGCTGACGGCGTCATTTAACTCGTCAACCTTGCCGGGGCGTCTCTCATCGGCAAGGAACGGGCGCTTCTTGCCGGTCAGCGCTTCGATCTGCTGGTCGCCGCCGCCGACCGGTGGATATTCCGCGAATTCCTCGCGCTGGTGTTCGCGGAAAAAGGAAGGCAGACCTGTGAAGTCGCTTTGGCTGCTCCCGACCGACCCACACTCCACGTTCGGCTTGAAGCCACCCTGCCTAACGGAGAATTGGAATGCCGCGCGGTGATAAGCGACGTCACGGAGCGCAAGTCGGCGGAAGAAGCCCTGCGCGAGAGCGATCGTTTCAACCGCTCCACGCTCGACTCACTCAGCGCCCATGTCGCAGTCATCGATGCGGAGGGAACCATCCTTGCCACCAACCGGGCCTGGCGTGATTTCGCCGATGCGAACAGCACCGACCGGCGGGCACTCGGCGAGGGTGCCAATTATCTAGCAAGCTGTGAAGGGGCGTTCGCCGGAGGCTGCGTCGATGCCGGACGGACGGCCCAAGGAATCCGCGAGGTCACCGCAGGCGTGTGGGAAAACTCAACGCACGAGTATTTCAACGACTCTCCCACCGGCCCGCAATGGTATAACTGCCACATCCAGCGGTTTCCCGACACCGGTGCCATCCGCGTGGTGGTCGCGCATGAAAACATCTCGCAGGTCAAGCAAGCCATGTTGGCCGAGCAGGCGGGTGTGGAGCGCATCGCCGAACAGGCCGCCCTCATCGACGAGGCGCGCGACGCCATCATCACCCTTGATCTCGACAACCGGATCACGTTCTGGAGCAAGGGGGCCGAACGGATCTACGGCTGGCCCCTGGAAAACACGCGCGGAAGAGTGCTAGACGAACTGCTCCATGTGGACGCGGAATCGTGGACCGTGGCAGGAAGAGCGGTTCTGGAAAGCGGTGAATGGCATGGTGAACTCCGTAAAACGGCCCTTGACGGTTCGTTGCTCGATCTCGACGAGCGCTGGACGCTGCTGCATGACGCAGAGGGCCAGCCGCGGGCCATTCTCACCATCGGCACGGACATCACCGCGCGGAAGCTGATGGAGATGCAGTTCCTCCGCGCCCAGCGGCTGGAGAGCATCGGGACACTCGTCGGCGGCATCGCGCACAATCTCAACAACGTGTTCGCACCCATCGTCATGTCACTCGACCTGCTCAAGCGGCGCTACACCGCGGCGAACGACCGCGACCTGCTGGAAATTCTGGATGCCAGCGCCCACCGGGGCGCGGAAATGGTCGGACAGGTCCTCGCATTCTCCTGTGGGGTCGCGGGCCGGCACGTGAAAATCCACATCCAGCCTCTCGTCGAGGAGGTCGTGAAAATCGCCAACGAGACCTTTCTCAAGAGCATACTCGTTAGAACCCGGGTGCCGTCCGGCCTGTGGACCGTCATGGGAGATCCCACACGGCTTCACCAGGTCCTTCTGAACCTCTGTGTGAACGCCCGTGACGCCATGCCCGAAGGGGGTGAGCTGACGATTTCCGCATCGAACGTCATCCTCGATGCCAACGCCGCCGGGCTCGATCTCGACCTCCGCCCCGGTCCCCACGTTTGCTTGCGCATTCATGACTGTGGTCAGGGAATTCCACCGGAGATCATCGGAAAAATCTTCGACCCTTTTTTCACCACCAAGGACGTCGGCAAAGGCACGGGACTCGGTCTATCGACTTCGCTCGTCATTGTCACCGGTCTCGGCGGTTCGATGCGGGTGCAGAGCACTCCCGGCTCGGGCACGGAATTCATCATTCACCTTCCGGCAGTCACCGGAGAAAAGGAAACCGGCACCAGCAGCGAGGTCATCATTCCAAACGGCGGTGGGGAACTCGTCCTTATCGTGGACGACGAACCCTCTATCCGCGAAATCACCCGCTTGACGCTCGAAGCCCACGGCTACCGCGTGGCCGTCGCGGCCGACGGAGTGGACGCCGTAGCCATCTACGCTTCCCGTGGCAAGGAGATCGCCGTCGTACTAACAGACATGATGATGCCGGGCATGGACGGACTCACCGTCATCGGCATCCTCCGCGACCTCGATCCCGACGTGAGGATCATCGCCGCCAGTGGTTTCGCGGCCGACGGCGGCGAGACCAAGCTCACCAGTCTCGGTGTGACCCATTTCCTGTCCAAGCCGTACACGGCGGATTCCCTGCTCAAGATGCTCGGGCAGACACTGGGCGGGGGATGAATTCTTGCGAAAAGTCTGTAAATTTTGCGGAAATCCAGAAGTTGTTTGGTACTGATAGCGTGATCGCCTAAATTGAATCTCCATCGATTGGTGGAAATGGCCGGGTTCCGGCGTTCCGCGGAGTTGGGAGGCAGGCATGTTCATGAATCATCTACCCGTAGGAAAAAACCGCAGGATTCTTGTCATTGATGACAACCGGGCCATCCATGAGGATTTCCGAAAGATCCTCGCCGCGGATTCCTTGGAATCAACCACACTCGATGCGGACGAAGCCGCATTGTTTGGCGGAATCGCAGCCCATCCCGCCCGGACCGGTTACCAGGTGGATTCCGCGTATCAAGGCGAGGACGGAGTTTCGCTCATCCGCGAGGCCCTGGCGGAAGGTCTTCCCTACGCCATGGCTTTCGTGGACGTGCGCATGCCGCCGGGACTTGATGGTGTGGAAACCACCCGCCGCATCTGGGAACTCGATCCCTCCATCCAGATTGTCCTGTGCACCGCGTACTCCGACTACTCATGGGATGAGATGTTTGAAAAAATCGGCGAATCCGGCGGACTGCTCATTCTCAAAAAACCTTTCGACACGATCGAGGCGCTGCAACTCGCCCACGAGCTTACCGAAAAATGGTGGCTGAACCGGCAGTATCTTCTAACCATCGGAGATCTGGAAAACCGGGTCGCCTCGCGCACCCGCGAGCTGCGCGAAAGCGCGGACCTGCTCCGCATCGCCGGAAAGATCGCGCATGTCGGAGGCTGGGCTTACGATCTGGCAGATAGAAACGTCGCCTGGTCGGACGAGGTCTGCGCCATCCACGAAACCCCGCCCGGCACCACTCCGGATCTCGAGCAGGCGTTCGGGTTTTTCATTCCCCGCTCAAGGGAAACGCTGACCCGTGCCTTCGAGGCGTGCCGCCGCAGAGGTACCCCCTTCGACCTGCAACTGGAACTCGACACCGCCACGGGACGCCGCATCTGGGCCCGGTCGATCGGAGAAGCCCGGCGCGACTCCGGCGGTGACATCACCCGGCTGGAAGGTGCTTTCCAGGATATCACCGAGCACAAGAAACTCGAACAGCAGTTCCTCCGCGCCCAGCGCATGGAAAGCATCGGAACCCTTGCCGGCGGCATCGCCCACGACCTTAACAACATCCTCCAGCCGATTACCCTGGCGATGGACTTCCTTCGCTCCCAACTCCCGGACCCGACCAGCCAAAGCATGCTGGACCTCGTCTCGGAAAACGCCCGTCGTGCCACCTCCCTCGTCCGGCAGGTGCTCTCCTTCGCCCGTGGGGTGGACGGCGAAAGGGTCTCCATCCAGCCGAAGGAACTCGTGGGGGAAATCGCAGGAATCGTCCGTGAGACCTTTCCCAAGAACATCATTTTCCACCTGAATCTTCCGGAGAACCCGTGGCCCATCACCGGTGATTCGACGCAACTCCATCAGGTCCTCCTCAATCTCTGCGTCAACTCCCGGGATGCCATGGCTGCCGGGGGATCGCTGACACTGACCGTGGAGCATGCCGAAATCGACGCCCGCCATGCGGCCATGCAGCCCGATGCCACCGCCGGCCGCCACGTCGTCCTAACCGTGTCCGATACCGGCACCGGAATCCCGCCGGAACTGCATGAGAAGATTTACGAACCCTTCTTCACGACCAAGGAAACCGGTGTTGGAACCGGTCTCGGGCTTGCGACCACCCTTGGCATCGTCCGCAGCCACGGCGGATTCATCACCATGAAATCGCCGGAAGGTGGAGGCACCACGTTTCGGGTTTTCATTCCCGCCGGAGAGATGGAATCCCTTGCGGCGGCAGACCCTCCGGAGCTGATAGAGCCTCCGGTCCCCCACGGCGGTGGCGAGCTGATTCTCGTCGTCGATGACGAGGAACCGATTCTCAACGTGCTCAGACTCACCCTTGAATCCTTTGGTTACCGGGTGATGACCGCATGCAACGGCCTCGAAGGAGTGCGGATCTTCACCCGGCACCCGGAGGAAATCGATGCAGTCATCACCGACATGGTCATGCCCGCCATGGATGGACCGGAAATGGTCGCCCGGTTGAAACTGATCAATCCCGACATCAGGATCATCGCCATTTCCGGCATGACTTCCGAAGCGAGCATCGAATCGATCACCCGCCTCGGCGTCCAACGCATCATCCGCAAACCCTTCCCCGCCACCGACATCCTGCAAGCCCTGCGCGAGGTGCTCGACGGCACACCCGCCAACACCCCGGCACCACCGCCATGAGAGATCAGGCACCCGACCTATCAGAATCCTCCGTGACCACGCCAACCGCCCTCGCGAGCGGCGATGTGAACCACCGCATCCTCATCGTGGATGACAATCTGGCGATTCACGATGACTTCCGGAAAATTCTTGTTAGCGACTCCGCCCTCGCGGATTTCAACGCGGAGGATGATGCCTTTTTCGACAACCCGAGTGCTCCGCCCCAGGTGCCCGGATTCCACCTCGACTTCGCCTCACAGGGGAGCAACGCCCTCGCGATGGTCACCGCGGCCGTCCGCGCCGGAACTCCCTACTCCCTCGTTTTCATGGATGTGCGGATGCCCCCCGGCTGGGACGGCATCGAAACCACCTCCAGACTCTGGGAGGTGGATCCGGATCTTCAAGTGGTCATCTGCACCGCCTATTCCGATTATTCCTGGGAGAAAATGGTCGCCCACCTCGGCAATTCCGACCAGCTCCTCATCCTGAAAAAGCCCTTCGACACCATCGAGGTTTTCCAGATCGCCCATGCGCTGACCACCAAGTGGTCCCTCCAACAGGCCGCCCGCCGTCATGCCGGATTTCTAACTCAGGCGGTGAAGGAGAGGACGGCGGAACTTGAAATGGAAATGGCCGTCCGCAAGCGCAGCGAGGAAGCGCTCCAGTTCACGCAGTTCTCAGTGGATCACGCTTCCGACGCCATGTTCTGGGCTTCCCCCGACTCGCGCCTGATTTATGCCAATGCGGCGATCTGCATGTCGCTCGGCTATTCCGCCGAGGAACTGCTGGACTTGAGCGTGCCCGATATCGTCCCCGAGATCCGTGAGACCGGATGGGCGTCGTTTTGGGAATCCCTGCGCATCGAGCAGCAACGGACCTTCGAAACGCGTCACCTCACCAAAGCCGGAATCGGAATCCCCATCGAACTCACCGTGAATTTCTTCCACTTCGGTGGTCGGGAATACCTCTGCGCATCGGCCCGCGACATCACCCGCCGGCATCAGATTCTCGCGGAACTCGCGACCGCCCGCGACGCCGCCCTTGAGTCATCCCGCCAGAAAAGCCAGTTCCTCGCCAACATGAGCCACGAGATCCGCACTCCCATGAACGGCGTGATCGGCATGGGAGAGCTCCTTCTGCAAACCAATCTGGGCCGCGAACAGCGCGAGTATGTCGATGCCATCCGCAGCAGTGCGGACCATCTGTTGGAAATCATCAACGACATCCTCGACTCGTCGCGAATCGATTCCGGGCAGATGAAATTCGAATCCATCCGCTTCGAGCTGCGGGAAATCGTCGAGAACACACTCGACGTGGTGGCACCCTCCGCCCGCGGAAAGGGACTCGAACTCGCTGGGTGCGTACCGCCTGACGGATGCAACATCCTCCGCGGGGATCCCGGACGACTCAAGCAGGTGCTCACCAACCTGCTGGGCAACGCCGTGAAATTCACGGAAAGCGGCGAGGTCACGCTAACAGTGACGCCGCTCGGGGAATCACCCGACGCCGTCTCTCTCAGGTTTTCCATCCGGGACACCGGGATCGGCATCGATCCGGAGGCACAGCAGAGGATTTTCGAACCCTTCCATCAGGCGGACGCCTCCAACACACGCAAATACGGCGGCACCGGCCTCGGACTCACCATCAGCCGGCAGATCGTCGAAGCCATGGGCGGCACAGTCGGAGTCGTCAGCACCCCCGGTGTCGGTTCGGAATTCTGGTTTGTCCTGAATTTTGAAAAATGTCCCGGCCCTCCCGAGCCTGTCATGGAAACAATGACGGACCAGCGGATTCTCGTCGTGGATGACAACGCGACCAACCGCACCATCCTCCAACTCCAGCTCTCCAATCTCCAGATGCGTCCGGTCGCCGTGGCCGGCGGACAGGAAGCGGTGGACTTCCTCCGGGCCGAAGCACTCGCCGGCAATCCCCTTTCACTGGCCATCGTCGACATGCAGATGCCCGGCATGGATGGCATCACCCTTGCGAGAATCATCAAGGCGGACCCGCTCATTGCCTCCGTGCGGCTTATCATGTTGAGCTCGCTGGGAGACCACCTGACCCTCCAGGAATTGCGGGAAGCCGGCATCGAACACTACATCGTGAAGCCGATTAAACAATCGCGCCTGTTCGCCGCACTGAACCACATGCTTGCCGAAACACCGGAAACAGCCGCTCAAGCCGAGGTCGAGGTGCCATCCGCACCGGTTCATGCAGCCAGAGTCTTGCTGGTGGAAGACAACCCGGTCAATCAACAGGTCGCCTTGCTCCAGCTCAAGCGTCTCGGTTACAGCGCCGACCTCGCGGCTGACGGACAGGAAGCCCTCGCCGCGCTCGAGCGCGTTCCCTACGCGATCATCCTGATGGACTGCCAGATGCCTGTCATGGACGGCTATGAGGCGACCCGGAGGATCCGTGAACTCTATCAACGACCCATCATCATCATCGCCATGACTGCCAACGCGATGGCCAGCGACCGCGCGAAATGCCTCGAAGCCGGCATGGACGAGCACATCGCCAAACCAGTCCGTCTCGCAGACTTGAAGCGGGTTCTCGACCTGTGGATCCAACCGCCGGCCACGGAGAACTCCACCGCACCACCGGTCGACTTGGCCCGCCTCAATGAAATCACCGATTCCGATTCCGCCATGTTCCGGCGCATCGCGAACGACTATCTCGTTCAAGCCGAGGAAATTCTCGCGCTCATGAGCATCGCCATCGGCAAGCGCGACCGCAGCGGGATCCACCACCTCGCCCACAAGCTCGGCGGATCCAGCGCCTCCTGCGGAATCACCGCCATGGTCGAGCCGCTTTCACGGCTCGAACACATGGGAGAGGTGTTCCAGCCGGTGATCGCGAGTGATCTCCATCAACAAGCTTCCACCAGCCTGGTTCACGTCCGGCACTTCCTGCTCGCCCACCATCAATCCCTGAGCCCCGACCCTTGAAATGAAACGCATCCTCATCACGGAAGACGACCTGTTCATGGCGAACATCTGCCGCGAACGGTTCGAGATGGAGGGCTTTGAAGTCAGCCTCGCCCATGACGGGAAAGTCGCCATCGACACGCTTCAGGTTTACCCGCCCCATGTCGTGCTGCTCGATCTGAACCTGCCCGTGATCGATGGCATCGGCGTCCTCCGCTACATCCGGGAAAGAGAGTCGCTGCGGGCACTCCCCGTCATCGTCCTGTCGAACTCCAGTTATTTCTCGGGACCCGCGCAGTCCGCCTGGGAAGCGGGAGCCACGGCATTTCTGAACAAGGGCGACCACAGTCCGCAGTCCCTCGTCAGCGAAGTTAGAAAGCTCCTGGTGGATTCCCCCGCCCCTTCCCCGAAGCCGACCTGGCACGAGCCGCCGCCACTGCCATCCCGCGCATTCATCAAGGCCGCCAGCGGGCAGATCCGGGTGATCGTGACCGACGACGACAAGGTCATCCATGGAGTGCTCGGATTTCTAATGGAGCAGGCCGGGTTCCAGGTCCGGTCCGCCTACGACGGTCGCCGGGCGATCGAAATGGCGGAGGCGGATCCACCCCACATCATGGTGCTGGACGGAAAAATGCCCGGACTCGACGGCCTTGAGGTTCTCGGTCTCTGGCACAAGCATCCCCTCCTGGCCACCATCCCGGTCATCATGCTAACGACGGAAAAATCCGAGGCCTGGCGCACCGGAGCCCTCGGCCAAGGTGCGGTGGAATTCCTCACCAAGCCGTTCAGCCCGAAAAGCCTCATCCAGCTCATCGAGCAATACGTCGGCACCAAGCCAACGTAGTCGAGGACTTCAGTACACTCCTAAACCAAGATAGAGGGAAGACCGGGCTTTCACCCCGCTCCCCCCTCCGAACCGGACGTGCGGATCGGATTGCCGCGCCCATAAGAAGTAGCGACATCCCTGTCGCGACAAAAACACCCACCCTCGTGGCGACAGGAATGTCGCCACTCCTAATGAGTTGCCATCCCTAACGTACCATGTTTCTCTCAGCCCATGAAAATCACCATTCTTCTTCTCTTCATGGCGGCCACCGCTGCCGCCCAGTCGACCTCAGGAAAACTTCTCGAACAGGGCTTGCGCAGCGCGTTCGCGGCGTTTGAACCGATTCCCAAAGAAGACCAGGCGCAGATCCTCCGCACGACCACTGAGCTTCTTTCAAAACACGTCACCTTCCGGCCGGACAACACCGCTTCCGCCGTTTGCCTCCCCAATGGAAAGCAGCATGTCGAGTGGAAGGGCCTCGCCGTGAACCGCGTCACCAAGCAAGCCCTCAACAGCGCGGACACGCTCAACGGTATTTCAAAGCGCTACCTCGTGTCATTCACCTGCCAAGGCCACCGGTCCTGGGATTCCAAGACCAACGCTTGGGGCCCGTGGCATCCCATTGGTCATGTGCTCTTCCCGTCGGCGATCCGAGTGGAATGGAAAAACGGCGAATGCGTCGCTGTGGAAAGCGAGCAACTCAGGTGGTTCTCGCCCGGTCCCGGTGCGGCGACCGTTTCGTCTCAACCCGCCGCACCCCCCCCCGCGAAGGCCGACGGACTGCCCCCGGGGATGACGAGAGCGCGCAAATAAGGAGTCGCGACATTCCTGTCGCTACAAACTGCCTGGTTCTTGTGGCGACAGGAATGTCGCCACTCCTTACCGGTTGCCACTCCTAACGATTCATGTTTCCCTTCGGGACAATACCATCTCCATCGCATGTCCGACCAGCCACCCCTCAATCCCAATCAACTGCGGATCATCCGCACCGCCCGCACGGAAAAGGCGATCAACAAGGCGGCCAGTGAGGGATTCCGGCCCCTGGTGAAACCCGTCACCCCCGGCGAGCAGATCCATTACATGGTCGCTATCTTCCAGCACAAACAGACCGGAGAAATCCGGCTCTCGGGAGATTGCCGAAATCAGCCGAACGCCGATCAGGAAATGGTCATGCCCTACCGCACTTACTATCCCTATCATTTCCCATCGCCCTACGCCGCCTACCTCAATCCGGCGGATCTCGCGGCGGGCGACCGCATCTGGCTGGAAGACGTCATTGAGGACATTGTCGCCGTCTGGGGAAACCAAGGCTACCAACCACGGCTCAAGCATGCGGAAGCCACCTGGACCGGCAAGGACTTCACCATTCACTTTGATCCGGCTACGGACGCCCCGGAATACATTGGATAGCCAACGCTTCCCGCCATGCAGATCGATCCCGTCACCGGCAGGCTCTTCACCGACTCCGGCCGCTTTCTCAAGAAACTCCGCTGTCCCCGGCAAAAGACGTGGAATTCACTCCACCCCACGGACACCCCCGGCACCCGCCATTGCGCGGACTGCTCGAATTCCGTTCACGATACCGCAGCGATGACCGACCGGGAGCTTGTCGATCTTCTCGAAGCCAATCCCCACACCTGCCTCAAGGTTTCATACACACAGGCGAATTGCACGGTCCGGCCCAGGTAAAAGCGCCAGAGTGGCCCGCCCATAAGGAGTCGCGACATTCCTGTCGCTACAAAAAAGCCAGGTCCGGTGGCGACAGGAATGTCGCCACTTCTTATACCTACTCCAGCTTGATCTCTTCCTCCTCTGCAGCCTCCTCGTTCACCATTTCAGTCGGTGCGCACCGAAAAAGATGAGCAACCCTCTCGGGTCCGAACATGTCTGACAGTTCTTGTAGCTCTTTGAGGAAGGCCACTGGCGTTGTTGGTTTCGTTTTCATGACGCTTTTGTGTTCTAGTGTTTTATGGTTCTTAACGGGCGCAGAGCTCGCCTCTTCTTGGTTTGTCTCGCTCTTGAGTTCTTGGATTGTGTCAACCCAGTCATCCGTCGCCAAAAAGCCGTGAAGCTCGTGGCGCGGGAAAGGCCGGTTAAATTCTGAGTGGCATTAATCAAAAGTCTGGTTGTTCGATGGGAATTCATGAAGTGGGAGTGCCCCTTGCACTCTTTGTGCGATGTCAAAGGGAGCTTCGGCGGCGACGGAGGGCAACAATGCCGAGTGGTCCCCAGGATGTCGCTTCCATGGATTTCTCGGGACGCATCCGGACGCTTTTCACGAAACAGCAGTTGTTGGCCCCTTCGCGGCGCGGCAAATGGCTGAGCTCCGGTGCTTGGGAAGCAAGCCAAAGCCAAGACCGTGCCGGTGATTGCCGTGGGAAGGTGGGTGCGGTAGCATTGCGGAGTAGTCATTACTCGCGCAGGTTGACCGATCAGCCTCAGCCGGTCTTCTTAGCTGTAACCGCAAGCCCGTTAAGAAGAACCAGAGGATTCCGGACGGGCACACATGGCACGGGCCACTTCAAATCCCGGCGGCGTCCCGTTCGGATCGCTCTTGCCTTTCCCGTTCTTCCGCAAGCCGAGAACGTTGTTGCAGTAAGTGGCGAGTGCCTGCACCCGATCACAAGGATAGCCCACGGGGACAGGAGCGACCGAGCGAACGACGGCCATCAAGTCTTGGTAAGTCCACTGGTGCCGTCGGACCAAAGGCCAAAGCATGATGATGCACTCGTCCAAAGCGGGATAGTTCTGATGAGTCGTCGAATCGTTCATCATGGCTTTCCCAACCATGCTCCACTTGGCTGGATCACTCAGGCGGTCCGACGCCTCACCGTGATGCCATTCCCACCAAGCTTTTTGAAAATCGCCCATCCCCGGGAAATGGCGCTGTTGGACTCCCAGGATCGCGAGTTCCCTATTCTCCGGATCAGGATCGAATGCGACGGGTGCCAGATGGGAGAACTCATGGGTTTGCGCATGCGTCACAGCCTCCACCCATTCGCCAAGTCGCTGAACTATCTCGCGCATGAATGCAACCATTGCGGCCATTTGCCCCGAGTCAAAAGGAGGTGCTGGAACTGGCCAAGTGGCAACGGGACGTTCCAGCGCCATGATCCAGTATGCACGGGAAATCGTACGGCTCTGACAGTCATCAAAAGCTCCGAACCGGGCGAGCGACTTGAACACGTCATGGAATTCATGAGTAGGGACCTGACCAAATATGTCGTCGAAGGAACGCTTAGCAAGTCCCTGCTGGAGCTTACGGTTCTTTGCCCGCTTATGTTCCGAATATTCCGCGACGGTCCTGAGAGTGACATCCCCCAGCCATGCCTCAATCATGAAAGCGGTCAGATAGAAATTATCATTTTCCCTCTGACAAACGGCTAGCGCGTCCTCCATGGTTTTCATGAATGGCAGAGCCCCTCGTCGTTCCGTCGTCATCGTCTTTCTTGCTGGACTTTACTTGTTTTCGTTCTTTGGGAAACGGGATCCGTTTTTTTGTGCAGCTTCGAGCATCTCATGAAGATCGAAAATTGCATCGAGGATGGGCTGAATGCTGAATGCCTCGCCAAGAACTTCGAAGATTCCTATGTCTGTAAAGAATGCTCTGAACAGTTTGAGCGGCCCACGATCGTCGTTTGGCGCAGGACCAAAATAATCAGGAACAAACTGACCTGCGACGGATTGCCTTAAATAGTCATCCAAATACTCGTCAAAGTGCTCCACCATATTGCGCAGCTTCCGGTCTCTGAGAGGACTTGAATCATCGATTCCAAAAGCTTTTCTCAGAGCTTCACCTCTCGCTCGATATTTTTTGTCACTTGGCCAAAAATATCGGGAGATAGCAGCGCCTTGATTCACGATGTTTTGAACTTCGTTGAGCGCTTCTTGCGGGGTGAAACGTTCGCCTCCGGATTTTCTCTGCTCCATCAAAGCAACAACTTGCGTTGCTGAAGCCATTGCCGAAAGTGTGCAAAACTCCAGACTGACAAGATAGAAGACCTCGAATGGGGGAAAGTAGATGAATGGAGGCTGATCGATTGCTTCTGGATCTGACATCGGATACAACATGAGTTAGTTTAAGCTTTTGGGATGATGTCCCGCACCAACCCCAGGATTGTCTTTACTGTAGAATTCTTAGAGCGCTTTGCACCTTCATTCAGTGCGGATCGAACGACTTCAGGACCATAATCCTTGAGTAGCTTCATACCTTGCTCTTTCAATTTTGGCCCATGCCCATCAACAAACTGCGCGAACTTCCCGGGCATTGGCGTGACGTTTGACGGCGGTGCTTTCTTTTTCTTCTTTGTCTCCTTTTTAGCCGCTTGCGTTTTTGATTCGGTTGAAGCTTTTACTGGCTTTTTTGCGGCTTTCTTGGCACTCATAGGTTGTATGGGGTTATGAATTGTTAATTGGCATTCGGGGAGGAGCAGTAGCCCACATGAGGTCGATCTCTTCGGGCGTAAGCCCATAGGCTTCGTTGACGAGATCACTAAGTTCGCGTTCCAGTTTCGACGCTTCGGCGGCGAGGGCGCGGGCAGGATCGATGGTGCGAGTGTATTCCTCGCGAAGGCCTTGGAGGCCGGTGGCGGTGAGCGGCAGTTTCTTGCCCCGGATGTTCCTCACTTCAGCAACGAAGCTGTCGGAGTCAAGCGCGGTCAGGTTCTGGAGTTTGTTTGTTGGTTTTGCGATGGCGTATTCCACGCGCAGCCAGTCGAGAATGGCGTGTTTGGTTTTCTGCTGGGACGCGGTGATTTCAATCAGGCTGCGGACGGCGACCTCAGCAGTTTCGCGAATCGCTCGTGTTGGTTCAGCAATCGGAAGCGCTTCCATCAGGCGCCCTAGTGGCGAGAGAGCTTCGTCTTTCATGTGCGGAAGGTAGCGCCAGTTGTGCCACCACATCAGCGGTGAGTTGAGCACTGCAAGCAGGTAAAGGTCATCACAGGTGATGAAGAAAGTCTTGTTGTTGCCATAGAACCCTCGGGTGTCCAGCGCGTAGGATGGATGGAACTGAATCTCTTGATAGGAAATCTTAGGGCTCCCGAACTGCTGCCAGTAATCAATGGAATCCTGGATTTCAAACCACTTATATGAGCCTCCCTTGCGCCCCGGCCAGTCGGAGCTGGTCCAATCTACAGGCTTGGGTTCCAACTGCTGGCGGAACAAACTCAGATGAGCCTTAACAGCCGGATAGGAATCAATATCGATGCCGCGTCGGGTGAAGATGATCCAGGTTTTCTCCCACTCGGATTGCCAGCGATTGACGTCCTGACCTCGGAGATAAGGATGAATAATTTCAGCACTTCTTGGATCAGCTCGAACGAGTTCATCCCGTGTCTTTGAGTCGATCAAGAACGCCTCGTTGCATCCCGTGACGATCCCACGAAGCGGCTTAACTCCTACAAAACTTTTGAGAGGTTTGCCCGTGTGCCTTACTTTGGTGAGCAACTTCGTCACCGCCGCAGGCTCCAACTGCCAACTCTCCACTCGAAGCTGCTCGACATCCATCGCAGCGCCCTCTTTCTCAATCTGCACGCTGAGATCGTCGATGCGGAGCTGGTCGCGCGGGATGGTGCATAGGCGGGCGGTTTTCGGCTTCTTATCGCTCATTGGTTTCTCGGCAACGATGATGCAGGGAAACACGTCGGCATCCTCGAAGATCTGTTTGGCGTGACCGAAATCGACGACGGACCTGATCCATGATTTCTCGCTGAAAAAGCGGCGGAGCGGTTCGCCATAACCTGCCTTCATCCACTTGTTGGTGACGATGTAGGACATCAAGCCGCCTGGTTTTAGGACGCGCACGCCGAGTTCGTAGAAATAGACGTAGAGGTCGGCCATGCCATGATACGAATCATAGTTCGCCTCCATCCATGGCTTGTAGGGCGTGAGGAGTTCCTGCCGGACGTAAGGCGGATTTCCGACGACGACATCAAACCCACCCAGCTCGAACACTTCCGGAAATGCGGCCTGCCAGTCGAATGCTTTGGGATGGACTCCGGGATCGCTGACGACGCTGTTTCCCTCGCGGATAGTGTGATCGAGGCTGGTGAGAGCTTTTCCAAGGGCGGCGGTTTTGATCCAGAGGCTGAGCTGGCAGATCTGGATGGCCTCGGCATTGAGATCCACGCCGTAGAGGTTGTGCTGGAGGATCTGGCGGTCGGGATCGAAGAGGTCGCGCTCGCCGCGGAGTTCTTCGAGGCGGGCGTTGGACGCATCGTAGTAGGCGTGGAGTTGGTCGAAGGACTCGATGAGGAATGCGCCGGAACCGCAGGCGGGATCGAGGATGCGGAGGTTTTTGAGGACTTCCTGCCAGGCTTCCCAGAATTTGATGAGGGTCTTGCGCTGGGGGTCGTTGAGGGCGTCGAGATCGTAGGCGCGGGGATCGGCGAGGGTTTTGCGGGAGGTGGCGACGGCGGCGGCTTCCTCGGATTTCCGGAGGGTTTCGAATCGCGTGGCGAGCACGGAACCAAGCGTTTGCTCGACGATGTAGCGGGTGATGAAGGCGGGGGTGTAGAAGGCACCTTCCTTTTTCCGGCGGGTCTTGGCTTCCTTCTCGGTGGTGGGGAGGACGCCGCTCTCGATGTCCTGGCGGATGCGCTCAAGGTCGGTGATGGATTGCTCGAAGATGTGGCCGAGGATGTCGACATCGATGACCGGGCTGATTTCCTTGGCTTCGTCCGCATCGGCGACAGCGCGGGCGGGGCGAAAATCGTAATCCGCGAGATCGCGAAAGTAGCCGCAGACCTCATCCGGGACTTGCAGGGAGTCGAGTCCCTCGTCGTGGGCGAAGAGGCCGCCGTTGTAGGCGGGGATTTTCAGCCCGGCATTGCCCTTGTCCACGGAACGGAAGAGGCCGCGGAAGTTTTCCCAGACGGGTCGCGGGTTGTAGGGATCGTTGTGGGTGAAGGCCCGGGCGACGGTTTCCGCCGGGAGGAGATTCCTGTCCTCGCAGAAGGCGCAGAAGAGGACGCGGTCGAGCAGCTTCTGGGTGCAGCGAAGGATTTCCTTGGGATCGGTGGCGGTGTTTTCCTGCCGGAGGCGGGCGAAGACGTTTTGGCGGATGTTCGCGTATTTCGAGTAAAACTTGTTGGTGAGTTCGCGGCCGACCGCCTCGGACCCGCGCAGGAGTTCGTAAAAGTGGCAGGGACCGGAGTCCGGAACCACGCGGGCCGCGCCGAAGAGGAAGACGAAACGCTTGAGCAATCCGGCATCGGTCGCCAGTCGGACGGTGTCGAAGCGCTCGTAGGTCTGCTGGTTCGAGCCCTTGTGATAGAGCCGCGTTTCCCGCATGGAGGTGACGAGAATCCAATCGCACGGAAGATTGATCGCGTAGCGGTAACATTGATCCACTGCGGACATTTTCCGCCCGCCGAAGGGGATTTCCAGCGGATCCCGGGTGCTTTTCCCTTCGAGGGCGACGATCGGTTCGGCACCCGCATCGAGTTGCTTGAAACGGCCGAGCACGGCATCGGCATACTGCCCGTCCACCTCAACGAGCTTTTCACGGGAAATCGTATAGGTGTCGCCCGCGCCCACCGGGCCGGTGTAGCCGAGCAGGTTGACAAAGATATCGGTGAGGAAAATCGGCAGCAGTTCGGTTTCCTTCAGCTTGTCCGCCTGCCCGGAGCTGATGCGATCCGCCCAATGCTTCAGCCGGGGCAGGGAATCCTCGACGGCGGTAGGGAGGGTGAAATTCCGCAAGTGCTGGCGGATCACTTCGGGATGGAAAAGCGGTTTGGATTCGACGGCCATGGAATTTGAGAGAGGTTAGCGGCCGGGCGGAGGGATGGGAAGTAAGGAGTAGCGACATTCCTGTCGCTACAAAAAAACCGGGTCCGGTGGCGACAGGAATGTCGCCACTCCTTATTCCGGCACGATGGGGGGAAATTCTGAAAATAATTTTCGTCATGCCCCTAAAACCTAACCCTCTCAGAACCAGCGGAATTCTTGATAGAATCCGGCAATCTCCCGGAATTGAGTGCCGAAATGGTCACGACCTAACGCCCTCCGCCAAACTATAACAGCATCCGGCCCGCGTTCTGCTGCCGGGTGGGCGCAATGCAAGCCGAGCGCCTAACCACCCTGGAGAAGACTCCACCCGATGCCTCCCGCGGATCCGGCGGCGGCAGGCGGCGGGCGTTCATCAGACCGCCACGGAACATTCCGCCCCGGTGGTCGGAACCCTCCGCAGAATGCCGTAACTTGCTGATTTCAAGCGATTCTTCCGACATGCCAGGGATCTATCTGAATACAGGAACACATACTCCTGCATGCAAGTGGGCATGCCATTGCATGCAGGAGGTGGCCCTACTGGATGCAGGAAGAGGGCATCCTGCATGCAGGGACAGGGTCCACTGGATGCAGGTGATAGGGGAACCGCATGCAGGACTAACCGGCCCTGCATGCAGGAAGGTGGCATACCGCATGCAGGGAGACATGCCACTGCATCGGATAGAACTGGGACCACATGCAGGGAGTGCCCCCACCGGGGCAAGAGGTGGCGTGCACCGCATGATGGAGGGCGTGGCACTCCATCAGGGCGTGGTGCGGAACGGAGGCAGGGGCATAGGTCCTCTATCACAGGAGACACCGGCTGCCGGCCGGTGGTCGATGCGGGCGGAATCCACTTGGGCGGCGGGAGACACTCTTCCGCCACCGGGCGTAGTGACCAACCATATCCATAGAAGACACCAAACAGATGAATGAACTCAATGTAGGATTCAGCCAGGACTCGGACGTGAAAGTCCATGGCAAGGCGAGCACCATCCATACCGCACTCACCACCGAGCCCGGGCTGGGATACTTCCCGGTCACCTCGCCCACGGCGGTGGTGTTCAAGGCGGCGATCGACGGCTTCCAAGGCGCCCTGAGCCTGGACAAAACCCCTGCGAACGCGGTGCTGCGCAAGGAGAAGCGGGATGCCGTGATCCTGATGATGCAGAAGCTCGCCGCCGGTCTGGAACTAGCGGCGGACGGAAACCTGGTGCATCTGGCAGCCACCGGATTCGACCTGAAAACCAAGCCCACCCGCAGCACCGGTCCCCTGCCCGCCCCGGAAAACCTGCGCGTGAAAACCACCGGCACCGCCGGCGAGGCCATGTGCAAGTGCAAGGCGGTGCCGCTGGCGGACAGCTACGAATGCGCCTGGACACTGGATCCCATCAACGGCCCGTGGACGGCCATCCCGCCGCTCTCCAGCTCGCAGAACATGCTCTTCACCGGACTTTCCCGCGGGAAGGACTATTATTTCCGGGTGCGTGCCATCGGTGCGAATGGGCCCAGCGGCTGGAGTGACGTGGCCACGATGATGGTGGTGTGAGGGCGTCTATTAGATAGAGGTAGGAACGGGGCTTTTGCCCCGCTCCTACCTCCGAACCGGACGTGCGGATCTCGCGACGACCCAGTAGCCTCCGGCTGTTCTCCCGTTGCTCGTCTCGGGACGACTCAGACTTTCACGGGTTGATTTCATGGATGTGCGTTCGCACCAGCGGCGGAATCCGTCCGCCGGTGTCCATGAGGAGCCAATGAATCGAGGCTTGCCCCATCTCACGCGCGACGCTTCGCGGCACCCATCACCCCTAGCAGGATGCAAAGAAGAACCGCCAACCAGGCGAACCCGCTGCCAGACCGCTTCAAATCCAGCGTGATCGCCATCGGCCGCTGGCCGTCCACCTGCACGCTGCGGCCGAAGGTGAGCACGGTGCCGCGTTCCGGCAGGGTGACGTCGAGCGCGACGGGCGCGGGCTCGGCTGCGAGTTGCTGGGTAACGATGCGGTTGGCGATTTCCTTGAGCGCGGCGTTTTCGTCGGCGGTGTTGCCTTCGAGAAAACGGTCGAACTGTTTGGGATCGTAATTGTAGCCGCCGCGCAGGACAGGGTTGGCTTCCGCGGCGCGGTCGAGCTGGGTGTTCGCCGCCTGCGGGGCGGCGCTGCGGTTGTCGATCGCAAGCTTCTGGCGGCGGGTGTTGAGTCCTAACACCGCCTGCTGGGTCTTGAGCTGGCGGAGCTGGACGCGGGCGTCCTCGCCGGAGGCGGCGTCGAGTTGGTTGCTGCGCACGGCGTTGCTGAAGGCGTTGCTGGCTTTTTCCTGATCGCCTGCCTGTAACCACGAGTTCGCTTGATCCAGCAAGGCGACGGCGCTTTCCGAATCGCTTTGCTTTTTGCTCTGCACGAACGACTGATAGTCCTCCAGCTTGAAGGATCCCATCGCGGCTTGTTCCTTCAAATCGAAGTCGCCGCCGTGGCCGGTCATTTTCCAACCCTCCGGCACGAGCACGCGCCAGGTGAGGTTTTCCATCGGCACGTTGAGGACGGGGCCTTCCAGCCGCTTGCCCTTGCTCGTTCCCGCCGAATAGACGAAGCGCACGTTGGCGGGGCGGCCGACTTCCGGTGAGGGGAAAACGTAGAACAACCACTCGTCGCCCTCGCGGACCAGCGTGGCTCCCTCCTCGTTGACGAGCACGTTGAACAACGCGGAACCTGTGGGCAACTTCAGGCGCAAGGTGCCTTTTCCGACGACCTGCATTTTCAGATCCACTGCGGTCAGCGCGTCTCCATCCGGCGACATGAGGGTGGTTAGAGATCCCTTCGCGACCCGGAGTTTCTGTAAATCGGCGAGTTCGTGGCGTTTCAAAATCACCGGCAGCGGACCTTCGGGATCGGCGACGCGGAAGGCCATCAGGGGAGCGACGTTGCCGGCGATCTGCCCTAACGAAGACTGCACGACAGCCCAATCCGCCCGCTGCCAGCCGCGCGGCAAGGTTCCGGCTTCCACCTCCAACCTCCCTCCGGCGCGGATCGCAACGAAATAGGACGACTGGCGGACTTGCTCCAGAACGACCGGCTGGATCAGCTCGCCACCGTCGTCCTTGCTGGAGCGCTGGTATTCGAGTTCCACGCTGGTTTCGCCGGCGACGCCGCGTTGGAAACGGATCTCCCATAGCCCCTGCTCGCCCTCGACCGGCACCAGATCGGCGACCGCCGCGCCATTCGCCCGCACGGTCGCGGCGGCGGTGGCATCGAGTCCCGGGATGCGGACCCGCAGTGATTTGAGCGCGGCATTTTCAATTTTATAACCGATGACCACCCGCGTGAGCATCTGCCCCTCGCGCAAGGTGGCTTCATGAAACACCTGCGCGGTCACCCACGGATCAAGCCGGCTGATCGCGAGACCGAGCGACCAATCACTCTGCAACAACCGATAGACGAGCGCACCCGGCCGTGCGGCGGCACGGGCGGAGTCGTTGGGAGCATCGGCAAGGGCGCGGGGATCAAGCTGGGAGATGTTTCTACGCTCCACGGCCCGGACCTGCAGGCCGCGCTCGGGGACGACGGTGACCACGCCGGTCTCACGCGAGGCATCGCGCAAGGACAACCTCGGCACCTGCCAGTTTTCCTGCGCGCCGGGCGGACGGCCGGTGAGCGTGAGATTGAATTCGCGTTTGCCCATCGTCTTCCCGGTGAGGTGAAGGGTGATCACGCGCTTGTCGCCGATCTTGCCTTCCGTCCAATGGCTCAGCCCCTCGCCGGTGGCGGTTTCGATTTCCAATCCATCCGGCACTTCGACAGCCAAGCGGAACACGCCGGAGCGGGTGATCGTAACGGATAGATCGATGGCCACCACCAAACGGTCCTCACCCAGCGAAACCAACTGCCACGAGTCGGCGCGCAACTCGGGAGCCACCGCGGCGACCTTCACCTGGGCCGACACCTTGCCCGCGCCGTAGCGGAACGCGTTCTGCAGCAGCGCCAGCGGGTTTCCCGCCTTGTCGCGTGGCAGCAGTTTGGCGTTGAAATCCTCGGGATTCACGCGTGACAGGCCTTCCACGTTGATCGATTCCGGCTGTGCTTCCTCGCCGAATGCCAGGGCGAGAAATCCGATTTCTCCCGCAGCGCCGGTCACGCGGATGGGTTCGAGCGACAAGTCCATCGGCAGGGTTCCCGCCCCGCGCTGGGTTTCGATGGTGAGCGAAAACGCCTGATCCTGCGCGGGTTCGACCGGCACGCGGAGTTCGCGTTTTTCCGGATCGAACCGCCATGAGCCGACCGGCCCGTCGATGACATCACTCACGGTGAAGCCCTCCGGCACCGTCATCACCAGCGAGGAAACACGGCCCTGCGCCGGGCGGATTGAGATCCGGTGGCGGCCATTGACCACGCCGGGTCCGGGCAGATAGAGATTGGAGACTTCGGCGAAAAACTTCGTCTCCTCGCTTCCGACATCGCGTTGTTTCGGACGGGCTTGGACCTTCACCGGATCCGCCGGACCGAGCACCATCACCGCACCGCTTTCATTCGGCGTTAGACCTTCGACCGCGCCCACGCTGGCGGCACCGGGTGAGAAAAACTCCCAGCCCGCCTGATCCCATCGCAGCGTGACCTGCCGCATGGCGGCCGGTCCCCCGGGTATTTCCCAGCCCTTCCCCGGATCAGCCAGTGGCATTTCAAAAGTCGCCTTGCCGGTCAACCGTCCCGCCGCATCGGCGACGATGAAATAGGCGGATTGTCCGTCGAGCGGTGATTTCACGGCCCGCAACCCGGTGCCTTCAAATCCGCTCAAGGTCGCAGGAAGACGCAGTAACAGAAACCGGTCTCCCACCTCGGCACGCACCGTCACATCGATGGTCCCGCGCAACCGGCTGTCGCGGATCTGCCAGTCCTGGATCATCGCCTCCGCGGGATTCAGCCGGGAAATTTCCGCAGCACGCGCGTCATCGTAACCAAAACCTGCGAGGAGAATGACCGCCGCGACCGTTTCCGCAACTTTGCTCTTTTCGCGGATGGCCTGCCGCAGCCGGGGAATCCACCAGAACAGGGCGATCACGGCGACGATGCCGAAAAACAAGGGCGCACCGCCACGGATGGATAGAAACGCAGCACCTGTCAGGGCGAGGCCGCACATGGTCCACCAGCGATCCCTCGCGATCAATCCACGGACGGCAATGACCGCTCCAAGCGCGAATACCAGCCATGTCCCCCACCCTGTCCTCGCAAGCCATGGAGCGACGTTGCCGATTTCCACCACCACCTCGCTGCCGGCTGCCACGACCGGTGCGGCATATTCGAGCACCGCGGCATTTCCCCGGCTAGAACTAGCAGCCGATAGACCGAGGCCTGCCGCTGTCAGGATGAAAACCAGACCAAACAACAACGAGAGGGTTCGCTGCAAAACGGTCCCCTGCCCGAGCAGCAACGCACCCAGACCTAACATGAACAAACCGGCGACCGCGATGGATCGCCCTGCCAGCCATTCCCATCCGCTCTCCGCCAAGCCTGGGCGCACGAGTTCCGCCGAGCCACCGCGGGGAACCAGCTGGCGGCCTTCGTCGCCAGCCACCGTCCACTCGCCAATGACGACGGGCGCGGCCAGCTTGGGCGCGCCGAGACGCAGGTGGGTC
>JBGSTM010000240.1:0-15778 GCA_041736495.1 Akkermansiaceae bacterium
TGCCGCCCACCGGTGGGTTCGCGGCGAAGTGGCTGCTGGTGCGGGCGGCGTTCGAGAGCGGGCAATGGCTGTGGTGGCTCGTGCCCGCTGTCGGCGGATTGATGGCCGGTGGCTATGTCTTCCGCATCCTGGGTCCGATGATTTCGCGGGCGGAAACGGACGCACCATTGGTAGTGGCTCGGGTGGCGGTGTCGCGGGAAATGCTGGTCATGGCGCTGGCGTTGGCGGCATTGGCGGTCGGTTTGTTTTCGGATGAAATGGTCGCATTGATGAAAATCGGCAGGGAGGTGCCGGTTCCATGACAAGCCTGCTATTCACAATCGGTCTGGTGCTACCCGCTCTGATGGCGTGCGCGGCCTTCGCGGGTCTGCTGTGCGGGCGGAAGATGAGTGTTGCGTTGTTAGTCGCGCCGTTTCCGGCTTTTTTAACGGCATTGCGTGGCTCGAATGCGGGCTCGGTGCATGTCGGGGACTGGACCTTCACGATGGATGTGTCCGGCGCGATGCTGATGGGGGCTGCCGCGCTGTTGTGGATGGCGGCGGGCGTTTACGTTTCGCGCGGCGTGTTGGGCACGGCCGGGCTCCGGAGGTTTTGCGGCTGCTGGTTTCTCACGATGACCGGCAGCCTGGGGGTGTTCGTGGCGGCGGACCTGATCGGATTTCTAGCCATGTACGCGCTGGCGAGCCTGCCGGCCTACGGCATGGTGACCCACGATGGCACGCCCGCGTCAAAGCGCGCGGGCGCGGCCTATCTCGGATGCTCGCTGGTCGGCGAGACGCTGCTGGTGAGCGGCTTCGTGCTGTTGGCGATGAACAGCCCGGGCAACAGCCTGATGATCTCCGATGCGGTGGGCGCGTTGCCAGCCTCGCCTTGGAAAAATCTAACATTATCGATGCTCATTGTGGGATTCGCGATGAAGATGGGGCTGGTGCCGATGCACTTCTGGCTGCCGCTGGCCCATCCCGCCGCACCGGCGGCCGGGTCGGCGGTGCTGAGCGGCGCGATCATCAAGGCGGGGGTGATCGGCCTGGTGAGGTTTCTTCCGATGGATACGCCGATGCCCGACTGGGGCCTGGCGCTGGCGTGGGCGGGGTTGATCACCGCGCTTTACGGAGTGATCATGGGCATGACGCAGGGTTATGCCAAAACGATATTGGCCTATTCGAGCGTGAGCCAAATGGGCGTGGTGGCTTCGATGTTAGGCATGGCTCTTGCGTCCGGTGACTCCAGCGTCGGGGCGGACGCGGCGTTTTATGCGATGCACCACTTGTTCGCTAAGGGCGGGCTTTTTCTAGCAGTCGGCTTGGTGGCGGCGACCGGACTTTGCCGCAAATGGCTGGTGTTTGTCCCCTGCGCGCTGATGGCGCTGGGCATGGCGGGCTTGCCATTCACCGGGGGAGCCCTGGCGAAGATCACCTCGAAAAGCGTGCTCGGCAGTGGCATGGCGGCAACGATGGCCGCGGTGTCCGCCGCGGGGACGGCCATGTTGATGCTCCATTTCCTGCGGCAGTTGAAAGGCATGGCGAAGTCGGAAAAGCAACGTGCGGGCGATCTGATGGCCGCGTTCTGGGCGCTGGCCGTGATCGGTGTGGTGGTGCGGTGGGCGGTCTATCAGGGAGCTGGCTTCGGTCAGTTTGCCGACCCATTCGCCGCCAAGACGGTCGTGTATTCGTTGGTCCCGATCGCTGCCGGCTGCGTGGCATTTCTCGTCGTGGCTCGCTTGAGATTGCCTTCGGTCCCAGCCGGGGACGTGGTGAACTGTTTTTCCTGGCTGCGAGGGCTGGCGGAACGGTGTGGCCGGATTTCGGCGAAAGCCGACTACGGCTCCCGGCGCTGGACCACCGCAGCCGGGGTTCTCCTCGCCACCGTGCTGCTGATAGGTGCCTTGATCTACTGGCGCGGCACGGTAGGCTGAGATCCCTGTCATCCGGCTGAGTGATACCTAATTATTAGGTGGGAATGTATCCCGGCGAGTGCCGTAAATCCGCATCATTTACGCCTTCGGCGCGTTGAGAGCGGCCTGGAGCTTGGCTTCATCCTCATGGGAGAGGGAGGTCTTGAGGATGGTGCCGCCGGTGCCTTTCACTTCCTCAAGGACCTTGTCGGGCGTGGAATTGCGGACGAGCACGAACAACGCGGAGCTGTTCGGCGTCATGGTGGCTGCCAGGTCTTTCATGAATTTGTCATTGATGCCCACGTCACCCAGCGCGCCCGACGCGGCACCCGCGGCGGCACCCGCCGCGAAGCCTAGCAGGGGATTGAGGAAAATCAGGCCGATGAGCGTGCCCCAGAAGCCGCCGCTGATGGCTCCGGTGGCGGTGAGGTTCACGGCTTGATGGAGCTTGATCTTGCCCTTCGCATCCTTCACGGCGGCGACGGCGTCCTCCATGTCGATCAGGTAGTCCTTTTGCAGTTTGACGAGGGTAAGGCGGACTTCCTCCGCTTTGTGGATTTCATTGTATCCGATGACGACGAGTGTGCTCATGATGTGCTTGGTATGATGTTGGTTTCCGGGAGAGGGAGGAATAGTTCGGGAAAATTCCGTGACCGGAAGCATTTATCCAAGCCGTTCCCGGCGGTCAAGGCGGGAGCTGTGGGAATTCCGCCGCATTCGGAAAATCGAGGCGCCCTCTTGCCACAATCCGGCATTCGGTAAAAATTCCCGTTGATTCCGCCCCCCATCGCCCGTGAGAGTCGCGCCGCCATGCTCGATATCCGCGTCATCCGCGAAAACCCCGCCGCCGTCCAGAATCGCCTCAAAACCCGGGGTGGCGACCACTGGAAACTCGTCCACGACGTGCTCGCCTGCGACGAGTCCCGCCGCGCGCTGGAAACCGCCAAACAGCAGCTCCAGAACTCCCGCAAAACGATTTCCAAACAAATCGGCCAGCTCAAGGCGAAGGGCGAGGACACCTCCCCCATCGAAGCCGAGGTCCGCACCATCAACGAGCAGATCGCCGCGCTCGACGTGAAGGCGGAGGACGCCGCCGCCGAGCAAAACGATTTGCTGCTCAACATCCCGAACCTCACGCACGAAGGTTGCCCGATCGGCGACGACGAGACCGCCAACCCGGTCGTCCGCGAGTGGGGAACCAAGCCGGATCTCGCCGAGCCGAAGGACCACGTGGAACTCGCGCTCAAACACGGCCTGATCAACTGGGACGACGGCATCCGCACCGCCGGCTCCGGATTTGTGGTCTATCGGGGGAAAGGTGCCCGCCTCGAACGCGCGCTGATCAATTTCCTATTGGACACGCAAACGGCGAACGGTTACGAGGAAGTGAACGTCCCGCACCTCGTGAAACGCGAGTGCATGGAAGGCACCGGCCAGCTGCCGAAATTCGAGGACGACATGTATGGCACCGACCCCGACGAGGCCGGCATCAACAATCTTTTCCTCGCCCCCACCGCCGAGGTGCCCGTCACCAATCTCTATCGGGACACGCTCCTGGCGGAAGCCGACCTGCCGATCCGGATGGTTGCCTACACTCCGTGTTTCCGCCGCGAGGCGGGATCCGCCGGGCGCGACAACAAGGGCATCATCCGCATGCACCAGTTCGACAAGGTGGAGCTCGTGCAAATCGTCCACCCGGACCAGGGCTTCGAGGTGCTGGAACAACTCACCGCCCATGCGGAATCGATCCTGCAGAAGCTCGGTCTGCACTATCGGACCATCGAACTCTGCACCGGCGACATCGGATTTTCCTCCGCAAAAACCTACGACATCGAAGTCTGGGCACCCGGCCACGGGAAATATCTCGAAGTTTCCAGCTGTTCGTGCTTCGGCGACTATCAGGCGCGCCGCATGAAACTCCGCTTCAAGGACGGCGAAGGCAAAAACCGTTTTCCCTTCACCCTGAACGGCTCCGGCACCGCCCTACCCCGCCTCTATGTGGCGCTGTTGGAGCAATACCAGCAACCGGATGGATCCATCCGGATTCCGGAGGCGCTGGTGCCTTACTTCGGCCCGGCGGAGATCCGGTGAACTAACTGGAGCGCGGAATTTATTCCGCGCGACAGTTAGGCGGCTGACGTGTGATTGCTCAAAGCTCCGGCCAAGCGATCACCGGCGCATGGCCTTCCCATACAGGATGATGCGGATCCATCATGTTCCTTGCATCAAGGATGACATGGCCGCTTTTGTTGATCGGCAGCGAAGTGACGCTGTTATCCAATCTCAGCACCACCGCTTTTCCTTTGAACGGTTTCGGGTCGAAACGATCCGTCCCCGGAATCATTGGGGCCACGACGATGGGTCGGCTTGGATTGATTGCGGAGTTGGCTCCCAGGAAGTAGGTGAAACCGCATTCACCCTTTTCGATAGCATTGCTCCCTTCCATCCGACCGTCGATTCTATGGATGCACTGCCCTTTTGCATAAAACATGGCTTCGCTCATTACGATGCCACTGGCAATGAGCTGCCTGAAATAGTCATTCGAACATTTCGTGTTTAGTGGAAGGAGTGAGCCGGTTTTTCTCGTCACTTCGGCGATGGTCGAGGGATCGGGGAATTTGCCGTATTCGGTTTCGAATTCGTTCAAAGCCAAGCCAATTTGCCGGGCGTTGTTCACCGCTTCCGTCTGGTCCGATTTTTTGCGAGATCGAAGAACAAGCGGAGCAAGCAAGAGGAGTCCGACAAGCACGCCAATCGACCCCACTCCAACGATCCAAGTCCACCGCCACCAGCGCTTGGAACGAAGCGCCTCTGGCGACGGGGGCGGTGCGGGTGCGTCTGGTGGTGGTTGGGGCAGCATAATTAACAGAGTGATCAGAATTCCGGCCAGGCGATTCTGAATTTCTCACCACCCCAGATCGGATTTGTGGGTTCGAGCAGATTCATCCCGTTCAACATGACATGACCGGCACCGTTGATCGGAATCGAGGTGACATTGAAATCCATCCTGAGAATGATCGCTTTTCCATTGAATCGCGTGGGATCGAAGCGAAGCGTCCCAGGAATCAACGGAGTAACGATTAGAGGCCGCGATGGATTGCCCTTGGAAGACAAACCCGCGAGGTAAGAGAATCCACATTCGCCTATTGCCAGAGCTTTCCCGGCAGCTATCCGATTGTCCGGCTTTTTACAATCGTTGATTTTGGCATGGAATATGGATTCACTCTGAACGATTTCCGCTGCGATCAACTGCCGGAAAAAGTCGTTCGAGCTCTTTGTTCCCATGGGTAAAAGAGTTCCGGTCTTGAGCTTTACGGCGGCAATCGTCGTCGCATCGGGAAATTTTCCGTACTCCGCATCGAATTCAAACAATGCCAGGCCAATCTGCCGGGCATTGTTGACAGCTTCAGACTGGGCCGGGTCTCTGTGGCTGCGAATGACGAAGGGAAAACTCAAAAACACAAACAACCCAACGATCGACACCAGACCCACCCACCAAATCCATCGCCACCAGCGCCGAGACCGGATCGCCGCATCCGATGGAGGCGGTGCGGGTGCGTTCGGTGGAGGTTGGGGCAGCATCGACATCGGGGTGAATGATTAGAGCTCCGGCCACGCGATCACCGGCGGCTTGCCTTCCCAGATCGGGTTGGCGGGATCCATCAGCTTCCTGCCGTTGATTCGCGCATGGCCATCCTTGTCGATCGGCAGCGAGGACACACTGTTATCAAGTTTCAGCATCACCGCTTTCCCATCAAAGGCTTTCGGGTCAAATTCCCCCGTGCCCGGAATCATCGGAGTGACTGCGATCGGACGAGAGGGATTGCCTTTGGAGGAAAGTCCCAACAGGTAGGAATACCCACATTCTCCCTTTTCAATGGCGTGACCGGGATCCATCCGACCATCCGGTTTGCGAGAATCCGCGATGTCGGCGTAAAAGAATAGCTCGCTTTGGGCGATCCTGGCTGCGAGGAGCTGCCTGAAATAGTCATTGGACGTCCTGGTTCCCAGAGGCAGAAGTGTTCCTGATTTAGCGCGAACGGCCGCGATGGTGCTCGGGTCGGGAAATTTTCCGTAATCGGATTCGAACTCGAAAAGACACAGACCAAGCTGCCTTGAATTGCTCACCGCCCTCGTCTGGATGGCTTTGATGCGCTGGCGGGCGATAGTCGGCCACGCCAGAATCAAAAGCCCGATGATCGAAAGCACGCCGACAATCCAGGTGCCATGTCCATATCTGTGAGAACGAAGTTCCTCCGCCGATGGAGACGGAGCCGGTGCGTCCGGCGGTGGTTGCGGGAGCATCCTCACAATCGATAGTGTGGGCACGCTTCAGGGACTTTGCAACGTCCCTCTTCCTGCCCAAGGATCTGTTCAAGGAGCGGTGATCTCCGAATCGCCGATGACCATGAAGTGCCAAAGAGGTGAGGAATACCTCGGTTCATTGGCTTGCTATGGGCTTCGGCCGGATCGGAATGCAGAGCGAGCGCTAGCGAGTCCACAAGAATCGCAAAGCGCACCCCGCATAGCCGGAGGCAATCCGCCGCTCCTTGGGGTGTCGCTGCGCTTTCGCGCTCCGGGTCACTCTCCCAGCACTTTTGTCAGCAGGCCGATCATCGCTTGAGCGGCTTGTCTGCCGGTTTCAAGCACCTCGTGGTGATCCAGGTGCGCGGCGGTGATGCCGGCGGCCCAGTTTGTGAGGCAGGAAAAGGCGACGACCGGAATCCCTAACGAGCGGGCCTGGATGGTTTCCAAAACGGTGCTCATGCCCACGGCATCCGCGCCGATGGCGTGCAGCATGCGGATTTCCGCAGGAGTCTCATACTGCGGGCCGCGTAATCCGGCGTAAACGCCTTCATGGAGAAGCATGCCGGATAGATCGGCGGCTTTACGGAATTCGGTGCGCCAGTCGGCGTCGTAGGCGACGGACATGTCAATGAAATCAGCGCCTTCGAGCGGCGAGGTGCCGGTGAGGTTAAGGTGGTCGTTGAGCATCATCCAAGTGCCGGGCGCGAAGCCGGGATTCAAAGTGCCGGCGGCATTGGTGAGGATGATTTTTTCAATCCCCTGCTCTGCCATCCAGCGCACGCCTGCGGTGACGACCCGCGGGCCGTGGCCTTCATAGAGATGCACTCTACCTTTCATGAGGACGACGGGTGTTCCGCCGAGTTTTCCGAAGACGAATTTCCCGGCATGGCCCGGGACCGACGAGACGGGCAGGCCCGCATCGGCGAAGGGGACTTCGCGCTCCACCACCACCGCGTCGGCCAACGGCCCCAATCCGGATCCCAGTACGATTCCAATCATGCGGGGATGGTAGCCGCCACTGCGGAAGATGGAACCGCAAAGACGCGAAGGTCGCAAAGGGACGCAAAGTTTTTCAGCCTAGAGATCCGGCAGGCTTCTTGCCATCCGGGGATTTTCGGGGTAGGTTCGACGCATGGATGCGAAAGTTGACTCCAAGAAATCGTTTCAAGATGACCCTTTGTTTCTTGAGGTGATGGCGGAAGCACTTGCAATTCAGAACCGCTTCGCCGCAGAACCGATCTACGCGAAAACCGGCAAGGGCTTCCTAAAGAGTTCAGGTGTCGAGGAACTTCAGTCGCTGAAAAACGCGCGGAAAACCGAAACGGAAAAAGCACCCTGATGAATCCTATCAGCCGCTGGCTCGAGCCTTTTTCATGGGAATTCGTGGCCGCGCAAAACCAAGTCCTTTGCCAAGCAGAAATCGGCTCATCACGGGCCGACCAGCGACGGCCACCTCCCGGCGAAAGAACTCTGGGAAGAAGCCAGACTTCGGGAAATGGGATTATTCGAAGTCGTCGAAATCTGTCGGAAATTGCCATCGGCTGGCCCCGTTCACCAATTTCAACGGCAATACATTCGCCGCAATCGCGCGGATCCTCGTGCGACGATTGGAACTTGCTCCGGAGAAGGAATTTCTCATCCGCAGCCTCGCCGGACATATCGTCGCCGGGGTGGCCTGCGAGGAGGAAATGAAGGCGTTTGAGAAATTCTGCGCGGGCCTGGGGTGACGAAGGGACAGGAATGTCCCTTCTCCTTATTGATTCATCAACTCCTCGATCTCCTCCGCTTCGATCGGGATCTTGCCCATCAGGTCGAAGTTCTTGTCCTTGCCGATCACAAAGTCGTTCTCAAGCCGCACGCCTAACGCCTCCTCGCGGATATAGATGCCGGGCTCGATGGTGAAGACCATGCCTTCCGCGAACGGTTGGTGCGGCGGGCTCACATCGTGCACGTCGAGACCGAGGTGGTGGGAGGTGCCGTGCATGAAATACTTCTTCACCAGCGCTTTGTCCGGCCCCTGCTCGCGGGCCTCCCTGGCGGTGAAAAGCCCGAGATGAACCAGCTCGCGCTCCATCAGCTCGATGACCTGTTTCTGATATTCCATCGGCGTGTTGCCGGGACGGAGGATTTTGTTAGCCTCGTGGAAAACACGGAGGACGGCGTCGTAAACCTCGCGCTGGCGCTTGGTGAACTTCCCGTTCACGGGCACGGTGCGGGTGAGGTCGGAGGCCCAACCGGCGTATTCGGCAGCCACGTCCATGAGCACCATTTCGCCATCCTGGCAGATCTTGTCATTCTCGACGTAATGAAGCACGCAGGCGTTTTTCCCGGTGCCGATGATCGGCGCGTAGGCGAATCCCCGCGAGCCGCTGCGGACGAACTCGTGCAGCAGCTCCGCTTCGATCTCCCACTCGCCGACGCCCGGCCTGATGAATCCCAACGACCGCCGGAATCCCGCTTCCGTGATGTCGCAGGCGCGCTGGAGCATCTTGATTTCCTCCTGGTCCTTGACCATCCGCAAACGGTGCAGCAAGGGTGCGAGGCGCTCGTAGCGATGCAGCGGATAGCGGGCCTGGCATTCCTTGATGAACCTCGCGTTGCGGGTTTCGACGACCATGCTGGCGCGCAGGTGCTCGTTCGTTGCCAGATAGATATTCTCCACCTGCGGCACCATGCGGTGGAGGAACGCGTCGAACCCGTGCGACCACTCGATCCGTTCGACCCCGGTCGCCGCGCGGGCCTGCTCCTTGCTGAGCTTCTCGCCCTCCCAAATCGCGATGTGCTCGTTGGTTTCCTTCACGAAGAGGATTTCCCGCTCTTTCGGATCGACCGCGTCGGGCATCAGGACGAGCGTCGTTTCCTCCTGGTCCACGCCGGTGAGATAGAAGAGGTCGCTGTTCTGCTTGAAGGGCAGCGTGCCGTCGGCGTTGGTCGGATAGATGTCATTGGCATGGAGGATGACCATGCTTTTCGGCTTCAAGAAGCCGCGGAGGCTCTCACGGTTACGTGTGAAAAACTTCGGTGAAATGGGTTCGTATCGCACGCCCCGACTTCACGGCATCCGCCGCCGCAGGGCAAACCCGGAATTCGGGGAAATTGCCCGGATGCCGGCGCTCAACGATCAGGCATGGCGGGCCGCAGCAACGGATCATCGGGGGCGACTGCGGCGAGGTTCGACTTGGCGACTGCCAGTTCGGAATTGGCCCTAACGAGTTCGTCTCCCAGCCGTGCGGCTTTCGCACTCCAGGTTTCCAGGCTTCCGGTTACCGACGTTTGGTTTCCTGATCCGGAGTTGGACAGCGCCAGCGATCTTTCCGATCTCAGCGTGGCGACCTTGGATCTCCAGCCAATCACCAGCCGGCGCAATGTCGCCAGTTCCTTGCTGTCAGGCGCAGCATTTGCTAGAGGCCTCCGGGAATTGGCGACAGCCGACTCGGGAATCCCGGCGGCAATTGCCGGAACCGCCTCACCAACCCCCTCGTGGATGCCCTCGATATGCGCGGATTCCTGTTTGAGAATTTTCCTCCGTTCCTCATCGTCCCATTGGAACCGATCCTGGAATTCCGGATCGAGGTCGGGTGCCTGGATTCTCGCGATTCCATCGGCATGGCGGATTTCCAGCCCCACGTCCGTCACCCGCGTGATCGTCGACTCGCGATATTCGCGTCCGTTGGCGAGCACCAGATCGCCGAGTTTTTCCCCGATCGCCGCCACCCGAATCTTGCGCCGAAACTCAGCCTGATAGCGTGAAAACTCTGCCTCCAGCTCGCCTATTTCGAAACCAAGTCGTTTGACATCTCGCTCCAGGAAAATCTTCCGCTCGCGCGACGTTTTCAAATTTCCGAGACTTTCTGCAAGATCCTCCGCCGCAGAACGAGATCCCGTGTCATTCAGAAGTTGGGAACGCTCGACATGCATCGCGCTCAAACCCTCGATTTCCATCTGACCGAGAGTGATTTCTCTTTCGATTCTAACGACACTGGATGAAGAGTCCAGACGCATGTCGGTCAACAGGGACAAACCGACGGATGCCATGACCAAAACGACGATTCCGCCCAAAAATGAAATGATCCCGGGATGTTCGTCGAAAGACAGCATGACAACTTACCTGGTGTTACGGAGCGGCCCGCAGTCGGGCAAGATCAGTTCGCAGTGCTGACAGTTCACGCTGTTTGACTGCTAGTTTCTCCCTCATTTCCGGTGCCCTGCTGATGCCTTTCTGCCCTTCCCTCAGAATCGCCATCTCAAGCAACTGGATCTCTTCGTTCAGGGCGGTGACTCGCGCTTCCTTCATAGCCAACATCTGGACTTGCTTTGTCTTGTCGACTTCCACCGATTTTTTCAACTGCTCCCCGGCTTGTTTCTCGGACGCCGCCACCGCTGATTCATGTTCATTCCACAACTCCTGCTCCTTGACCAAGGCGGCGGACTTTTGTTTTGCATCAAACTGGAAGTGGTCCTGCATCGCCTCTGGCAATTCTTCGTAGGGGATGCGCTTCTGTCCTTCATCGTGGCGGATTTGAATGCCCACCGCAGTCACCTCCCGAATGTTGACGTTCTTGTAAACGGCACCGTTCTGAGTTGTGAGGGACTCCATGGTTTCCCCCTTGGCCTTGCCCCGGACAAAATCCCTGTATCCATCCTTATAAGCCTCAAATGCTTGATTGGTATTCTCGACCTCAGCTTTGGCTGACTCGACTTTCTCGCCCATCGTCTCGATATTCGCGGCAAAGCTGCCGTTCTCACGATTGAGTCGGGCCAACTCATCGGCGTTTTTCGCCAGCGCGGGAAGACCGGCCAGAACCTTCCGGCCATCACTGATATTCGATTCATAGCTATCAATTTCCATCGCTTGCTGGGAGATAACCGACTGGATCGACTGCGCTCCCCCTTGAAACCTCTCATCAAAGGCAAAAATGAAAAGAGTGACGAAAATCGCCATTACTGCCAAGGCCATCAAGGTTCCAATCACTCCCGGCCCGCGGGCGCTCGACATCATTTCACTGAAAGACATAAGTAATTATTTTGAGGTTCATTTCACCTGGTACTTGATTCGATAAGCATCGAATTCCGACTGCAAAGACCGTTTCCGACTCTCCAAGACAGCCACCTGGTTCTCCAGTTCGACGATCTCCGCCGACTGCTTTTCTGAGAGAGACTTGGCTTCGGTCAATTGGGTGGATACATCCGCAGGAAGATTCTTCAGCTTCTCCTCAATCAGGGAGAGTTCACCTTTCAGACGGATGATTTCGGCTTTTTGTTTCTCCCTCTTCTCAACCAGCTTTGGATCATCGCCGCATGACGGGACCGAGAGGAAAAAGCAGACCAGCAACGAACTGAAGCAGCGCAAGTTAGACATTGATTGGATGTGGCGGATGATTGGTAAGGAAAGATTCAGCGTGATCCGAGCGCCCGCGTGATTTGAGGCGGATCGAGCTTCCACTGGCTGCCGTAGCAGCTCGGAATCTTGTAGTAGTAAACGTAGCGGAATGTCGAGTAATTGGATCGGTAGCGGTAGCGGGGATAATACCCATAGTCATACCATGACTGGCGGCCTATTGGAGTCGCTTCTCTGGCAAGAGGACTTGGCTTCGAGGCGGCGGCGTAGCGGGTGGTTGACTGCGACTTCTTTCGTCCGGCGGCCAACTCATCAAGTCTGGCAGTTTCAGCGTCCTGTTTTTGGCGTGCCTGGATGGCGGCCAATTGCCTATCCATTCCGCGTTCATAGGCCGTGGAAGTGCGGTATTCCCTCTCTTCCGCAGCAAATGCCAAATCTTCCTCCAAGCCAAAAAAAACCTGTTGCTCGGGATTGAGATCCGCAAAGCCCAATCTAGCGGAGCCATCGGCATGCCGGATGGTCACTCCGGCATCATCGATGGCCGCGACCGACACTTCGTGGAATTTCCGTCCGGAGGCGGATTCCAAGGATTTGAATGTCCTGCCCGTCGCACGAGTCCGCTGATTCCGGATGGTTGTTTCCTGCAAGTCGATCCAATTCCTCTCCAGCAAAGCCAGATCATCGGTTAGCATCTGCCGTTGCCGGCCCAACGAGTCAAGCTGAACGGACCGGTCTTGCGCCGACCCGGTGAGCCGTTTGAGTTCTTCAAAGCCGCGGAAGTCGCTCTGAGTGACGCGGTAATGCTTCAACTCGATCTGCTGCACCAATGCGATCCTCTCCTGCTCGCCCTGCCACCACTCGGCCTGCGCTTGATCCTTGTGACAACCCACCGACAACAGCGAGGCCATCGTGATTGCGGTAAGGATGGATTCCCGTCTTGGAATTTGCCGAGTCATTGGATGGATAGGTCCGAGCATTTCCCCTGCCAAATTAAAAACCGGAAAGGTCGCGAAGCGCCTTTGGAAAACCGGAGAGGAGTTTCCGCAAAAATCGGACCTGTTTGGTGTGTTCTGAATAGCCGATTTGTGTAGCGAGCCTGCCCGCCATTGGCAAGTGACCATTTCGGCATTCATGAGGAATGCCCACGCCCCACCGATCCCGGAAAATGTGGCTCAATAGACGAACTTTTCGACTAGAAATCAAAGACTTACAAGGAATAGACCCACCGTGCCTCGGCGCAGCGTTCAAGGCCGTTCATGAACCTTTGGCCCCATCCACTGGCGGCTCCACATCAATGATTTCGATCCCCATTCTGCGCGCCCGCTCTTTCCAAAGGGCCCGTGCATGGAGCTGCAGGTCGGCCACCTTGTCCTTTTCGTCCATGATTTCGAATCCGAAGATAGTTTCAATAATGTCCTCGAAACTCACAATGCCGACAGTGGTGCCGAATTCATCGACCACGAGGATGATCTGGATCCGCTCGGAGATGAACCTCTGGAACAGCACATCCACAGGCGTGTGCTCCGCAGCCATGGCCATTGTTTCCAAAAACCCTTGCATACTGCGCTCCTGCTCCCGCGGCACCCATGGTGTGGGCCACCGTGTTGAGCGTTAGAATCGCGGACAAGGGCCGATCAATATCCGCCTTGTAGGTCTCCATGCGCTCCGCCCACTGAAGTCCCTTCTGCTTGGCGGTATTGATCGCGGAGGGAGTGATTGTCAGCAGACTAGCCTCGAGCAAAGAACACACGAATGAAACAACAAGGGCGATGAGAATATAGATAATGAGCAGAGTCATCGAAGGGGAAGTGTGGTTTCCATTCTGCCGGGAATGAAAGTCAAATCTCTCGGATTCAGAATCTGCGCGTCACCTCCATTCCCCCCCGCCGACACAGGACGAACTGGTGTTGAAAGAAAATTCCATACGCAATCCAACACTTGTTCGAGGGAGTATGGATGAATTTACGGGGACTGGATGGACTATCAGACCATTCAGGGGTTGGCTGGAAAGAATTTTGGGCCACCTTCAAGCAGAACGAGTTCCAATCCTTCCCTGTAATCGGACACAGGAAGACCGCTTGATAGCAAAATTACCTGCGAAGGGGGAGAAATGCTCCATGCCGTGGGACACCGTTGAATGATCGATCCAGCCCAAGCCGGTTCCACATTCCGGCCACCGCGTGGCCGAGGATTTCCACATCGCCGCGCGCGTCGTGGCGTCGGATTCCCTGTTGGTCGATCCGCAACCGGGAAACCAGGTGTTCCAGCGAGTGGCCGGTGCCGCGGGTTTTGCCAAACAACATCTTGGACATGTGAATGGAATCGATGCTGTGGACCTCACGCATCGGCAGGCCGTGGCGGCGGCAGGTCGCTGCTAGAAATTTGCTGTCGAACAGCAGCCCGTTGTGCGCGATCAAGGTCGAGTCCCCCGACCACGCGGCGAACTCGCACAACACTTCCTCCGGCCGGTTCGCGTGCTACACATGCCGGTTTCCCACGCCGGTGTACCTTTCAATCAAATGGGGTCACTTCCTGCCCCTCCTCGGGGTGATTCCCAGTTTCAGGCATTTCTGCCTTACCGCTTCCCTCGAAACCCCGACTTCGGACGCGATCGCTTGAAGTGGCTCTTTTCCCAATCTCGCCAAAATCTCGGGAGTCCATTTGCTGGGACTGCTTTTTTCCCCAAACTTTGGAGTGATTCCCAGTTGGATTCGTTTTTTTCGCAAAACTCCAACCCCCAATCCCAGTTCATGCGCCAATACAGAATCGGTCTTTTTGCCCAGAAGGGCAATTTCCCGCTTCGTCCACGTATGAGACTTTCTGATCCCGGATGATTTTGAAAAGGATTGGATGCCCATCTGGTTTCTTTTCGTGATCACGCACATGATCTGCACTCCAAGTTGTTCGGCCAACTCCCTGTCCGTCATGGTTCCTAAACGAGCGATCTCTTCTTCCGTCCATTGATGCCAGAATTGGGTTCCCACCGCATAACTCTCAATTCCCAGCTCTTTGCGCTTCAGTATCACCGATTTGCGGGAAACGCCCATCAAACCGCACACCTGCTCATCCGGCAGCTTACCGAGAAGGGCTAGATTTTGCCGTTTCCATTTCACCGCATTCGGTCTTGGCCGCGTGTTTTCCTTCCTCGGTCGGAACGGAGCGATCCCGAGATGATGCCGTTTCGATGTGACGTTGGCCTCATGCATTTTCAATCGCCGTGCGATCTCCTTGTCCGTGTGTTTTCCCAGTAACGCCAGCTCCTCCAGAGACCATATCCGCCATCGTTTCGATTTGTAGGCGAACGCCTCGATCCCCAGCGATCTGCGCTTGTTCGACACCGTTGTTTTCGCCAACCCCAGCATCTCCGCCACTTCCTGATCGGACTTCATGCCTAACAAACGGATAGCTTTCTGGTTCCATTCCTTCGGTCCGAATTCTCTGAACGGCGCAATGCCAAGCGACTTGCGCTTTGTGAATACATGGGTCCGCTTGATCCCCAAGCGCTTTGCCAAAGCCTCGTCCGACATGGTTGCCAACAGTGAAATCTTCTCACTGTCCCAATAACTTTTCCCTAAATATTTGTATGGCTGGCCCATCGTGGCATTGGTGAAATTCACATTACCTTCAATCCTTTGGTCTCACGGGAAAACCGGAGAATCAATGATAATCTCATCCCCGGCGATGTTGCGGATTTTCACGCGGAACTTGTTTGTTGACAGTTTAGAGGTGCCCTTAACCCACTACTTGGCTCCAGCTTTGTCTTCGAGATCGGGGTTGCTGATCCAGACTCCATCCTCGCGTAGGAGGCGATTTGGGAGTTGCGATTCAAGACCCTAACGTTCGGTCCACCGATCCGCGGGCAGAAACACACCGTGCCTCGGCACGCCGTTGAACGCCCGGTCGAGTCCGAGCCGCTGCCACATGCCGGCCACCGCGTGGCCGAGGATCTCCACGTCGCCCCGCGCATCGTGGCGGCGGATGCCTTGTCGGTCGATCCGCAAGCGGGAAATCAGATGGTCCAGCGAATGTCCGGTGCCACGGGTCTTGCCAAACAGCATTTTCGACATGTGGATGGAGTCGATGCTGTGAACCTCACGCATCGGCAGACCATGGCGGCGGCAGGTCGCTGCTAGAAATTTACTGTCGAACCGCAGCCCGTTGTGCGCGATCAAGGTCGAGTCCCCCGACCACGCGGCGAACTCGCACAGCACTTCCTCCGGCCGGTTCGCGTGCTGGAC
>JBGSTM010000241.1:0-25600 GCA_041736495.1 Akkermansiaceae bacterium
CTGCGCAAAGTTCGCGCAGGGCAAGGCCGAGGCACTGGGAGGCGAGATTGGGGCGGCGGGTGGCTTCGATCACCAGGAAACGGCGGAGTTGCACGACAAGTTTGAGGCGTTGCGAACGAGTCACGGCGTCCCAACCGATCCACTCGTCACGATCCTTGAGGTGCCAAGCGGCAGCGCACCACACCAGCACGGCGACCGGTTGACCATCCTCCAGCACAAACTGGCACAAGCGGTCGCCAGCCTCTCGTCCAGCGCCAAGCAAATGCTCCTCATCAAGCATTTGATGGGCGATCGCCCAATCGGCCGGGCCTTGGGCGACCCGTATTTCCAACACTCCGGGGGAATGCGTTCCCTCGCCGTTCATGGCAGTGGATTTCGTTCTCACAAGCCTAACCGAGCATTTTCGTGCCCTCTTGTCTAGCACTATCTCAAAATCAACAGCGAAAAGGGACGCCGGTGCTCAAACCAAATGCCCTGCTGCCGCAGTATCACAAAACAGCTCCATCTGCGGGAGATGGAGCTGTTTCGGTGCGAGGCGGAGAGGAAGAACAGGCAGGAATGCCTGTGTCACGGGGCTGGCGGGGCGGGCGGCGCTGCTTCCGAACCGCTGCCGCCGGTGCGGTGGATGCGGGAGGCGGTGGCCCACTCGGCGAGGATCTCCGGATCGCGGCGGAAGCGGTTTTTCACCGAGGTATTGAGGCTTTTGATGAGTTCACGGCCTTCCTTGACGAGGGCGCGGTTGTGGGCGTTGTCGCCGATGTCTTCGATGCGGTCGTCGGTTTGTTCCGATTTCTTGCCATCGATGGCGGCGAGATCGTTCTGGAGATCGGTGACGAAATCGGCGGGCATGGCATAGGCGATGAATTTGGCGGCGGTGGCAGGAACCTGGAGCTTTTGAAGAAACGCGGAGGCGGTGGCGAGGATTTCCCGGTGGGTGTCGTCACCAAGGCGGAAGTCGGCGGCGAAGCCGGGCTCCTTGCGGGCGATGGAGCGGGCGGTGTCGGCGATGGCGAGGAGGTCTTCCCAGACTTCGTCGAAAAGGTGGTTGCGTGCTCCCGTGGCAGGGCTGGCGGGTGTGCCCGGCGTGGAATCCGAGGGGATCAACTCAGCAGCGATGGCTGCGCTGCGGGCGAAGTCGGTGATCGCTATGCTGCCTGCCGGGAAGGCGGCTAGATTGGCGGCGGCGAAGCGGTTGACGCGCCCGAGGGCCTCGATGACGGCATTGTCTTTGTCATTCATGATGGTGGATGTGGATAGGTTGTTGGTTTGTATTTGGAACCTCTCAGGCACTATCAGTTTTTTAACAGATAGCAACCGCCAAGTTGAGAGAGAAACGCTCTCTGCAAGGACGCTGGATGACCGGAAGCCGACGTTTTCACTCAATGAAGCAATAATTTCATTGGAAACCAATGATTTACGAATCCGGAAACGAAGTGGAAGTTACCGGAGATCGATGTGGACAGCACCGGAGATCGATGTGGACAAAGGCGGGGGCGATGTTCCGGAAGCGGAGACCGATGTGGAGACCACCGGGGAATGAAGTGGAGTGCACCGGAGATCATCCGGCCACGGGGCGGGGGCGATGTGGCGGGAGGCGGGGACGATGTTTCAGAAAGGGAGATCCTTGTGAATGATGCCGGAGATCCTTGTGAAAGGAGGCGCGGGACGATGTTTTCGGTTTGGCGAGCGCGGGGCGAAACCGCCGGCTCAATTCCGCGGATTCCACCAGCCGTTGTTTTCGGTAGGGCCGCAGAAGCCGAACTGATCGGTCTCGTTGTCGCCGCCGTAGAAGTTGGTGACGGATTTCCCAGACCGGACCTCTGCGGTGACGTGGCCGTCGCACCAGGCAATGAGTGCTTTTCCGTTGAAGCGGAAGTGCACGCTGGGCTGAAGGGCTCCCGTAGTTTCCCAGCGTGGATTCACCGATTTTGGGGGATCGGCAAATGGATATTCCTGAATACCTTCCGCTTTGGCAAAACCGGTGGTAGCGAACATGAGGGTCCGCTGGGGATTTCCGACGTTCGCCGGGCGATTGGGGCGATAGGTATCGCCAGGCATGCCGCCGATATAGGTGGAATTATAACCGTAACCGCCGGAGCCGTCTTCCCAGGAATCGCTGCCCGTGAGATGGCGGGAGAACTCCGGGCAGATCGAGATCCGACGGCTTCGGCCAAGGTATTCCGCGAGAATGCCTTTTTCAGGATCGAATGGACGGTTCAAACTGGATCGCCCGCCGTGCCAGCGGAGGAATTGATTGCCGGTCGGGCAGTAGGTCTGGAAATCCGAGGTGTAAAGGAGGTTGGCGGCGGCGAGTTGGCGCAGGTTCGAGGCGGAAACCGCCTGATTGGCGCGGACCCGGCCGGTCTGGAGACCGTAGAACCCGATCACGCCGAGGCTGGCGATGATCGCGATCACGACCAGCGTCTCAATCAGGGTGAATCCCCGGGATTTCCGCGGTGGTTTCATGGTTCGGCGGCGAGACGGTAGAATCGCCTGCCCGGAGATGATGCCTCGGTAACGGTGACTTGAACAAGATGTTCTCCGGTTTCCTCGACCACGGCTCCCACGAGCGGCTGCCAGTCGCCAAGCGTGGTACAAGTCTCGATGCGGAGTAGCGCGTCAGTCCGGTAGGCGAGCCGGTGGAAACGCAGGACCGTCAGGGCAGGCGTGGTTTCGACATGTAGGGCGGTGTCGCCGGTGAGATAGGCGATGAGATTCGGGATGCCATCGTGGTCCGGATCCGAGGTGGGGAGCGCGTCATTTCCGTCCAGATTCCGGCTAGTGGCCCAAGTGGCATAGGTGGTGAGGACCGGGGAAAACGCGCCGACCGCGTCGAGGTCGAATCCGCCGAATTCGTGGTCGGTAGGGTATGGATCGTTGATCGGATTTCCCAGTGAGTCGAGCGATCGGTGGGCGAGGGCAAGCGAACCGACGACGTCGACGACGCGCACGTGGGTGACGCGGTTGATGTCGAGCATCGGGTGATGCTTGCGGAGCTGGGCGAGATCGAAGGGAGTGCCGGATCCGGCGGGGGCCTTGCCTGCCAGATTGTAGAGGTTGGTGGCGTCAATGGTTCCGTAGCCGGGGATCTGGGTGGTGGTTTGCGTGAGGGAAATGGATGGGAAACGGAAGAAATTCACGCCGTCGGAACTGACATCGACGTGTGCCAGCTCGAGAAAGCTTGGATTGAAGGCGTTTTCGAACACCGCGAAATCGGGGCCGGGAATGTCGGCGATGGGGCTCGCGAAGGTGATGGTGGCAGAGCCGCCGTCGCCAAGCGAAACCACGGGAAACGGATCTCCATCGTCGCCGGATCTCGCATCGGCAGCATCGATGGCGCTGCTTTCATCGCCGAATGTCGGATAATACTGATCCTCACCGGTATAGCCGATGTCGCTGGGACCACGAATGATTTCGACCCTCGAGGCCCAAAGCACGAACCGCGGATCGGCGGCGGGAATGCCGTCCACCGGAAACGGCCCGGCCCATGCGAGCGAAACTGATAGGAAAAAAAGCGGAATCCAAGGGGAGAATCCCTTGATCCGGTGAGAGGTGATGCAGCTGGATTTCATGGCGGCATGACCGGCGGAGAGGGTAACAGGCCCGTTCTCCGCCGGTGAATTCTGATTCAGCGGCGTCTTCTCAGGAGCAATCCGAATCCCGACAGTGCGGCGAGCAGGGTGGAGGGTTCGGGGATGATGGCGATGATGTTGTTCGACTCGGACAGGTAGAGGTTTCCTCCGTTGAGCCTCAGTTCGCCCAGCCGGTCGGAGGACGTGAGGATGGTCTCGAAACTTCCGCTGCCGTCGGCGCTGAATTTCACGACTGACGAGGGGTTGATGAAATCCGTGACCGTGACGATCACGTTTCCATCCGCGTCCACTAACAGAGAGCCCGCGCCGGCGGCGGAACCGAACGAGCTGCCGTAGTTGAGCCACTGGTGACCACTTGCCGAGAGTGCGGGAGAGCCATTTCCCAGAACCGCCGCCGCGACTTCGACGGCGGACCACCGATAGATGCTCAGGTCGCCGAATCCCGGCGCGTAAAACAGGTTCCCGGCCATGTCGAATGCGGCCGGGCCGGATGCCCCGGGGATGCCCCCGAGGTCAATCCCGCCCGCCAGCAGTCCGCCGGAGTAGTAGTTGATGCGCGTGTCGACAAAGTCGGCAGACCCCGTGGTGATGAGGTTGTTTCCATCGGTCGCGAGGGAATAGTTGGTAGAGGCGGCCGAGGTGGTCGAGGAATCGCCGATGTCGTAGCGATAGATTTTCGGCGAGTTGTCGGCGTCGTTGAAATAGATGGACGAGCCGAGCGCGACCACACTGGCACCGGCAAAGACGCTGCTGGCAGCCTGGATGGTCGTGGTGACGGATCCATCGAAACGGTAAATGCCCCCGGACCGGTAACTTGCGGTGAGCGTGCCAAGGTAGATTTCCCCGTCGGAGCCCCAGTCGTAACTGTAAACGGCATCGCTGTTGGCGTGGGTATAAACGGCAGACCCGCTGTAACCCGGGCTGAAGCTCACCGCGGCACGGGTGGCCGGACTGAATACGAGCAGGGCGGTGATTGCTAGAATCCCCGGGATGTTCGAGGCGGATGGGGTGGTTCGCGCCAAGGCGCGGATTCCCGATGGCATGCGGGATGCACGGTATTTCATGATTCTGATTTCTCTTCGGTTCGTTTGGTTGGCACGAAGAGAGGACCGAGGGTGAAAAAATCACCCGCGTTCTTCTCCCGTCGATCCTCTTTCGCGGAGGACCATGGATCTGCTTGCAGGCAAAGCCGGCGCACAGGTGACGAGCGACGGAAGGGCAAGTATTCGGGCTCCCAGCTTGGCCTCCTCCCCGCCTTCACCGGACTTTCGAACGATTGGCTGAATGGGGATTCGTATCTGGATACCGCTGCGCGACAGCTCCGGGTTCTCACCGGATTCCATGCCGCTTCCGTGGTTGGTCGGGGATAGGCTCCGGTGTGGACGGATGGGTTACAAGCTGAAACTGCTCCCCGGGCACCGCCGATTCCGCCATTTCCTCCGCATGACATGCAGCACGTGCGGCAGACGGGATTTCTTGGCGCTTGACCCCGGCGAGGCGTGGGATTTCCTTGCCGCCATGTTACGCGAAGTCCTGAAATCCAAGCTGCACCGCGCCATGATCACCGGCTCGGACGTCGATTACGAAGGCAGCATCGAAATCCCCGCCGACCTGATGGCCGCCGCCGATCTGTGGGCGGGCGAGAAGGTGCTGGTCGCCTCCATCACCACCGGGAACCGGCTGGAAACCTACGTGCTCGCGGGAAAACCCGGCACCGGACACATCATGAGCACCGGCGGCGCCGCCCATGTGATCAAGGCCGGAGAACGCGTTGCCATCATGGCGTTCGCCCTTTCGGAAACTCCCGTGAACTCCACAAACCTGCTTCTGGACGACACCAACACGGTCATCCGCAAGAGCCGCTAAGCCGGATAGAAGGACCGGAAATGACGTTGACCGGGTCATGGAAACATGCAACTTTGCCACCTCTATGAATTGCGTTGCCGCTCTATCCACTCTCGCTGCCCTCAGCCTCGCGGCTTGCGACACCATGTCGGGCCCCATCACGAGCGGAGGGTATGATCCCCTGCTTCCCGCTGGCAGCGCCAACACCCCGGTTCAAAACGTGGGACCGGCATTTTCCGCAGGCCAGTTCGTGCGGTCTTCCATGGACAACACCGCTTTTTTCAAAACGCGTCCCAGCGGCGATGCGGATGCGGACAAGCTCCTGAAACGCGGCACTTCGATGAAGGTCATCTCCGTCACCAACAGCTACGTGAAGGTGGAACTCGACAGTGGTGAAATCGGTTTCGTCCCCTCGGTGATGATTGAGGATCCCAACGCCGTCCCACAAACCTTCACGACGAATCCAGGAGAATATCAGGTGTACCCGCCGTTGCCCGGCACCGGTATCGGGCAACCGCTTCCTCCGCTCGATCCCATGGGGCTGCCGCCAGACGGTGCCATTCCGACGGTGATCGATCCTGACGCACCCGCAATTTCCGAGCCGGTTCCACCGGTCACCCCCAGCACGGACACCTTCCCGGCTCCGGTTCCGCCAGTCGAACCTGCGGTGGAGGCCACGCCTCCGGCACCTCCTGCTCCCGCGGAATCCACTCCCAAGGTCGAACAGGAGTGAAGCGCCTGCCCATTCTTCTGCTCGCGTTGACGCTCGCCGCCTGTGTGGGCCCGACCCAGACGCTGGAGGTAAAACAATTCCACCTTCGCGACGAGACCCTGGCCTCGACTGAGGAACCCATGATCCGAATGGAAAAACTCCGTCGGCTGCATGGCGCGATCAGTGCCTCCGAGCGGCGCGACCGACTGGGCCAGTATTACACCTTGTTTTGGAGCGACCCGGACGGTGTCGGGCAGGGCGAGGTCGAAGTCGTTTTCCAATACCAGCAGGGGGCAAGTGCCAGCTTGGTGAAACGCATGTCCAAAAAATTCCCGTCGTCGGATGCCGCCGGAACGGTGGAATTCGCAATCATCGGCGAGGACTATCTTACCCGGGGCAAGGTGCTGGCGTGGAAGGCCACCGTCTATCGTGGCAATCGCGAGCTTGCCAGCCGCCAGTCCTATCTGTGGCGTTGAGATGTTGAATTTCCAGATGGGTGATTGACCATCGGCCCTTATGATTTTATGATCTACGTCTATTCGCCGTTCAAACGACGGCATTTTTCTCTGTGACTACGGAATGCCCAGTTTATACCGGAATCTTTGATGGGTTCAGTTGGATCCGCTGCGAGGGAAAAGGTTCTTTCCTGAACAGCCCCTCGTTGAAGGCATTCGGCGTGGAGCGGATCGCCGCGGGTGAACGGTGTCTGGTGGTGGATCTTGAAGCTTGCACCGGGATGGATTCCACCTTCATGGGAACTCTGGCGGGACTGGCCACACGCCTCTCGGCCCAAGCCGGCGGAGTCTTGCAAATTGCCGATGCAGGTCAGCGCAACCGCCACTCGCTCGAGGATCTGGGCCTGGATTTCCTGATTCAGATCGACCCGGAGCAAACCCTGTGGCGCAGCGACATCCAGAAGATCCGCTCCCAGCTCACTTCATCCAAGTCGGTCGCGCTCCCCGGCAATCTCCACAAGGCGGCCCATGTCCTCGAAGCCCACCAGGTGCTGTCCGAGACCAACGAAAAGAACCTGCGCGCATTCTCGACGGTCGTGACCCTGCTGGAGTCCGAGCTTGAGGAGAAAAAGAAGCTGGCCGAGACACCCAAGGAAAAATAACGGTGTTGCACGGAAGCATCTGAACCGCAAATTCTCCCCCAAGATGCCCGATCCAGCCACCATCCTCCTTGCCGTCTGCGCGGTGGTGGTTCCGATTCTGGTGATCGCGCTGCGCAACCAGCGGCGGAAGGCCAAAATCGCGCGGAAAAAATTCACCGACATCGAAGGCGAGGAGCAGCGGATGTTCACCTTCCTGCATGACCTGGGACTCGCGATCGAGAACGAACCCTCCCCCACCCTGCTTTCCCGCATCATCGTGGATGGCATCGACAAGGTCGTCAGCGCCCGGGGCGGGGCGATTTACTTCGTCAGCGCGGAGAGTGATTTTCTCAATCCTTCATACCTGTCCGACGAGTGCCCGCCGTTGATTGGTATTCCCGTGGAAATCCGCAAGAGGGCCGAGCGCGATCCTCGGGCACTGGAAAGCCATCTGCGGCTCTCCCGCGTGGCCCTCGACGAGGGAATCCTCGGCCATTGCCTCAGCGTGGGTGAGCCGATCCACGTGGCGGACGTGAAAAACCATCCATCGTTCCGCGACGCGTTTTCCCGCTACACGGACGACGTTTCAGCGCTGCTCTCTCCACTTCGGCATGCCAACAAGGATCTCGGAGTCCTCGTGGTCGCCCGCCGTCACTCGGACGGAGGATTCTCCGAAAATGACTTCGCCGTATTCCGCTCGGCGGCGGAACAATCCTCCTTCGCCATCGGCAATGCCAGGATTCACCGCGAGGCTAACGAAAAGCGGGCCATCGAGAGCGAGCTGAAAAACGCGCGCGAAGTGCAGCGCATCCTCCTTCCCCAGCAGGCCCCGGTGGTTCCGGGTTTCCGGATCAGCGGGACCAACCTCCCCGCGAGGATGATCAGCGGAGATTACTACGACTACATCGAGCTTGAGGATCAGAAATTCGGCATCGCGATCGCAGACGTTTCGGGCAAAGGTGTCCCCGCCGGCCTGTTGATGGCCATGTGCCGCAGTGTCCTGCGTTCCGTCGCATCCGGAGAAATGTCCCCCTCCCACGCCTTGGCAGCGGTCAACCGCCAGTTATTTCCTGACATCCGGGAGGACATGTTCATCAGCATGGCCTACAGCATCCTGGACGCCGCCTCGGGCAATCTAACACTCTCCAGGGCGGGCCACGAGCCCGCGCTTTTTTTCCACAAGGATACCGACAAGGTCGAACTGCTGCGCTCGCCGGGCCTCGCACTGGGAATTGACAGCGGTGCGGTATTCGAGCGCGTGACGCAGGATCAGGAGGTGACACTCAAGTCCGGGGACTGCGTTCTTTTTTACACGGACGGGGTGAAGGAGGCTCTCGACCTTCACGAGGAGGAATTCGGAATGGAGCGCATGTGCGAAGCCTTCCGCCAAGCCGCTCCGCTGGGCGCGGAAGCCGTGCTTGCCCGGATGCAGGAGGAGCTCAAACAGTTCACCGGAGATGGCCCTCAAATGGATGACATCACGCTGGTCGCGATCGAAAAGCGGTAGCCACGGATCCCGGAAGACAAAAAAAGGAGTTCCCGCGGGAACTCCTTTCTTCGATGATCGAATTTATGCAGATCAAGTCAGCAGTTTTCAACCTCAGCGCCCGTGACCTTCAGGCGGCACCGGAATGGGACCGACCCGAGTTCGCTTTCATCGGCAGGTCCAACGTCGGAAAATCCTCGATGATCAACATGCTCACGAACAAATCCGATCTGGCGAAAGTCTCCGCCACGCCGGGAAAAACCCAGCTGCTGAATTTCTTCGTCATCAACGAAAGCTGGTCACTGGTGGACCTGCCCGGCTACGGCTACGCCAAAGTCGCGAAGAGCGAAAAAATCAATTTCAATGAATCCGTCGGCGACTATCTCGCACACCGCCCGAACCTTCGCCGGGTGTTCGTACTGATCGACTCGCGGCTGCCGCCCCAGGGGATCGATCTGGATTTCATCCACTGGCTGTCCGGCTGCATGGTGCCCTTCACGCTCGTATTCACCAAGGTGGACAAGCAATCCGCAGCGAAAACGCAAGCGGCTGTCGATCGGTTTCTGGAAAGCATGAAGGAGATATCCCCCGCCGTGCCTGAAACGCTGTCCAGCTCTTCAAAAGACCGCACCGGGCGGATCGGAATCCTGAAAATGATCGAGCGCTCGCTGATTTCCTGAGTTGGCCACGGACAAGAAAAAAGGCATGGCCAGCAGAGTGGACATGCCTTGTGGAGGGCTGATAGAGCTGAACGGACAGCCTAACAAAATTTCCCGCCGACAGGGTTCTAACTTTCAGCTCGGGGATTCTCAAGATACCTCTCCCAGTCAGGCGGCAGCGGGGCTTTTTCCACGCTGCTCTCGATCCGACCTTCCCAGGCGGGATTGAAGGAGGTGCTGGTTCCATAAACCATGATCAGATCCTCGTTGCCGATGTTGCGCAGCGCGTGTGCCACCCCGGACGGGATCACCACCGCCGCATTGTCCGGGCCCGGCCGGCTGTCTCCGGGGATCGTGAACCTCATCACCCGCCGCGGCATGCCGGCACGCTCGTCAACGAGCAACATCTCGCAGATGCCGGTTAGGAAGAACATCACGTCCCATTGCTCCTTGTCATAAGGTCGTAGCGAGTAGTCCTCCGGAGAATCGACATAAAGTTTCCTGAACCAGCCGGCGGCATCGGCATTCTCCGGAATGTGAGGCGGATGGATATGGAATCCCTTGGCGCTCTCGCGGTGCATCAACGCGGACGCCCACTGCCTGGGGGCCAGGCCGATGCGTTCCAGGGTGCCTTCGTTGAGGCGCGTGAGCTCGGCGAAATAGCCCCTGCCTTTCTGTTGGAACACCCGCCGGGGTAACAGTTCCACTCCCGGAATCCACGCTTCAGCGAGACCGGTCCTGCCCGAGATCGCCTCCGAGGCATTCACTCCGACCCCGGCGAGGCGCACTGCCAGATCCCCGACGGAGTAGTCCCGCGTGTCCAGCGCTTCGCGCGCCTGCGGGTTCAAACCGCGCCAGAGGTCGTTTGGATCGTTCTTGGATGTCATGGAAATGGGGGGATTTTCAAAGGGAAGCGAGATACTGGCCATAGGCCGTTTTCGCGTACTTGGCGACGGACTCGCCAAGCTTCGCGCGATCAATGCGGCCCTGGAGAAACGCCACTTCCTCGGGGCACGCGATCTTCAGTCCTTGCCGCTGCTGGATGACCTGGACGAACTGGGTGGCGTCTGCTAGGGCGTCCGGCGTGCCGGTGTCCAGCCAGGTTGTCCCGCGACCCAGAATTTCCACCCGCAGTTCGCCCGATTCGAGATAAAGACGGTTCAAATCGGTGATCTCCAGCTCGCCGCGCACCGAAGGTTTCAGGGTCTTCACCCGGTCAACCACCGTGTCATCAAAAAAGTAGATTCCCGGAACCGCGTAGTTCGACTTCGGTTTCGCCGGCTTCTCCTCGAGCGAAATGACGTTTCCTTCCGCATCGAACTCGACCACGCCGTACTGCTCGGGCTCGTTGGTATGATAGCCGAACACGGTTGCCCCACCGACCCTGCGGGAAGCGTTCATCAGCGAGACACTCAGGTCGTGGCCGTAGAAGAGGTTGTCGCCAAGAGCGAGGCAGACCGGTTTGCCGGCGAGGAACTCCTCACCGATCAGAAACGCCTGTGCAAGGCCTTCCGGCTTCGGTTGTTCCGCATAACTGATTTCCAACCCCCACTGCGAACCATCGCCTAACAAACACTTGAATTGCGGAAGATCGTGCGGCGTCGAGATGACAAGGATCTCCCGGACACCCGCTAACATCAGGACCGTGAGCGGATAGTAAATCATCGGCTTGTCGTAGACCGGAATCAGCTGCTTGCTGACCGCGTGGGTCATGGGCCACAAGCGGCTGCCCGTTCCACCGGCCAGAATGATGCCTTTGCGGAGGTTCTGCTCGTTCCCGCTCAGCCGGGCGCGGTTGTTTTCAATGTCGGACATAACAATTTCGTTCAAACAGGGATTCCCAAACATTCACTGCCATCGCGTCGGATTTCCATCGGATGCATGCCATCCGAACGCTGCAAGCTCGTGAAGTTCCAGGGTAGGATGGATCACTCCGGTCGCACTATCACGCGATCATGGAGTATTTGGCCAGAATGTGCTCCCGCAGCGCTTCCTGCCACGGCCGGGGGGTGATTCCGGTGAGTTGCGTGAAGCGCCCGGTTGAGAGAATCCCATTGACCGGACGCGGTGCGATGAAGGCCGCGATGTCCGACATGCTGTTGGCGTCGATACGGGTGGTTTTCAGCGCGACTCCCGCCTCGGCAGCGGTGTCGAGACAGAACTGCCCCCACTCCTGCCAGGTGCAACTGCCGGTATTGCAAAGATGCACGACTCCCGTTGCCGATTCGCGCCCTTCCAGACCCAACAGCGGCAACAGATATTCCGATAGATCCTCGCAGGAGGTGGGAGTTCCGAGTTTCTCCCCAGGTAACGACAAGGCATCCTGGGTGGTCGCCTGTTGAATGATCCATTCGGGAAACGCCGGTCGTTCCGCGCCATAAAGCCATGCGACTCTGACCACGAGATTGTCGGGAGAAGCCTGCAGCACGTATTCCTCGCCTTTGCGCTTTGACGCACCATAGACGCTGATTGGAGAAATGGCATCATCCTCCAGATACGGGCCCGGCTTCGCGCCATCGAACACGAAATCGGTGCTCACCATGACCACCTTGATACCCGCTTCCGCACAAATCCGCGCGACTTCACGGGGACCCTCCGCATTGACTTCGAATGCCTCCTGACCGTGGGTTTCACAATAGTCCACAGCAGTTAGGGCGGCGGTCAGAACCACGAGATCCAGCGGATGGCTTCCGAGATATCCGGTGATGCTTGCGGAGTCGCGCAGGTCGATTGCCGAGCGGCCCACCGGGATCATTTCCGCCACCGGCGTCCACGCCTTCACCAACGCCTGCCCCAATCTGCCGGCGCCTCCGATCACCCCGATCCGGGGAAGCCCTTCGGGGTAGTTGGATGCCTTTCCCGTTTCAGTCACTATCATGAGCGTCAGTGAATTGCCAAATCTACCCATTTCAGACCGGCTTACCAGTTGCTCTGCCTCACATAGATCACATCATAGATCCGCAGATAGAACGGACTGCTGTCGGCACCGGTGAGGGTGTCGTTCAAGTTGAGGACGTAGCGTTCGTTCTTGCCGCCTTGGTTGCGGACGACGATGACCTTTTTCGGATTGGCGAATTTGGAGAAGCCACCGGCTTCCATGATCGCCTCCAAGGCGGTCATGGGCCGATCCAGCGGGATCTTGCCCGGCCTCAGAACCTCGCCGGAGACGTAAACCCCTGCGACGGCGGTATCCAGGGAAACGATCACCGTCGGATCCTGAAGATGTGGCTGATAGAGGGATGCCAGCTGGGACTGGAAATTCGTGATGCTCTTCCCGGCGGCGGAGACGTCTCCGAGGGTGGGCAGGCTGACTTTTCCGTTCGGCTGGATTTTCTGTTTCGAATTCAGTTCCGGAGCTCCCGAGAACGTCAGCTGGATCTCATCTCCCGCAGCCAGCAGTCCGCTGGGCTGGGAGCGATACGCCTCGGCTGGAATCGGCGGAGCATCGTTCACGTTTCCACATCCGGTGGCGACGAACACCAGGAGGGTGCCGAGTGCGCCTGCGATCCCGCGTTGCATACGGACCCAGTTGCACCCGCCGCGGGTTGGGGGTTGCAGTGGCGCCGCGTTTGAACCGCGGGCTGATGGTGTGCTGTGATCTTGGGATGTTGCCGTGTTCATGGTTTGATGATGCCTGTGTTGTTCGTGTTTTGCTCGCTGACTAAAATTGATTGCCTCGTATGTCCGGCCGGGCGGCAGACAGGCCGAGGGCCGTTTGTTTCTCCGGATACCTGCTCATGCGTTGGAAACCTGTGATTTTCCCGTGACCATCAGTTCACCGGAGTTCCACTTGCTGGAGAGGCGGTGCCGGGCCAGCGGATAGACAGCGACTATCAGCAGGTTCCGGAGCAGGCACTTCCACCCGGCATGCCAGCTCAGGCCGGCCCTGGCGTAGCGTTTTGCGGTGCTTTCCTGATGGAGCGCACAGGCGATTTCCGCCAACCTCGAAGCGAAATAATACATGGTGGCCCTGACGATGCGCGCGGCCTCGGGATCGAGCGGCACCAACCGCCAGTAAACCTCAGCCTGGACCCGCGCGTAGCAGTCATAACGTTTGAATGCGCTCACGGGATCCATGGTGTCCGAGAGGCCCGGACCTTCCCGCTCACGACAGATCGCGACCAGACGTTCGTTCACCACGGAGTATCCGAAATTCAGGACGAGCCCGTAAATCAGCCGGGTATCTTCCGCAACTTTGAGCGCCACGTCGAAAAGCCCCGACTTCAGGAGGGCAGCCCGTTCCACGACCATCGATTGCAGAAACGGATGACCCTGGTGCTTGAAAAACCGGCAATCTCCCACCGGATAGAAACGCTCCGAATGCTCCGGCAGTGTCGGATCCATCTTCTGGAGGTCATCCAGCGGTTCGCCGGATTCATCCGTGCTGACGCAGAAACAGACTTTTGCTCCGGTGCCCGCGAGGCAGTCCATCTGGCGTTTCAGCTTGTCCGGATGCCACGTGTCGTCGGAATCAAGGAAAGCGACCCATTCTCCCGTCGCTTCAAGAATCCCGCGGTTTCTGGCGGCACTGGCACCGCCGTTCTCCGTTCTGATGTAGCGGATCCGGCCGAGGAACGGAGCGAGAGCCGCCTCCGTGGCATCCGTCGACCCATCATCGACCACGATCACCTCGCTGCCGGTCCACGTCTGTTCCAGCACGCTCCTGACCGCCGCGGCGACCTGGGCTGCGCGATTGTAGGTGGGAATGATGACCGATATCTGGGGCATGCGATTGAAGTGTAGCCACGGCCGCCACCGGGAAGTCAATTCCGCAGTGATTGTCCGGGCATCGGGTCAAACATGGAGCTTGTGGCGGAGCTTGCTCCTCAGCGCGCGGAAAAGATTGCCTCTGAAACGCCTGCCCGCCGCCACCGCCCTAACTGCCTGGTCCCATTCCGCGGCGATGGCTGGCGCCGTGAAGCGGGTCATCACGTGCTCCCGCGCCTTCGACGACATGGAGTCCGCGACCCGCTCATCCCTGATGATCCGCTCCAGCGCTTCTACCAGGCAGTCGTCGCCCTTCGTTTTTGCCAGAATGCCCGTGACACCGTCTTCAACCACTTCGGGCTGGCCGCCCCTGAAGGTCGAGACGACCGGCACGCCCATGGCCTGGGCTTCCAGAGCCGAAACGCTGTGCACCTCGGGCTGGGAGGTCCAAGAGGGGTTCTGAAGCGCCACCCGGGTGTTAGCCAGATGCGTCAGCACCTCCTCGCGGGACAGCCGACCTAACAACACAAGATCCTTGCGGGGATTTCCATCTGAATCCTTGAGAAGCGCACCCAGGTGTTTTTCCTCATAGTCTTTTTCAAAAATCCCGTTGTCCGAAAGCGCCGTCGCACTGCCGTGAAGGTCCGCGGTTCCGGCGACATACATCACATAGCCCGGATTGCGGCGGACGAAGGCATCAAAAACCCTCAACGCATCGTGGAAGCCCTTGCTCTCGCGCGGCGCGCCGATGAACATGATTTTTTTCTCCCTGGCAGCAGCCACCGGAATCCGGTCGATCACCGTCGTGTCGATGCAATTGTAGATCCGCGTGATCCGTGTGAACACCGGCGAGCGATACCAGGTTCCCAGCTGGTTGAGCGAAATGCAGAAAATATAATCCAGCCTGCCCTCGCGGATCGCGTTTTCAAACGGCTTCTGGTCGACGAAGTTATGGACCCAGTAGACCTTCTTCAATGCAGGCACCCGGTGCTTGAGGAAAATGTCCGCCGCCCATCCGTTCGCCACGAAGACATCGACGGCGCCCAGTCCACCCATGTGCGCGATGGCCTCCTCCGCGGACCGCGTCTTCAGATGCCGGGTCCCCTGATAGACCCCGCTTTCGCTCTGGTTCAGCACGACGACCTCGTGTCCCAGGTTCGCAAGCCCATGGCTCGCCAACACCAGCGCGCTGACCGTCCCCGAAGCGCCGATGCTCAGATAGTTGTCGATATTGGCCGGAGCCGATTCCTGGCAGTAAAATACGATCTTCATCCAATTTTCAAAACTGTTTCACCGGTGGTTCCATCGATCATTCCGATGAGCCCGTCCGAGCGGACCGGGTCCATTTTCCTGCCGAAAAGACAGCCGGACTTTTCAATCCCCTCGTGGTCGCGCTCGTCAAGAATCGACGGGAACTCCCGGTCCTTGTCCCAGTCGATGTAGCGCAGGTTCGCCTTGCGGACATGCCGGGTGACGAAATCGGGATCACTCCCGCTTTTCCACGCATCGATGAAAGCCCGGTAGTCGCCTTCACCTTTGATCGTGTCCCTGAACGGCGAGTTCATGAGGATGGTCTGGAACGTCAGCTCGTCCGGCGAATGCGCGAATTGGAAAAACCTTGGAATCGACGGATGAGCCCGCACGTGGTCCAGGACATAATCCACGGCGTCAGCCGTCAACATCCACCACTGCGATCCACCATACGGAATCATCCCCAACGGAAGACGCCGTTTCGGAAGCAAACGGTGAGCCAGGCGCCTGATCCGCTCGATTCGATAGAACGGCATGCTGACCCGTCCGAAAAACACCGGACCCCCCCGCTGGTTGTGCCATTTTGAATCGAGATAGTGGAACTGCTCGACCTTGTGGAGCCAGTCCGGCAGGTCATGGAGATTCCAATACATCAGGAAATTCCGCGGGCTGGACCTGGCAAGTGTCGCTTCGATTTCAACCGCGGATTTCAGCGGATAGTCCGCGCCACTCAGGAGGACGTGATAGTCGAAACGAACTCCGGCGTCCGAGCCCGTCTCCCGGGCCAGTGTCATCAGCTCGAAGGTGGCATCGACCATGCTGTAACCCATCCAGAAGATCGAACGCCGGCGCTTGGTAAAGACCACCTTCCCCTCGGGATGATAGAGCGCTTTTTCGAATTCGACGAGGTCGCTCTTCCGGTCCACATGGACGAAAAACCAGGCATTGCCGGAGTCGAGTTTCCGGATGGTCCTCGCAAGCAGTTCGGCGTTGTTATGAACGATGAGGAGATAGGCGATTTTCACTCCTGGAGGATGATCGGGCGATTCCACTTGGAACTTGCGGTGTTAGCCATTCACGCTCCCGCCTGAACCTTCGGGCGGAACTCCAGACAGGCGTTGACCGCGGCGGTCACCCGAGGCGCGATCGCATTCCAATCAAACTCCCTGTCGAACTTGGCCCGTGCCCGGGCTGTCATCGCCCCGCCCAGGTCCGGATCTTCCAGCAGTGACAGGCAGGCATTTGAAAACTCTTCTGGAGTATCGGCCAGGAAACATTCGTCCCCGCTCGTGACCGAGTATCCATAAGCTCCCTGCGTGGTTGAAACGACCGGGCAATGACGACAGAATGCCTCGGCGATCTTGATCCGGGTGCCGCCGCCGACAAAGATGGGGACGATGGTCAGCGCCCAGGTGGAAATCTCCGCCACGCTGTCGTCCACAAAGCCGAGTCCGTCGATGTTCGCATCATCGTCTGATTTGAAAGAGTCGGTTCCGGCACCCACCAGCCGCAGTCGCGCGGAGGGAATCCGGGCTCGAACCAACGGCCATACCTCATCGATGAACCAGCGGATTCCATCGAGATTGGGCGCGTAGTTGAGTGTGCCGATGAATCCGATGCGCAGCGGAGTGGCAGGGTTCCTTTCGACCAACCGGGTTGGCGCTTCGAAGCCGTTGGGAATCACCCGGACCCGCTCGCCGCCGCCGAAATAATGCCAGTCGGCTTCGCTCGACACTCCGATGACATTGAACCGGTTCAAGACGACCTTCTCGCGCCTTTTCCACTGGACCACCTTGCGTTTTGCCAACAACCGGCCCCGGACGTCTTTCGCCTCGCGGGCTTTCCCTTCGAAACACTGGCTGGGAACATCGTCCATATCGAGGATGGCGTTATGCCAGCGTTTCCGTCCAAGGCAGTTGGGAATCGAGATGCCGTAGAACCAGACCAGGTCGTATTCATCCATCAGACCCATCACCTTTTCCTGATCCCCGGCGCTCAGCCGCTTGCTTTCGGTATCCGCCGAGTAGGGATCGAACTCGCGCATCAATCTCGCACCGAGCGAACCGTCGGTCCGCTGGTCCAGGTGAAAAACCCCGCGCACGCGGAATTCTTCGTTGGTGCGCTTCAAATCCTTGTCCGCGAGCGGGCCGAAAGGAAAAATCAGCATGTCCACCGCACCACAGCGTTTGAGGATGCGTGCGACATGAAGCGTGCGGAGTTGCGCCCCGTAAACCGGCCCGTGCGGGCAGTGGGCGGTCACGAACAAGATGCGTAGCGGACTTTTCTGGGTCATTAGACGTTCAAGCAAGGGGGGTGATCGGGGATGGCAGCCAGGAGCGCACAATCTCCGGGGCGTATCGCGGCCAGCGCTTCCGGCCGGGCAGATGGGAAGCCAGATAGGCAAACGCGGGTCTGGAACCGGCGAGCGCGGATTTCACCACATACGCCTTTCTGGCAAGCGAGCCGGAACGACCGTCGAACTCGCGAAGGAAAGTTCTCAGTTCCGAGGCCCGTGAGGCGAGGGATTCGGAAATCACGCCTCCGCTCAGGGCATCCGCGATCATGCCGTCGATCTTCTCCTCGTGCGCCTGCGAACCCAACCGGGCCGCGGCCGTCGCCTGGCCTTCATGCATCCGCCAACTCGCCCAGGTGTCGGGAACATGCACGGAGGATGCGGCCAGCCCGGCACGCAAACTCCAATGAAAATCTCCCACCGAGCCCCAGTCCGCGCGATAGTAGCCGATTTTTTCAAACAAGGTCCGCCGGATGAGCAACTGCGTCACCGAAGAGTAAACATTGACGCCCAACAGGCACAACAAGCCGTCGAAGGGAGCCGCCCGTTTATGTGGCCGCCTCAACCAGTCACCGGAGCTCCTCGCGAACATCGATTGCCCGGACCACCAGTCGATTCCGTCGCCACCGTCGGGGCCGATCACCCGCATCGGGCAGTGGGCCAGGTCGCAATCGGGGTTCGCCTCCAGGGCAGCCACCATTTTCTCCAGGCAATCGTCCGCCATGGTGTCGTCGCTGGTGGCGATGTAGACGTATTTGCCGAGCGCGCGCTCGGCGCAGCGGTTGAAATTCGGATAGATGCCGTCACGCGGCTCCTGATAGAGCCGGACTCGCGGGTCGGTGGCCGCCATCCCGGAGAGCGTCTCGAACGTGCCGTCCACCGACTGCCCGTCGATGACGACCAGCTCCCAATCCTGAAACGTCTGCCGCGTGATGCTCTCCAATCTGGCCGCAAGGAACCGGCGGCTGTCCATGGTGGGCAGTCCGATGGAGACCAGTGGGGGGCGGCTCATCTCGGGGGGCTAACGGAATTCACATCTGATTGATCGCGATGCCCATGTGGCGGTATTCCCGATCGTCGACGGAAACTTGCGTCGTCGCGACCGTCGCGCGGCTGACTTTCTCCTTGCCGAGTTTGTCGCGCAGCACCTTGCAGGCACCCACGCTGAAGAAGGAAACCAGGAAATAAAGCGCGCTCGCCGGAGTGATCGCGCAGCGGTGACGCTTGGCGGCTTTGATCAGCTCGGAGCGGAACTCGCTGCCACTGCCTTTTTCAAACAGGGCGGCGTAGGCAGCCTCCCGGTAGCGGTAGCAGGAGGTTTTCCGCAGATAGAGATCGACCCTGGCAGGGTGTTCCTTGGAGAACTCCTGCTTCCCGCGCTCAAGATGTTTGCGGAGCAGCCTGTCGTCGCAATCGTTCGCGACGGAGACGTTCTTGGTGAGGGAACCCGCGCGGTGGCGGTATTTTGTGAGCACTTCCGGCACACAATAGATCGGAAAGCGCCTGGCGATTCCTAGAAAGAAGTCCCAGTCCTCCGAGGTCCGCAGGCTGGTGTCGAAACGAAGGTTTTCCGCTTCGATCACGCTCCGTGGAACGATCACCGATGAGGGCGTTCCCACAAAATTGCCGAAAAAGAGTTTTTCATAAAGCATGCCTTCACCCGTGATGATGAGCGAGCCTAGGATCTTGCCGTCGTCATCGATCATCTGGTGGCCGGTGTAGATGATGCCCGGCGTCACTCCCTGCGCGACGAGTTCGTCATAACGGGCGACCTGCTTCTCGAGCTTGGTGGGGAACCACGCGTCATCGTCGTCGAGAAACGCGATCAATTCGCCCTTGCAGAGCGGAAGGATCAGGTTTCTCGCGCTCGAAACACCGCCGTTTTCCTTGCGGTGGTACTGGACGCGGGGATATTTCTCACAGATGAGCCGCGGGCCGTCGGTGGCCGAACCATCGTCCACGACGAAGATTTCGAAGTCCTGGAAGGTTTGTGCGAGGACCGAATCGATCGTTTCTTCGAGGTACTTCTGACCGTTGTAGGTGGGGATGAGGATGGATACTTTCACGGTATTCATGGCGGTAGTGTGGAGGATGCGGGAGGGATTGCCTATACCGCAGTCGCGTAGCGTTTGGCGAGCTTGTCGAACTCGGTGAGAGCCATGGCGGTCACCTGGTCCATGTTGTAATAACGGTAAGTAGCAAGGCGGCCGATGAAGCTGACATTCTCCTCGGCATCGCCCATTTCGGCGTATTTTTTGTACAGCGCCTGGGCTTCGGGAGCGGGAATCGGATAGTAAGGCTCCTTGCCGGGACCGTAGTCATCGGGATATTCCCGGACGATCGTGGTGTTTTCACACTTCTGACCGGTCGCGTGTTTCACCTCGACGATACGGGTGTAGTCGTTCTCGTTCGGATAGTTGACCTGCATCGCGGGCTGCCAGAATCCGGGTTTGCCGGCGATTTCCTCCCGTTCCTTGAGCGCGGCGGCCTCGAACGACTCGTTTTCAAAACGCAACGAGCGGTAGGGAAGCTCGCCAAGGCACTTGTCGAAATATTCATCGATCGGACCGGTGTAAATCATGCGCTTGTATTTCACGGAATTCATCACCTCGCGGTAGTCGGTGTTGAGCATGATCTTCACCTTGTCACCCGCGGCGGCGACCAGGTTGTTGAACATGCGGTGGTAACCGGCCTTGGGGAGCGCCTGGAATTCCTCACGCAGATAGCGGTCGTCCCGGTTGGTGCGGATGGGAATGCGGCCGCAGACGGAGGCGTCGAGGTCTTTCGGATCGCGCCGCCACTGCTTGAGCGTGTAACCTTTGAAAAACATTTCGTAGAGCTCCCATCCCACTTGGGAAATGATGACTTCCTCCGAATTCGCCGGATTTTCAATCGGGACCTTGTGGGATTCGAGATACTCCTCGAATTCCTCGCTGGTCGCCGGACGCCCGACAAGCTGTTCGAAGGTGTTGAGGTTGATCGGAAAATTCCAGTAACGGTCCTTGGTATGGCTGAGGATCTTGTAGTCCACCGGATGCCACTCGGTGAACTGGCCCAGGTAGTCCTTCACCCGCTCGGAATTCGTCCGGAAGTAATGCGGTCCGTATTTGTGAACGAGCACCCCGGCATCGTCATATTCGTCCTGGGCGTTACCGCCGATGTGGCCGCGTTTTTCGACGACCAGAGAGGTCATGCCGAGTTGGGTGGCCACCCGTTCGGCCACTACCAGACCGGCGAAACCGGCCCCTACGATGAGAAAATCTACCTGCATGGATTCTAGTTTGGGATGAGTGAGAGTTGAGGATGATGGGTCAGGCTCTGCCGGGCTGTTTGGAAAATCGGAGAACCATGGAATCCAGGACCCGGCGGATTTTCGGTTGCAGCCAGATCTCGAAAAACCATGCCGCTGAGAAAGTGAGCGCCAGCACGAGTGGAATCCTCAGCGAGTAGGTCCACCAGGTCCCGGAAAAATCGGGGAACATTTTCAGAACGAAATGCTGCGCCGGAGCTCCCAGCGCGTAAATTCCATACGACATCGCGCCGAACGGGGCGAGCACGCGGAACGCGTTGAGCGTCGGTTTCCACCCGCGCAGCGCGATGGCCAATACCGCGAGGATGAGATAGCCGAACATCGGCTCGTGCAAGTCGGGGAATTCCTTGGCCAGTTGCCATCCGAGCATCGCCAGCGGCAGGATCCACACCACGATTTCCAAGCCGCGAGGCCATGGGAAGCTCCGCCGGGAAACCATGAGGAACAACCAGAACAATACCGGCAGTGAGTCGAGATAGGGGAAAATCACCCCAGGCAGCCAGTCGACTTCATATCCCAGGCGTCTCAGCACCGATTGGGTGATCTCCATCCGCCATGTCAGCACGGCGAGGAGAATCGCGCTCGGCCATGGCACGTTTTCGGAATCCCCGTCGAATGGCAGGCGCCAGGAAGTGTAAAGTCCAAGCATCCAAAAAATCGAACCGCAGGAAAGCCACGCGAGCCACAACGGGAAACCTTCGACGAAGACTCCCAGCAAACCCGCCGTGAACGGCAAGATCAGCATGATCGAGATCCGGGGCCGCAGCCACCAGATCGCCAGGAACATCAAATAATAGATCGCTTCATAATGCAGCGACCACAGGTTCAAATTGCCCCGGAGCAGCTGGATTCCTGTCGGATTGTCCGGTGCCGCGTTCTGGAGCAGCAGGAAATTCCCGATCAGATCCTTCACCGAGGGACCGCGAAGCGAGAACCATCCCAGCGCGACGGCGACGAAGTAAATCGGCAGCAACCTCACGCAGCGCCGGTAGAGATAGGTCCGCGTGCCCTCCACCGAAGGCAGGCGCCGCTGCGTCAGGCCGATGACATAGCCCGACAGCAGGAAGAAAAACATGACCGCCGGCAGCGCCGCCTCGAACCTCCAGAAAATCCCGTGGGGCGCGTAGTCCGGATCCACCATCGCAAACGGCGCGGTCAGGTGGGCATATAACACTGCGAGCGCCGCCCAGGCTCTCGATCCCTCGACCACATTGTCGTAGCGGAAAGGAAGAGTGGTCGAAGGCAGAGGCTCGTAGCGGCTTTGTAAGATGGACATTGTTGATCGGGGGGGAGCAACTGCGTCCGGGGGGGACGACTTTTCAGGATTTCAATCCTTTGAAAATCGCGAGGCCCACCCGTCCGTCACTGGGGCCTGCCTCGAAGCCGTATTCCTCGAGGGAGGCGAAAATGGAGGCGATCTCATCCCAGGCGGCATTGATGTCGTCCATGATCAGGATCGCACCCTCGGCAAGCAGCGGGGCGAGCGCCTTGAGCTCGCGCGCGACATAATCGCCTTCGTGATTTCCATCCACCAGTGCGAGATGGAACTTGCCCGTTCCGAAGCGCGACAGGCTGACCAGACAATTCTCACACGCCGCCTCGGAGGCGAACGCTGTCGCCGGATCGTAATCCGCGAAGGTGACGCCGTCGTTGCTGATGCTCTTGGTCTTCGAATATCCGCCGATCACCAGCGAATGATTCTGAAGGTGGAACTGGGAAAGGAGCGCCAGCACGTGGTCCTGCGGATGATCGATCCCCCGGTGGGTCAGGTTGGGATCAATGGAAACGGTCACCGACGAAGGATGCAGGGATGCCAGAATCCCGGTAACGGTTGCAAGAGAGATTCCCACGAAGTTTCCGACATGCAGTCCGAGATACCCGTCCTCCGGAGCCGGAGGCAGGAGATCGGAGACCTCCGCAACAATGAAATCCAGCGAAGCTGACGGGATTGTTCCGTCTCGCAGATGCTCTTCGGGAAGACCGCGGGATTTTAGGAATGCGATCATCGAGCTATAATCCGGCACTCCGGCTACCAGAGTTTCGCCGCGTTCCACAGCCGCACGCTTGATCCTGTCACGCCGTTCTTCGTGGAATCGCTGCCTTTCCACTTCGAGCTTCTTGCGATTATTCATTCGGCGATCCTCGATAATTCCGTGTGGAGCGATGTACCGCAATGCCTCCTTTATCGTGTCAATCATACTTAATCAGTTGGGTGTTGAATGAATAACTGATCGGGATTTCAGGTTTATTTCCCGATCTCAATCAGATGTTCATGCCTCGACCTGCTGGTCCGTGCCGGATGACGTTACGTTTGACTCAAGCAGCAGGTATCTCTCCCAAAAACTCCGGTCATAGCGGCCCCAGGCATGACAGCCGAATGGCATTTTCCCACTCGTGCGTTCCAGACATGAGCCCGGCTCCGTCTCGAATGCGAATGCCAGCCCTTCCTCAAGCGTCCCGATTCTGAATCCGGGAAGGTAACATTCCGCCTCATAGGACCAGAACAAATCATTGCCCCGCTCGTTCACTTCAATGTGATCCATCTTCTTGAGCTGTTTCTGCAAGGGCTGTGTCGCCTTGTTGCGAAGCCATGCAGGCACCGCCGCCCGGACGGGGCCTAGCAGTTTCTTCTGGAACTCGATCAAGCGCCAGCAGCGGTCTTCCAGATATTTGCCAGGTTCCACCACATAGCGGTTCCAGAGAACCTTCTGGACGGATGGCACCCGATAGAGAGCGAAACCACCGTTACCCACCCGCTCTTCCTTCACCCAAGGGGAACTCTCACTGATCAGGAAAGGCGCACCGATGAAGTCGATGCCCTTTTCGCACCATTCGCGCAACTGGTCGGCGAACACAAGGGCATCCAGATGATACATCAACACATATTCGTAATCCGCGAACTTCTCCCAGAAATCCGTCCGATAGAGCATCCGGTTATGATTTGCCGCACTGCCGAAATGCCTGCGGTCCAGACCCATTACGGAGAATCCTTCCATTTTTACGTCCAGTCCTTCAGGCACCAGAAGGAACTTGTCGTATTCATTCAGGAAACAGCGGAGGTGGCGCATCGAAATCTCCTCGTCCGGCTTCAAGGTCGTCGAGGTCAGTGGCACCATGATGGCGACCTGCTTTCCCGGCCGCTTGACGGCCGCCGAACGGTGACGCGCCCATTGTTTGATGATCCATTTCATATCGGGGTGTGGGTGAGAACATTTATGGATTCCTATTCAACTGATCGCTTCTCAGCGAGTCGATGAGTCTGTCGGCCGGAACTTCGACATCATCATAACCAATCACGCCGTCGCAGGGGATATCCCGAACTAGACGGCAGCCTTCGGAGAGTCCCATCGGCAGCATTTTGCCACCGATTGCCACCGGCGCGTTCTCGCAGGTCCCATAACTGTGGTAGCCCCCGATGCCATCGAGCACGGTTCCCGCCTTGAGATCGGTCTTGGCGATGGTCACCACATCCACCTTGTGCTGGACCGGCGCGATCACGGAATCCCGGAACAGGACAACTCGCGCCGCGGAGGACGCCGTGTCGAAGTAGCACAAGTGGGTGTGCGCGTAGAAACTGTAGAGCGGCCCTTCACCCATCTTGTAGAGCTTCAGGTTGAAGCGATGGAAATCATCGTTGTGGGCTGCTAGAACAAACACGCCGGCCGCGGGCATTGCTCCGACCACGTAGTCCACCACCCCGCCGAGCGATCTCAGTTCATCCACGTCGTAGCGGCCGGAATGGCAGAGTTCATCCACATGTCCCTTGAAATCACCCCCGAGCATGCCCCGCTGCTGGACGCACATCCCGGTCGCATTGGCCACACAGGCCTGTTCGAAGGAAATCTTCGTTCCGTCTGCGAAACTGGTGACCATCTTGACGCCCTGGTTCCAGGTTTTCGCGAACCCTTCCTGGGTGGTCGGATTCCGGCGGACGTCCTGAAGCCCTTTGACATTCCCGCAAACCAGCGGTTCCAAGCCCAGGCCTTTGACGTAGCGCCAGACATTCATCTCCACTCCAGGCTGATCTCCGTCCGAGACGGAGTAAACAACCCCGGCGGCATCGGCGCGCTTCCGGAGTTCCAGCCCGAAGGTGGCGTCCGCCTCCGCATTCATGGTGAGATAATCCTTCCCATGAGCGAATGCGTGCAACGCAACTTTGGCGACGATTTCCACCTCGGAAAGCACTTCCACGATGATATCCACGCCATCCGCCTCGCAGGCAAGAAACAGATCCTCGGTGACGGCCGTCACGCCCCTTGCGATACAGTCGTTCAAGTCGGTAAGGTTGGAGACTTCCTTCCATTCGGTGACACCACTCAATTCCAAAGCACGAACGGCGTTGGCAAGAGTCCGGTTGGCAACGACCGCCAGCCGCATGCCGGTGGAGTGGTTCACGATCTGGCTCGCGACTCCACGACCGATGGCTCCGGCTCCGATCATCGCGACCTGGATGGGCCTGCCTTCTTCTTCACGTTTCTTCAGCGCTGTATCGACTAGGATCATAAAAAAAGGCTCTTCAGCAAAATCTGTGGGTGAACTTTGGTTCGGGCAGGTCTCCAAGTGTGTGATAGAGAGATGTTTGTAGCAGATCAAAGCTGCGATAACCATAAGCTTTTCTCATGCACAGATTGATCCGCAGGTTGAGGCC
>JBGSTM010000249.1:0-6804 GCA_041736495.1 Akkermansiaceae bacterium
CCGCTAGCGCGGCAGGATCATTCTCCTAGCCTTCCTTCCCACGGTCGGTCGCCCTTCCGCAGTTGGCTTCAGATGATAGTCTCTTCATTTTCATGTCTGGTTTTCCTACAGGGGACTTGCACCCCATTTACATCACGCCCATGCTGGGCACACACAAGTCAGCACTGGACACCCCGCTACCCGCACCGAGTCGAAGTCGGAGGGTGGTGACAAACCTCAACCTGAATCGGAGGGTAGCTCCCGGTAGCGGGTGCCAGGCCTCGTCGTTCGGCAGAAACTTAGATTTATGCGTAACACTGCGAGATACACACTTCTGCTTTTCCTTTTCATGGGTTCCTCTTGCTCTACGCCAACTCCGTCCCCTATTGTCGCATTTCGACAGCGAAGTGGAGCCCAAGACTCAGACGCCTTTCCCAAGTTTTGGCAGAGTTTCCGGGCAGCCCTCAAGAGGAACGATGTATCGGCGATTTCAGGCATGACGAGATTTCCACTGGAGGGAGGTTTGGAGTCCGGTTCGGAATTTGCCGGAGTCAACACACAAAGTGGATTCAAGCGCCATTTCGCCATGCTGTTTCCTGATGATGCGATCCGCACGCTTTTGACTACAACTCCTGACTTGGATCGGGCCCATTCAGACGCTCGTGGTGTTCCAGAGGCATGGAGCATCCGTCACACGACAACAACCCATCTCGCTGATGGCGAGTGGACTGATTCCGCCATAATCTATCGGTTCACACGCCTCGGTGACGGCCTTATCATGCTGCCTTGTATTTCAATAGCGGGATGATTTCCAACCATGAAGAATGAATCGTTTCAGACTTGAAGGGCAATAACAGGTATGAGCGTAGTCGCGGCCGCGACGGTCTCGTCCCGGGAACTCTCCGTTCCTTCAGCCGGCGGTTCGTCCGCGCTTTGCTGACGATGCTGCTTGTGCCGACCTGAAGCGCATCGTCCCAACCCGACGGGCCGGAGGTCAAAATGCATCTGGTTCGACGTGTGATTTCCCTGTTGCATGTCCGGGTGACGAAAATCGAATACATCCTCCGGGAGCTGCGGGCGAAATTGTGGGTCAAGCCTTCGGTGATGGGTCTGGCGGCGGTGGGCTGGGTGATGGTGGCGTATGCCTACGCCTCCTGGCTGCCGGAGAAACTGGAGTTCGGCGTGAAGCGGGACATCCTGCTCAATCTGTTGGGCATTCTCGCCTCGACGATGCTCACGGTGGCGACGTTTTCCGTTTCTGCGATGGTGGGAGCGTTCGCGGCGGTCTCGACGACGGCGACTCCCCGCGCGACACGGATCGTGATGGCGGACCGCTCCTCGCAGAACGCGCTGACGAGTTTCCTGTCGGCCTTCATCTACGCGATCGTGGCGCTGGTGGCGCTGAGCATCCTGGAATACGGGAACAACGGCAGGCTTCTGTTATTCGCGGGTTATGTGGTGATGGTGATCTGGGTGTTGGTGTCGTTCGTCAAATGGGTGGACCGGGTCTCCAACCTGGGAAGGATGGGAGACACGCTGGAGCGGGTGGAGGAGGCGTGCGAAGAGGCGTTTTCCTCACCGGAGCTGATGGGGACGCTTGGCGCGAGGAGGGCGAAGGGCGAGGCACCGGCAGGGACTGAAATTTTTCCCGAGCGGATCGCCTACCTCCGGAATGTGGATGTGTCCGAACTTGACACGGTGGCCGGAGAGCTGGGCGCGGCGATCCGTCTCCATCGCCGCCCCGGGGCCTTTGTGGACAAGCGGGATTCCCTGGCGGTGCTGGTGGGCGGCAAGGAACCGGATGACGATGCCATGGGCAGAATCAGGAAGGCCTTCCAGATGGGAGAAACGCGGCGGGTCGAGGTGGATCCGAGATTCGGCCTGATCCTGTTTTCGGAAATCGCGGACCGGGCGCTGTCCCCGGCTGTGAACGACCCCGGCACGGCGATCTCGGTGTTAGGCACGCAGGTGCGGCTGTTGGAGAAATGGGACTGCCAGACGAGGGAGCGGGAGGACGTCAAATTCACGAATGTGGAGGTGCCGGCCTTCAACCCGGAGGACCTGATGGATGACGCGTTCACCGCCATCAGCCGGGATGGCGCGGGGATGTTCGAAGTCTGCGCCCGGCTGCAGAAGAGCCTGACAACCCTCGCGAGACTTGGGAATCCCGGACTGCGTGCGGCGGCGATCCGTCACTCGCAGCTTGCCTTGGAGCAGTCCGACGCCGCGCTCGGCACCGAGGCCCATCGTGAAATCATCCGCAACCTGGCCGAGGAGGTGGGCGGGCCGGCGGATGGTTGACTTCCAGCCGATCGACTTGCACGTTAGTTGAAATGTTTATCCATGCAATGCCCTCTCAAGAGACACCATGAGAACCCTCATTGAAGATGCCGCGAACCGGCTTGCCGATGTCTGGCGGATGCCGGAGACGCCCGGGCGGGGCCATACCTACCGCTGCCAGTGCGGGCGGCCGGTTTTCTTCCGCAACAGCCTGTGCCTGGGTTGCGGTGCCCCACTCGGATACGAGCCCGACCGCGTGGAGGTCCTCGCGCTGCTGCCCGGGCCGGATGAAAACACCTGGGTCCTGGCGGGTGACGCCGCCGGCGCGCCCGTCTATCGCCGCTGTGACAATCTCGAAACACCAGCGGGCTGCAACTGGCTATTACCTGCGGGAAACCCCTCCCCGCTCTGCATTTCCTGCCGGCTCAACCGCACCATCCCGGACCTCGACGATGCTAACAACCGCCGCTATTGGCGCTCGATCGAGAATGCCAAGCGCCGTCTGGTCGCACAGCTGCTCTCGGTGGGGCTGCCTGTCCGGTCCAAGGTCGAGGAGGACCCCGAGCGCGGCGTGATGTTCGATTTCCTGCGCACTCCGCCGGGACAGGCGCCGGTGATGACCACTCACGGAAACGGCCTGATCACGCTCAACGTCGAGGAAGCCGACGATTCCTATCGGGAGAGAATCCGGCACGAAATGCACGAGCCTTACCGCACGCTGCTAGGACATTTCCGTCACGAGATCGGCCATTACTACTGGGACCGCCTGGTCGCAGGCACGCCGTGGCTGGAAAAGTTCCGGGAGCTGTTCGGTGACGAACGCGCCGACTACGCCGCCGCGATCCGAGCCAACTACGAGTCCGGCCCGCCGCCTGACTGGCCGGACCGGTTCATCAGCGCCTACGCATCCGCGCATCCGTGGGAGGACTGGGCGGAATGCTGGGCGCACTATCTGATTCTGGTGGACAGCCTCGACACGGCGATGGGCTTCGGGATGACCGGCGGCAACATCGAGCTGGAGATTGAACCCTTCGTGCTCGCGGACCTTTATGCCCCCGATGATCCCGACGCGCCACGCGTTCTATCCATGGTCAACGGCTGGCTGGAACTGGTCACCGCCCTGAACGAGCTGGCGCGCAGCATGGGGCATCGGGATTACTATCCGTTCGTGATGCCCCGCGCGGTGCTGCGGAAGATTCACTTCATCCAACTCGTGGTGAAGAACGCAAGGCAAAATTCGCTGGCGGGCTAGGGGGCGGGAAAATTCAAAATGGCGGCCGGAAAGCCGGCGAAGCATCCGTGGGGAGAACACGCGCCTCGCGTGGTGTCTTTGGAACCTTCGTCGAAGAAGGGCGTTTCAGGCCATTCCACGGGGTTTTCGACGGGGCCGTCGGGAACGAAACGCGAGGGCGCGTGTGCTCCCCAAGCCCTTGCACCGACGGAGCCAAAGACCGATTCTCGGCGGACCGCGGCTGATTAGATTCACTAGTTTGCTGACAAGTCGGCACCGAAGTTGCTAAGACCCGCCTAGCCCTTATGTCGATCCACGTTGCACTCCATCACCGCACGAGTTACCAATACGAACGCCCCGTCGAGCACGGCGCCCACGTGGTTCGTCTCCGCCCCGCTCCCCACTGCCGCTCGAACATCCTCGCCTACAGCCTGAAAGTCGGGCCGATGGAGCATTTCATCAACTGGCAGCAGGACCCGCAGGCGAATTATCTGGCGCGGCTGATGTTCCCGGAGCCGATGGCGCGGTTGGACATCGAGGTGGATCTGATCGTCGAAATGTCGGTGCAGAACCCATTCGATTTCTTCCTGGAGCCGGACGCCGAGCAATTTCCCTTCGCCTACGAGCCAGATCTGGCGCGCGAGCTTGCGCCTTTCCTCGCGGTGGAGAAACCCGGCCCGCAGCTCAGGGAACTGATCGACCGCTTCAAGGACAAGACCGGCCGCACCATCGACGTGCTGGTCGAGATGAACTCCCATCTGCAGCACTCCATCGAATACAAGATCCGGATGGAACCGGGCGTGCAGACGCCGGAAGAGACGCTCGAACTGGCATCGGGCTCATGCCGTGACTCGGCCTGGTTGCTGGTCAATCTGCTGCGCCATCTCGGGTTGGCGAGCCGCTTTGTCTCGGGCTATTTGATCCAGCTCAAGCCGGATGTGAAATCGCTGGACGGCCCGGTGGGCTCGGAAATCGATTTCACCGACCTGCACGCGTGGACCGAAGTTTACCTCCCCGGCGCGGGCTGGATCGGCTTCGACGCGACCTCCGGGCTACTCGCGGGAGAAGGTCACATTCCCCTCGCCTGCTCGCCGGAACCTTCCAGCGCGGCGGCCGTCACGGGCGGTGTGGAGCCGTGCAAATCCGAGATGGAGCACGTGATGACCGTCACCCGGGTCTACGAATCCCCACGCACCACCCTGCCCTACACCGAGGAACAATGGCAGGAAATCCTCAAGACCGGCCAGAAGATCGACGATGACCTGAACGCCATGGACGTGCGCCTGACGATGGGCGGCGAGCCGACGTTCATCTCGATGGACGACTTCGACGGCGACGAGTGGAACACCGCAGCCGTCGGGCCGACAAAACGCAAACTTTCAGGTCAACTGATCAAACGCCTGCGGGCAAAATTCGCTCCCGGTGGACTTCTTTTCTACGGCCAGGGAAAATGGTATCCCGGCGAAATCCTGCCACGCTGGTCGCTCGCCTGTTATTGGCGCAAGGACGGATTGCCAATCTGGGAGGACGATTCGCTGATCGCCGACGAATCCCACGACTACAAACACGACGCCACCCACGCGAAACGCTTCGGCATCGCCCTCGCCGGCGCGCTGGGAGCCGATCCCAAGTGGTTGATGCCCGCCTATGAGGACGCCTTTTACTACATGTGGCGTGAACGCCGCCTGCCGACCAATGTCGATCCGCTCAAGTCCAACCTGAAGGACAAAATCGAGCGCGACCGTTTTGCCCGACTCTTCAACCAAGGCATCGACGAGGTCGTCGGCTACGCGATTCCGCTGGAACGCCGGATGACCAAACAAGGCCTGCGCTGGACCAGCGGACCTTGGTTCCTGCGCGATGAGACGCTTTTCCTGCTGCCTGGCGACTCGCCGATGGGCTACCGCCTGCCGCTCGATTCCCTGCCGTGGGTCAAGGAATCCGAATACCCGTGGCACATCCCGCAGGATCCTACCCGGGCGCTTCAGGATTTTCCGAAAGTCACCGGCAAGACGATCGCCCTGCAACGCCGCGAACTCGACAAGGTAACCTCCCTGCTCGACCGCGAAGGCGAAAAATCCGAAGCAGACAAGCCGTGGGAGAAAAAACCCGCCGAGCAGCAATCCGCGTCCTGGATCACCCGCAGCGCGCTCTGCATCGAGCCGCGCGACGGCCGACTGCACCTTTTCCTGCCGCCCGTCAACGAAACCGAGGATTTCCTCGACCTCGTTGCGACCATCGAGCGCACGGCGGAAGCGCTCGGCATGCCGGTCATCCTCGAAGGCACGCCTCCCGGCTTCGATTCCCGGCTCAGCGTGGTAAAGGTCACTCCGGACCCCGGTGTCATCGAGGTGAACCTCCAGCCCGCCGCATCGTGGGACGATCTTGTCAGCAACACCTCGATTCTCTATCACGAGGCGCACCTCTGCCGTCTCGCGACGGAAAAATTCATGATCGACGGCCGCCACTGCGGCACCGGCGGCGGCAACCACATCATCATCGGCGGCGAGACTCCATCAGACAGCCCGCTGCTGCGGCGTCCGGATCTGCTGCGCAGCATGATCACCTTCTGGAACCACCACCCGTCCCTCAGCTATCTGTTTTCCGGACTGTTCGTCGGCCCGACCTCGCAGGCACCCCGTGTCGACGAGGCGCGGAACGACTCGATCCACGAACTGGAAGTCGCGTTCAGAACGTTGGAAGGCGACAATCCGCCGCTGCCATGGCAGGTCGACCGCGCGTTCCGGAACCTGCTCATCGACCCGACCGGAAACACGCACCGCGCGGAGTTCTGCATCGACAAGCTTTATAGCCCGGACAGCTCCACCGGCCGCCTCGGTCTGTTGGAAATGCGGAATTTCGAAATGCCGCCGCACTATCAGATGAGTCTGGCGCAGCATCTGGTGCTGCGGGCACTGGTTTCCCGTTTCTGGCGCGAGCCCTACACCAAGCCGCTCGTCCGTTGGGACAGCGAGATCCACGACCGCTGGATGCTGCCCCACTTCATCTGGCAGGATTTCTGCGACGTGCTCAACGACCTTCGCGAGCAGGGATACTGGGTCGAGGAGGACTGGTTCGCCCCGCACCTTGAGTTCCGCTTCCCACGGATCGGAGAATTCACGAAAAAAGGCGTCGAAGTCGAAATGCGCCACGCCATCGAACCCTGGCACGTGCTCGGCGAAGAAGGCGGCGCGGGGGCGGCGGTGCGTTACGTGGACAGCTCGGTGGAACGCATGCAGGTGCTCGTCCGCGGCATGACCGGCGAGCGGCACGTGGTCACCTGCAACGGGGTGAAAATCCCGCTGCACCCGACC
>JBGSTM010000267.1:0-2248 GCA_041736495.1 Akkermansiaceae bacterium
CTCGCCGGACGAGCTCTACAACGACGGCAGCGCGTTCAAAATCACCTGCCGCGACAAACGCGGAATCGTCGTCACCATCATCGCGGACAATTATTACGGCTATTGCAAAAAGGAGGTGAAAACCCAGCTCAGCTACGCCGCGAACCTCTTCGGAAACGCCGAAGAGGAACACGCAGGTGGAGCCATCGCCTTCCCGAGCTTCGACCTCGGCGAGGATTTCTCTCTCAGCGACTACTCGAGTCCGGTGGACCACAAGTTCTCAGGCGTGTTGACCCGATACCGCGAGATTTTCAATCTCCAGCCCGAGGGCTACGGTATCGACAAACAGTTCCCCGACATCTTCTACGTGCCCGAAGACGTGCACATCGACCTGCACAGCCAGTCCGTCACGTGGACCAACGACGGCGGTGCACAGAAAATCCCGCTGCAGCCAGGCATCACCTACGTCCTGCCCTCCGGCTACAAGGTGGAAATGGTCAAACCCACCGCCGGCCAGCGCTGGCGGCTCATCGGCACGACTGCGGAAGGCACCTTCTGCCACAAACCCTGCACTGTTTCCGGCGGCGGAAAGTCGGAAATCTCCAAGTCTCTCTCAGACGCGATGATCACCGCCGCGGTGCTCGTCCTTGATTTGAAAAAGGACCTCGATATCGCGTGGAGCATCATCAACTACGATTTTTCCAACCGTTATCGGAACCCGATCGACCCCGGCAAACCCGGCCGGCCGTTGCTCGGCAGCGAGCGCTCGCTCGGCTCCGTCGTCCGCCTGCTCACTCCGAATCCGGCCTACACGGATGAATACAACCAATGGCTCGGCACCTTCGGCCGCTTTGCGCGGGATCTCGTCTTCATCATCAAGCGCTTCTATAAACCCACTTGGGGCGATGACTGGCGCAAGCGCTTCTCGGTGGATCTCGTCAACGGCGTTCCCGGTCGCCAGCTGATCTATCGCCGCCAACGCCTCGTCACTCAATACCTCCGCGTCGGCTTCACCGAGGACGGCACTTGGCGCACCTTCAGCATCCGCAAGGACTTCGCCCCGGCGAAGAAAGTCCAGACCGAGGATGACATCAGCGCCTCGATGGTCGTCCCGCGCAGCGCCGTGACCGGACTCCACCCGGACTTGCAGAACCCCTCCGTCAAGTTCGTCAAAAACTGCGAGTACCGGCTCTTCCAACGCCCGGACGACGCCATCATCCGCGGCTACGACAAGCGCACGGAAAGCGATTTCAGCCAGGGTGGCCTGTTTTTCTCCAATTACGAACCCATCTCCCGACCCGACGCCGCGGCGATGCTCAAGGATGCCATCCGCTTCGAGCAGTTCACCTCACCGCTCCGCAAGACGCTCACGGCATTCGTGGACGGAGAAAAGCCCTCCTACTTCGTCAGCTCGCACCAACCGCGCATCGTCGATGGCAAGCCCACGAAAAACCCGCGCTACCTTCAGAACCGCCCGGACCTCGAAGATCCGCGATCGCTCTATGTGGCGCAGCTCGGTGCCCGCCTCTTCCGCCGCCTGCCGCTCGGTGCCCCGGTTCTGAAACCGGTGAACTCGGTGCTCGCCGGACGCCGCAACAATCCGCCCGACGAAGCGGCCGGCATCCGCGCGCTCGCCGTTTACAACCCGATCCACTATCAGGAACTGCCCGAGTTGTTCATGGACTTCATCGCATCGCTCACCGGAAAAAGCCCTTCCACCACCGGTGCCGGCAGCGAGGGAGCGCTCACCAAGGGCCCGTTCAACGCCCTCCTGCCCATCCACGACGTGAACGCCGCGCTGGTTTCATTCCTTCTAACGAACTACCACGGATTCACCAGCGCCGCCGGCCACATCGGCAGGAAATACCGCGTCGACCATGACATCAGCCTGCTCGTTCCGGAAATCTGGTCGCGCATGTTCATCCCCGAGCGCGAGCCGGACTACCTGATCTCCAACGGCTTTTTCGAAAAAATCGATGATTTCCAGCACGAGGGAAAACTCATCGAAGCCAGCCGTCTCGGCTATCGCATCACCGAGAAATTCGTCACCACCTTCTTCGGGCGGATGTTCTCCGCCGCGGAAACGGTCTTCAGTGAGGACATGCTGCGCCCCGAACTGCAGTCGATGGAGGACTTCATCGACGGACTCGACAACATCATCGAGACCCAGCGCACGGTGGCCTTGAACTACTTCAAGGACGGCAGCATCGACGTCGCCTGCCCGCCGCTCAAGGCGCTGCTGAACATCATGGCATATGGCCAGTTCGAA
>JBGSTM010000272.1:0-14183 GCA_041736495.1 Akkermansiaceae bacterium
GTGGCTGCCGCTCCGCGATGTGGCGATCCTGGAATTGTTCTACTCATGCGGGCTGCGGATCTCGGAGCTGCTCGCGCTGGATGTAAAACACGTGGACTTCATCGGCGAGACGCTGCGGGTCGTCGGAAAGGGCTCGAAGGAGCGCATGGTCCCGGTCGGCGGGCCCGCGCTTGCCGCCATCCAGCGCTACCGCCAGGCGGCGGCGGTGACTTCCGGGCCGTTGTTCCTCAGCACCCGGAACCGCCGGATCACCCAGCAGGCGGTGGATCAGCTGCTCAAGAAGTATTTGAAACACAGCAGCATCCCGTTCGGCATCAGTCCGCACAAACTCCGCCATAGCTTTGCGACGCACTTGCTGGATGCCGGCGCCGATCTTCGCAGCGTGCAGGCATTGCTGGGGCATGCCTCGCTTTCCACCACGCAGATCTACACCCACGTGACCAAGGAACGCCTCAAAAAAGCCTACGATACCGCCCATCCCCGAGCGTGAAATCCATTGTCCGTTCTCTCGTGAATCTCGCCTGCCTGCTCGGTTTTTTCGGCATTTCCGCCTGTTCGACGCAGGCGCGGCTGCCATCCGGCCCGGCGGGATCCGATCCCCGGCGCGAGCTAACCGGGCGGGTGCGGGAGAAGCCGGACCTCGCGGTGCTTTTCGTGGGGAACAGCTATAGCTTCGGAGTTCCCAAGGAATTTTCGAAAATCGCCGCCAGTCATGGGAAAAAAGTCCGCACCGGTCACGCGACTTACGGCGGCTGGACGCTCAAACAGCACTCCGAAAACGAAGCGACGCTGCGCAAGATCCGCGAAGGTCACTGGGACATTGTCGTGTTCCAGGAGCAGAGCGAAATCCCCGCGCTGCCGCCGAAAAAACGGGCGGAAGCCATGTTTCCGCCGTTGCGGAAGCTTGTTCTGCTCGTCCGCCAACACGGCGCGGTGCCGATTCTCTATCAGACATGGGGCCGTTGTCACGGCGACCGGAATCTTACGGGCGACGATTTTCACGCGGTGACGCGGCGTCTCCGCGAGGGCTACCGCGCTGCTGCGGAAAATGCGGGCGATCTCGTCGTGGTGCCCGTGGGGGATGCCTGGGAAGCCGAGGTCTCCGCCAACCGGGGAACCGGCCTCTTCATGGATGACGGTAGCCATCCGACGCCACTCGGGAACCACCTGACCGCCGCGACATTTTACGAGGCGATCTACGGAGGAGAATAAGCCTATTTCTTCGGAATCGTGAGTGACTGACCTGGCCGGATCAGAGTGCCGGAAATGCCGTTGGCACTCTTGATGGCGGAGACTGACGAGCCGTTGCGGGCGGCGATGGCGGAGAGCGAATCGCCACTCTTGACGACATAGCGGATGGATTTCGGCTTGGGCTTGGCCTTCACCACCGGTTTGGGTTTCGGCTTGGGTTTTGCCGCGACCGGCTTCGGCTTGGTGGTGGACGTTGTCGTGGCGGTTGGCTTGGGCTTCGAAGTGACCTGGGTCTGGGAAATGACGGGCGTGGGCTTGGATTGCGCGCTTGGAGCAAGCGGATTCGCATTTTGCGGCGGTTGCTCGTTTGCGGCGATTTCCGGCAACTCGTCGGATTTCAACTCATGGGGAGACGGCGCTTTTCCAGCCTTGCGCCACTTCGAGGGGTTGTCCGCCCATTCCTCGATGTAACGGCCGTTGCGGTCGAACGGACCGGTGCCGGCTTGCTGGGTTCCGCTGTCCCCACTGTTTCCACAGCTGGAGAGGGCGAGAACAAACGCGCTGAATGCGGGAATCCAAAGAACCGGTTTCATGCGGGAATCATGGAGAAATGAAGGTGGAAGGCAAAACATTGTTAATCGGGCCGGATATTTTCTTGAACCTTGAAGCGCCCTGAAGGCGCGAAAATAGAATCCATCCCGAGGAAATTTCAATTCCTACCTGCCCCGAAATTCCGCGCCGACCGGCCCACGCCGGACTTCGCGCCGATGACCGCAGATCTGCGATTCGTCAATAATCCGCAAAACTTGCACCTTGCGATCCTCCCGGCAAAATGGCACGGATTTCCGGGAAGGGTCGTGAGGGGCATTAGCTCAGTTGGTAGAGCGCTTCGTTCGCAATGAAGAGGTCAGGAGTTCGAATCTCCTATGCTCCACGCCTTTGAAATCCATTGTTTCATCGCAGTTCTCTCGTCACCCGCGGGGAGGCCGGAGAAATGTGAATCTTGCATCAATCGTTAAGGTGGTTTCCCGTTGTGTTTTCTTCCCGCGGGTGTGCGTTTTTCTTTCACTCGCGACCAGGCATCCGATGAACTTGTTCAATCACTCGCAACAGTCGCGATCCCGCCGCGGCGTGTCGGCGGCTCCGCGGTGCAACGCTCCTGGCACGACCGCCGGCCTCTTGTCTTGCATTGCAGGCATCATTGTCTCCTCTCCGGTCCATGCCGGGACTGCCGTCGACCGCCCTGCGCGGCCGAGCTTTGAATTCGGCCCCATCAACCACGGCGGGCGGATCTTCAAGCCCCGGCTGGAGTTGCCCGGCCCGGGAGTCCAACCACCGCCCGCCGATGATGAAGTGCGGATCCACCGCTACAACGCCATCAGCCTCGCCGAGGGGGGCGGGCCGCTCGCCATCTCATTTGGGCCGCCGGACGATGCGTCCCGATTCGCCGTCCGCTTGCAATTCAAACTGGAAGGCTACGACGCCGAGTGGCGCGACCTGACCCATGGCTCCGTGCATCTGGTGCTCAAGTTCCTCGATGCCAACCGCGTCCCGGTTTCCCGCGAGGAATTCCGTGTTTCCGGCGCTTCCGTCGGCTGGGCCGGCACCTTGGAGACATCGATACTCGCCCAACGCGCCGCCCGGGCGGTGGTGCCGCCGCGCGCGAAATGGGTGGATGTCTGGATCGATTCCGGGGGGCACGATGAAACCAGCGGCGTCTGGCTGGTCGACGACCTGCTGATCCAACAGACCGGTGCCGACGGCGGCCCGCTCGTGTTGTTGGATGAAAATTTAGAGGATGGCCAGGGCCTTGATCGGCCGCAGGGGGATCCCACCCGGTGGGTGAGGGACGGCGGCGCGTTGGACGATGCACTGGTCTGGTCCGGTCCGCCGGCGCTGGGCGGGCACGCGCTGCTCATCAGGGACTCGAATCCACGCGACTACGCGGCGTGGCGGCTCAAGACGAGAAACCTGTTACCGGTGGTGGCCGAGAGCACGCTGGATTTGAGCTGGCAGGAGGTTTTCTCGATCGGCGCTGGACGCAGTGGCGATGTTTCCTACCGCGACTTGCCCGGCGGGCAGTATCAGTTCCGGGTGCGCGAGGTGGACGCGCTCGGCGTGCCCAGCGGCGAGCAGGCGGTCCTGCCTTTGATTATCGCTCCGCCGTTTTACGCGAATCTGTGGTTCCGCATGGCGCTGCTGTTCAGCCTGCTGGCCATTGCCCTCGGGATGGAGCGCGTGGTCGCCCGCAGGCGGATGCAGCGCAAGCTGGAGAAACTCAGGCGCAACCAGGCCGTCCAACAGGAACGCGCGCGCATCGCCAGAGACATCCACGACGATTTGGGCACCGTGCTCTCGCGCATCTCGATGGTCAGCGAGGCCGCCGCCAGCGAGGCCGAACCCGGCTCTCCCCAGGAACAGCGGCTCAGTGAAATCTGCGAGACCTCCCGCCAACTCACCCGCACCATGGAGGAAATCGTGTGGGCGCAGGACCCCAGGCACGACTCGCTCGACAACATGGTTTCCTACATCTGTTCGTTCGCCTCGGATCTTCTGGGAGTCGCCCGCATCGCCTGCCGGCTCAACATCCCGCTCGAGTTGCCGGTCGTCCCGCTCGAAGCCGAGCAGCGCCACGAATTGTTTCTCGTGTTCAAGGAAGCCCTCAACAACATCATCAAACATTCCGGAGCGTCCGAAGTGCGGATTTCCCTGCGTATCGAACCGGACACCATCCGGCTCGTCGTCGAGGACAACGGCCGTGGCTTCGATGCCAACACGCTGCCTGAAGGCAGGGGCAACGGCCTGAACAACATGAAAAACCGCTTGCACCGCCTGGGCGGAAGTGTCGGGATCCATTCAGAACCCGGCAAGGGTACCCGTGTGGAAATCATCCAGCCCACTCAGGTGAAAACGAAAACCAACGACTGACATGAGCATCCGGGTATCCATCATCGAGGACGACGCCGCACTCCGCAAAGCCATCATCGAGCGCATCGACGGCGAACGCCGCTTCGACATCGTCAGCGATTACGCCAGCGCCGAGGCTGCCATCAAACAACTGCCGCAGGATCAACCGGACGTCGTGCTCTCCGATATCAACCTGCCCGGCATGAGCGGCATCGATTGCGTCCGGAAACTCAAGCCGCAAATGCCTAACACCCAGTTCGTGATGCTTACCGTCTATGAAGATACCGAGAACATCTTCCAGGCGCTCACCGCAGGTGCCACCGGTTATCTCGTCAAGCGCGCCTCCCGCAGCGAGCTGTTGGAATCCATCGTCAGCGTGCATCGCGGCGAGTCGCCGATGAGCAGCGGCATCGCCCGCAAGATCGTCGCCTCCTTCCAGCGCACCGAACCGGCCGAGACCGACAAGCTCTCCCCACGCGAGAAACAGGTGATCGAACTGCTTGCCCAGGGTTTCCTCTACAAGGAAATCGCCGACCAGCTCCAGCTCAGCATTCCCACCGTCAACGGCTACATCCGCAGCATTTACGAGAAGCTGCAGGTGCACTCGCGTTCCCAGGCCGTGGCCAAGTTCCTGCGGATCTGATCGGTTCCCGTCAATTTTGACGGGTTGTCCCGGCCTTCCCTTCCCCTAGGCTGTGCATAGGCGAACGTCCATGCCCGGAAACCCACGCATTCTTGGAAACGGCAAACCCACCGGATCCGACCATGCTCCTCCTGGTGGATGAATCCGCCAAACCATCATTCTTCAAATCCAAATCCATCCATGAAACCCAAGTCCACGCCATTCCTCAACTCCGTCGCCGGTGCCATCATCATCGCCGCCACGTTCTCCCTCGCCAACCGTGCCAAGGCCGCAAGCGGTGACTGGAATGTCGATGCCGACGGCGACTGGGATTTGTCTTCGAACTGGGATCCCGCCGCCGTCCCCGGAACCACCGCCGGTGATGTTGTAAGTCTGACCTATGACATCACCACCCTCCCCAGGATCATCACCATCAACACCGCCGTCCGCCTCGGCACCCTCAACATCGGCGACCCCGACGGGTCCCACGCCTACACGCTCGCACTCACGTCCGGTTCGCTGACCTTCGACAACGGCGCATCCGCCGCGCAGCTCAACAAGACCCCCGGATTCAACGCCGCCACCATCAGCGCGCCCGCCGCTCTCGACAGCAACCTCACCGTCAGCAACGTCACCAATGGCAATCTCAACCTCAACGGCGTGATTTCCAACGGGGTGAACGGAGCGAAATCCGTCACCATCAGCAACTCGGGAACCGGTATCACCACCTTGAACGGTGCCAACACTTTCAGCGGCGGTCTGATCATCCAGCAGGGAACTGTTAGCGGGACCACCTCCGCAAATGCATTCGGCAGTGGATCCATCTCGCTGGGCGACACCTCCGGTAGCGCGAACGCCACCCTCAGGAGTGTCGGCAATCTCACTTTCACCAACCCGGTCATCGTGCAGAGCGGCAGCAGCGGTAACACGCTGACCATTCTTGGAAGTGGCGGCGGCGGATCCACCGCCACCTTCAGCGGCGGCATCACCCTCAACCGCGACCTCGCGCTCGATAGCACCGATGGCACGCTGGTGATCAGCAACGCTTCAGGTTCCGTCACCGGTTCCAGCACGCTCAGCATCACCAACAGCTCGGTCACGCCCAATTTGAGAAACCACCGGGTGGCCCATAACGGTGCCAGCCCAAGCTTCACCGGCGACATCGACATTCTCACGAACGGCACCCTGCGTGTCGGCAACGCCACGGCTCTCAGCGTGGCCAATGACGTCAAGGTTCGTTCCGGTGGCTTGTTGGAAATGAATGCCGTTTTTGCGATCGGCGGCTTGAATGATGAAGGTGGCTCGGGCGGACTGGTTTCTACGATCAATGGAAACCGCACGCTGACCTTGGAGGGCAGCGGTTCATACAGCTTCAACGGCAATATGGAGGACTATACCCAGGTTGCCACACTGCGGGTGCTTTCACTCGTCAAGAGCGGCACCGGCACCCAGGCGCTCGGCGGCACGAATGCCTACACCGGCAACACCACCCTCAACGGCGGCCTGCTGAAACTCAACAGCGCCAACGCCCTGCCCGGCGGCATCGGTGCCACCGGTGGCACCAGCGCATTGCTGTTCAACGGCGGCGGCGTGATCGGCCTAACCGGCGACTTCAACCGCGCCATCCAAGGTCTAACTCCCGCTGCTGACAAGGTGGGCTGGACCAACGGTGGAAAAGGCGGCTTCGCCGCATTCGGTGGCGACCGCAGCGTGAATTTCGGCGGCACCGCAGCTCCCATCACCTGGATCCCTAACAACGGGATCCTCGGCTCCGTATTCATCCTCGGCCACAGCAGCGCCGACAGCAAGGTCACCGTGGTCAACCCGATCGATCTGGGCGGTTTCCCCCGCACGGTGCTCGTAAATGACGGCTCGGCGGCGGTGGATGGCGAGTTCTCTGGAGTCATCTCCGGCGGCGGACAGTTGAACAAGGATGGAGCCGGCACGCTCGATCTCACTGCTAACAACACCTATGGCGCGGCCACCAACGTCCTGGCTGGCACTCTCCGGATCAAGGGCCTGCACACCGGTTCCAACAACAGCCTCACGGTTTCCGGAGGAGCCACGCTGATCCTGGATGCCACCGGCCAGCTCGCTTTCGCCCCCACCACCAACGGCGTTTCCAACAAGATCACCGGAGCGGGCACCGCCACCCTCAACGGCACCCTGTTCTTCAAACTCGGCGGCGCGGATCTCACCAACGGGAATTCCTGGACCATCGTCGATGCGGCGGGCGGGTCTCCCAATCTCACCGGAGTTGCCAGCTTCCCGGCGCTCACCTGGAACGAAAGCCCGGCCGGCGTGTGGAAAGCCGTGGACGGATCCAACACCTGGACCTATACCGAATCCTCCGGTACGCTCGGCCTTGCCGTGAGCGCCGGCGTGACCTTCGAGTCATGGGCGATCAGCAAAGGAATCAGCGGCGCAACGTTCAACGATGACGCCGACAACGACGGCATCCCCAACGGCACCGAATACGCCGTCGGCGGGATCCCCACCTCCTTCACCGCGCCGTCGGCGCTCGTCCCGGCAGGTGCCGATTATACTCTTACCTACGGCAAGGGAATCGAAGCGGCCGCCGATCCGCAGATCGACTATGCATTCGAAACTTCCCCGGATCTCGACGACTGGACGGAAGTCGCGCCCACCTCCGAGGATGGAACCTTGGTTTCCTATACCTTGGTCAAGTCCGGGACGAAAAAGTTCGTCCGCCTCAAGATCAAGCGCGTCATTCCCTGAACCGGCGGTTTCGGCGCATGGCCTGCATTTCCATACATATCCCCACCCATCCCATTCCCAATCATGCAAACCTTGGAGCGCGTCCTGCGCCAATCGCGGCGTCATGTGTTTTCATTTCTCGCGCTGCTCGTCCTGCCCGTTGCAATGGCGGCGGACGAACGGCCTAACTTCATCTTCATCATCACCGACGACCAGCGCTGGGACGCGCTGGGCGTGGTGCAGAGGGAGCAGGGCGAACGGGCGCGCTTCCCGTGGTTTCAAACGCCTAACATGGACCGCATCGCGGCGCAGGGCGTCCGCTTCCGCAACGCCTTTGTCACCCTGTCGCTCTGCTCGCCCAGCCGCGCGACGTTTCTCACCGGCACCTACAACCATGTCAACGGGGTGATCGACAACTCCACTCCGTTTCCGGAAACCAACGTCACCTATGCGTCGCTCATGCGCGACGCGGGCTATGACACCGGCTTCTTCGGCAAGTTCCATCACGGCAAGCAGAAGGGCCCGCGGCCGGGATTCGACTACAATGCCTCCTTCATCGGCCAGGGTGTTTACCGTGACTGCCCGTTCGAAGTGAACGGCGTGATGACTCCTTCGAAAGGCTGGGTCGAGGATGTCACCATCGACCACGCCATCAAGTTCCTCAACATGGAGCGCCGCAAACCGTTTTCCATGTTCATCGGCTTCAAGACTCCGCATGAACCCACGCTGCCTCCCGCCCGGGCGGAAAAGCGCTTCAAGGACGAAACGGCGCGGGTGGTGCCCAACCTGACCACTCCGGCGGTGTTCCGCCTCAGCCAGCAGGATGCCAAGCGCAAAAAGCTAGCGGAAGCGGCCGTCCGCGATGACCGGGGAGTGACCGTGAAACTCAACTGGTTCCGCTGCCTGAGCGCCGTTGATGATGGTTTGGGAAAACTATTAGACGTGCTGGACAAGCTCAAACTGAGCGACAACACCGTGCTCGTCTTCACCAGCGACAACGGCTACTACCTCGGCGAGCACTGCCTCGGCGACAAGCGCTCCGCCTATGAGGAATCCCTCCGCATCCCCATGCTCGTCCGCTATCCCAAGCGCTTTCCGCAAGGTGTCGTCCGGGACGAAATGGTCCTCAACACCGACATCGCGCCGACCTTTCTCGAGCTGGCAGGCATCCCGGTTCCCGCCCACATGCAGGGCCGCAGCATGGTGCCGCTTCTAACTGGGACCAACACGGAGTGGCGGAAATCCTTCCTCGCCGAATATTTCCTCGAACGGGAATACCCGAACACCCCCACCTTCCTCGCCGTGCGCACCCCCAGTGCCAAGCTGGTGAGATATCCCGGCCATGACGAATGGACCGAACTGTTCGACCTTTCCGACGATCCCTACGAAACCCGCAACCTCGTCCTTGATCCGGAACATGCCCCCCTGCTCGCGGAGCTGGGCGCGGAAATGGAGCGCTTGTCCAAGGAACTGGCCTACCGCATCCCACCGCAAAACGAAAAAGCCGACTTCGACCCCGAGGATCCCGATTGATTCTCAATGACGCAAGCTCCCATGAAACCATTCAAACAGATCCCAAGCCGCCAGGTTTCCGGTTTCACCCTGACCGAGGTCCTTGTCGTAATTGCAATCATTGCCGTGCTGGCGGTAGTCGCGCTGACGATGACAAGGCGTGCGATGGACAGCGCCCGCTCCGCGAACTGTGTTTCAAATCTGCGCGATCTGGGAGCCGCCGCGCTGAACTATACGTCAGAGAACAACGGCAGCCTGCCGCCGATCTGCCAGCTCGACTATGGCAAGGCCTGGACCCGGGACGCCGCCAATCGCTGGTGGCCGTCCTTCCTGGTCGGTTCCACCGACCCGCCCGGCAAACTGGTTTACAAAACCTGGCGGTGCCCGGAGGCGCGCGATGACGAGTTTCAAAAAATGTCACAGGATCTCGTTTACAGCAGCTACGCGACGCTCAAGCCGGTCATCACATTCATCACTCCGGAAACTCCGACAGGTGGCATGCTTCTTGCCTCGATTCGCAACCCTGAAAAAGTCTGGATGTTCGGCGATGGCGGACGTCCGATGGGCGCAGCCAATTCCAACAGCTATCAGACTGTGGCCGCCATCGAACGATATGGCAAAAGCTGGGCCACGGCCAACCGCCCGGCACTCCGCCACAATGGGGGGAAAAGCGCGCATTATGTCGCTTGTGACGGACATGTCGAAACGCTGACCCGCAGGGATGTCGAAAACATCGATAACGGTGCTTTCGGCAGGTTCAATGGAAGCAAGGTCGAATACTGAACGGATGGTCACGGATACTCCCGTGGCGCCCATCCGTCCCCGGTCAGGTTTTTTCTGAAATTCATCACGGAATGGCGTCTGAAAATCGAGTCAAACGTCGTGAGCGATTCGTGATAGGGCAATCCACCATGGTTCTGAAATACCATCATGGCAGGAGATGACTCATCCTCCATCGCGAGACCCAACGCCAGCATGGGGTTGATGGCGATGGTGCCGTCGAGTCTTCTCCCGATTCGGATACCCTGCAGCTTCTGACAGGGCGTGGTGCAGATGCGTGCCAAGGATTGGATCCACTGCCGGTATCCCAGATCGGGGGCCAGCAAGGGATGCAACAGCCATGTGCTGACCGAGTTGGTTGGACTCAACAACTCTTTGTCAGTTAGACTGTCTGCGGCCACCGCGCTCCCTGCAAGCCGGGGTTCTTTGATTCCATGAAGATCCTTGATGACGCGGTTGATCAACCAATCCACCAGATCAACATCATCGATCAGCGTGCCGATGAAATCCAGGACCGTGATTTCGTCCAGCAAGCGATCCCTGCCGTCCTTGGTCTTGACCGGCGGAATGGGGTGCTTGTCCGCGTAGCTTGCGAGCCAGTCCGGACCGAACCTCTTGATTTGATGGATTCCGGTGATGCCACTGAGCGGGAACAGGGTTCTCCCATTGGCGCGCGCCGCGCTCAGCCTTCCATGCGACGGATGTTGATAGAAACGAGGTTTCATGGCGTGACTGAACGAATGGCTTCCGCAGGCAGTTTCCTGCCGGCGTTCCGCAGCAGGGTTGTCAGGTATTTTCCGGAATGGCTCAGACTTCCGTCCGGGCGGAGGAACCAAAACCCGCGCATGTCCTCCGCCTTGCGCGGAGTGCGGTCCTGCTTGGTCTTCAAATCCTTCGGCTCGTTGCAGTAGAGCTCCCAATGGACCAGCAACGGAAGTTCCATCGCAAAAGAAACGCCCATGGCGCGGTCCCACCAGTCGATGATATCGGCCTCGCCGGCTTCTTGTTCGGGCTTGCCGATCTCCCCGATGAACACCGCGTTGCGGCCGAAAGTCGGACTCGGCCGCATGTGGTGCCGGATCAACTCAATCCCCTGCCATGCCGTCACCACATCGTTCATGCCATCATAGCTCGACCATGAAACAAGATCGAGCGTCACATGCGGCAGGACGTGGGTCGTCAGGGTGGCGAGACCCTTGGTGCCGTCCCAAACGCGGTTCACCTCGGCGGCGTGATAGACCTTGCACCGGCTGCCAGAAGATTCGCTCCGTGCGCGGTCGACACCGCGCTGCCTGGCTGCCAGAAACCGGATGAACGCCTTGCAGCGGCGCTCGATCTCCGGGGGCGGCACCTTGCCCCAGGCCTTGCCCTCGCCCTGGCGCAGCATCCAGTCGCCCTCCCAGTTCTGCAGGATGAAGGTGATGTTCCGCTCCGCATAAGTCTTGAACAGATAGGCCGCGACCTCGTGGAACTGTTCTTCCTCGTCCTTGAAGTCGTTGTCGCCCGAGAAGAAGGTCTGCTTGTCCCCCTTGAGTGGAAACACCTCCAGCAGCACGGTGCTGAAGGGATGCGCCAGGGCTTCTACATAATCCGGATGTTTCAGGACATCCACCAGTCGTCCGGTGGAAATTGATTTTTTCCAGGTGGCATCGGTGTTGTAGCCATATCCCGGCAGGCCTTCCTCATGCAGCCAGAACTTGGCCACGTTCATGCCGAGACGATGGATCGCATCGGCCCCTTCGATCAGAAAGGGCTTGTTGGTTAGGTGATAGTGGCCGTCATAATGAGTGACCCCGAGAATGTCCTTGAGATTGCCAGGGATCGCCCCGCCACGCAGCGGACGCGCCGCCTCCACCCGCGAGCGGATCTCGTCCGCGGGTGTTAGCTCCGGAGGAGAGACGGCCGGCAGCGTGATCTGGCTGGCGAGGATGAATGCGACGGTGAAAAAAGAAATTTTCATGAGTTAGGTGAATGAAAGGAAATCAGGCGTTTGCCATGGCATGGCTCATGACGAAATCGACCAGCGCCGGGAAATCCGCGGTCGCCAACCCGATCGTCTGGTCCGCCGCGCCGTAGTAAACATACAGCACGTCGTCCACGACCACATTGGCGGTGGGAAACACCACGCCGTGCGGATAGAGACCGTTCCATTCGTAGTCCTCCTCCGGCTCCATGATCGGCTCGGGCGTGCGCGCGATCACCCTGGACGGATCCTCCAGATCGAGCATCATCACGCCGACACGATAGATGCCCTTGGAGTCCACCGCATGATAGATGACGAACCAGCCGAGCTCGGTACGGATGGGCGGGCAGGAGCCGCCGATCTTGTTTTCCCAGTAGAACTCGCCTTTGGCCAGCCTGGTGCTTTCCGACCAGGTCAGCAGGTCGTTCGAATAACACAGCCACATCGCCGGGTAGGCATTGTCATAACCCGGCCCGGCCCACTGCATCGGGCGATGCAGCATGACATATCTGCCGCCGATTTTTTCCGGGAAAAGAATCACGTCGCGGTCGTCCACGTCGGATCGGGTGATGCGGCCGAGGCGGCGGAACGAACGCAGGTCGTCGGATAGAAGCAGCCCGGACGCCGTCATGTTTTGACCGAAGAGCGGCGGCAGCGAGGCGTCCCGCGGATTGTAGGCGCTGTTATCGGGGGCGAGCCAGTATTGGCCCGGCTTGAAGGTGCGGTAGGCGTAGGTGATGTAAAAGTGTCCGTCGAGTTGCGCGATGCGCGGGTCCTCGACGCAGCCGGCGTCCGGCCCGTCCGCGCTGGGGGAGAAAACCGGTTGCTCCGACTGGCGGTCGAAGTGCACGCCGTCGCGGCTGGTGGCGAGCCCGAAGTGGATGACGTGGTCCTTGTCGTCGCCCGCGGCGCGGTAGAGCATGTGGAACATGCCATCGTGATGGATCACGGCGGGATTGCAGACGACGAGGTTTTCCCACGGATGTTCCGCGTGGGGGACGAGGATCGGATTGGAGGTGCTTCTTTGCAGTTTCATGAATGTCAGGGCTGTGGGTCTATCGCCAGATGAAGATGAAGATCGTCGTGAATGCCAACAGCATGATCGAAAGTATTCGATAGTTCCGATACCACGGCGTCCCTGCCAGCCCGGCACTCTCGTCGCGGAAAAACGACGGACTCCACACGTAGCGGCTAACCACGTCAGGTGACGGCGCGGCAGTGAAGAGGCTGACGATCACGAGGATCAGCACGGAGACCACGAACAACAGCGGCGCGACATACAGGAAGTTCCAAGTGGCCAGCGGCGTGTGCTCGATGAAAAGCAGCAGCGAAACGGCGAGCACCAGCCCGCTGATGAGCGCCGTGAAGGCGGCGGTGGCGCTGGCCCGTTTCCAGAAAAGCCCGGCCAGAAACACTGCCACCACCGGCGGGGCCATGAAGGCGAGAAGTTGCTGGAAGTATTTGACCACCGAACCGAATTTTTCGATGTTGGGAGCCCACAGCGCGGCGACAATGATGATCACGATGCCGGCGATGTTTCCCGCCCGCACCAGCGACTTGCCGCTCAGGTCGCGGCGCAATGGAGAGATGATGTCCATCGTCACCAGCGTCTGCGCGGAGTTCAGGATCGAGCTCAGCGTCGAGACCATCGCGGCGATGAAGCCGATCACCACCACGCCCATGATGCCTTGGGGCAGGAGGCCGAACACCATCGTCGGATAGACTTTGTTAGGATTGTCCAGTTCCGGATACAGCACCCGGCCTGCCAGCCCGGGGAGGACCATCACGAAGAACACGCTGAAATTCAGCGCTGCGGCGAACAGGTTTCCCCAGCGTCCGTGTTCGATGCTTTTCGCGCTCAGCGTTCGTTGCACCATCGCCTGGCTCAGCCCCCAGAAATAAAACCCCATCAGTGGCAGACTGATGAACAGCGCCGGCCATGGCACGGAAGGATCATTGATCGGCCGGATCAGGCTCAGATGCCCTGCCGGGGCGGCGTTCATCACCGCATCCCAGCCGCCCGCTTTGCCGAAGGCGATGCAGGTCAGGATGATCGAGCCGATGAACAGAACCACCGACTGGATCAGGTCCACCCACATCACTGCGGACAGTCCGCCGATCAGCGTGTAGGACGCGGCGAGGATCGCGATGCCCCAGATCACGGTGGACAGGTCCGCGCCGGGAAACACCAACTGCACCATCAGTCCACCGGCATAGAGTGTGACCGCCGCGTCGGCGAAGGTGTAGCCGATGATGGTGATCGACGAGAGATAATACCGGCTCCGCGAGTCGTAGCGGCCTTCCAGAAACTCCGGTAGCGTGAAGATCCGGTTGCGCAGATAGAACGGTAGGAAAAACACGATGAAAAACAGGATCGGCAGGATCGCCCCGGCGATGCCGTAGTTGAACACCGCGATGCCCGTATCGTAGGCGTCGCCCGACCAGCCGACGAGCGACGAACTGGAAACGCACATGGCCATCATCGAGAGC
>JBGSTM010000303.1:0-35186 GCA_041736495.1 Akkermansiaceae bacterium
ACATCCGCCGTGGACGTCAGCACGATGATCGGGCGGCCGCCCTTGCTCCGCCCCGCGCCGCGGATGAAATCCTGCAACGCGCCGATCCCGCCGTAAAACCGGTGCCCGCTCGAATCCCGCACCACCTGCCCCGTCAGATCGATTTCCCGCGCCCCGTTGACCGCCACCATCCGGTGGTTTCTAGCAATTCGATAGGGATCATTCACCCAGTCGCTCGAATGCAGCTCGATGTCCGCGTTTCCATCCACGAACTTGTAAAGCTTCCGGCTTCCCAGCACGTGGCTCGCGATGATCTTCCCCGGCAAATAGTTCTTCGCCGAGTGATCCACCGCGCCACAACGCACCAGATCCATCAGCGCGTCGTTGAACATCCCCGTATGGATTCCCAGATGCCGGTGCTTCTTCAACGCCCGCACCACCGCCTCCGGGCTGTTTCCCAACCCGCACTGGATCGTCGAACCATCATCGATCAACTGCGCCGCATGCCGACCGATCCGCTCGTGACGTTCATCGAAGATTCCCGCCGCCGCTTCCGGCAGCACCGCCGACCGCTCGATGAACCAGCCGATTTTCCGGGTCGAAATCAGCGTGTCCCCGCAGGTCCGCGGCATCTTCGGATTCACCTGCGCGATCACCACCCGCGCGCACTTCACCGCGGACATCACGATGTCCACGCTCACTCCCAGCGAGCAAAATCCCTCCGCATCCGGCGGACTCACCTGGATCAACGCCACATCCAGCGGCAGCGGGCCGGTCTTAAAGAGTGAAGCCAGTTCCGACATCGCACACGGTGTGTAATCCGCCTGCCCCCGCTCCACCGCATCGCGCAGCGCCGGCGTTAGATAGAACGAATTCGTCCGCAGCACCTGCTCGTATTTCGGATCGATCCACGGCGTGTCCCCCAGTCCGTGAATATGCACCAGCTCCACATCCTTGAATCCCGCCGCCATCGCCAGCATCGATTCCACCAGCGCGAACGGCACCGAAGCCCCCCCGCCGATGAACACCCGGCTTCCCGGCCGCACCAACTTCGGCCAATCATTCCCGTCCAGAGGCTTCATGCCCTCAAGCCAATCAAAGTTCCCCCTCCATTGCGCGAATAATTATCCACCTTTCAAAAGTGTCCCGGCAATGCGGCCGCTTCAGAACAATTCACCCTGGGCCGGAGGTGCCGGTTTCGTGTGTTTTCCCGCTTTAAGGAAATTCGCCGCCTCATGGTATCGCAGGGCGACGGCGGATGGTCCGAATGCCCGCAAATCCCCGGCGAGGAATGGTTCGATCTGCGCGTTGCTCAACACGGCTGGCATCCTGTCGTGAACCGGCGCCAGAAGTTCATTGGGTTCTGTCGTGATCATCGAGAAACATTCCCCCTCTTCACCGATCTCCCAGATTCCGGCGATCCAAAGCCAGTCGCCATCAGGATGTTCACACCGCAACGGGGCATTGCGCCCATCGATTTCCACCCATTCGTAGAAAGACACGGCAGGGATCAGGCAGCGCCTCAGATTGAACGCATCCTTCCAGGTTCTCCCGTCGAGTTTGTCCTCCCTCGAATTCACGATGGTTCGCGAGACCGGTTTGTGGCCTTTGATCTTGGCCGCGAATTTCCGCGGGAATCCCCAGCTCATGGTTGCCAGACTGCCGTCCGCCTTGATGACCGGGGCTGGAATCGTGGGGCGGATGATTCGGGGTTCCTTGATCCGGAGAAGTTCGGAAACCGCTTTGGGATTCAGATAGCCGGGAGCACTTCCTCTTCCTTTTCCGAGTTCGTAGGCCGTGCACATTCCCAAACCTATCCCATTTGGAAGCCAGATCCAGCCCGCAGATCCCATGCAATTTGCAATAGACATCATGCGAATTGCATCATCCGCCGACGGATCAGAAAGACCTTCCTGATAGAGCAAGAGCCGGGTTGAGGGCTCTTTTGTTGGGAAGCGGAGACCTTCGCTGAGTCAATGCGGACTTGGTACATTCATCGCTAAACCGGCGCGGCCATGCGTCATCCACCGAACAAACTCCGCTTCGTCCCAATCCATCCGCTACCGACAAGACCCGGAAATGCCGCGGATTTCGGAGCCGGGCTGAAGTCCTGATTTCTTATGATCCGTTTTGAGGAAAAGCCCTCGCCTGTCCTGCAACTCGCGATCGGGTTCCTGATCTTCGCCGTTTACCTCGCGGACCGCTTCAGCCCTGTTGGAGTTGCGGTCTTCGTGACCTACATGGTGCCTCTGGCCTTGTCCTTTTACACCTGGCGGTCGGCAGTTCCCTTCTGGGTGGCGGGCGGAGCGATCGTCCTGATGTTCCTGGACTTTTTCATGGATGGGGACGGCAGCGTCGTCGGGCTTTGGAGACGGATCGTTGGCGCCGCCACCCTTTTGATGGTGGCCACGATCGGCCATCAGTTCATCCGCATGCGGCTGGGGGCGAAGCGGGAAAAATGGCTTCAGGAAGGCCAAACCCGCATCAGCCAGCGCATCGTTGGGGATCACAACCTGGAACAACTTGGAGACAAAGTGCTGGGATTTCTCGGCGAATATCTCGGGGCGACGGTCGGCGCGGTTTTTGTCGAGGATCTGGATTCATTCCGGCGTTGCGCCACCTACGCGGCCGCGGCAGGAAGCGTGCCGCTTCGATTCTCGCCGGGTGAGGGATTGCTCGGTCAAGCCGTGAAGGACGGTCATCCGATGATCGTCAACAACGTGCCGGACGGCTATGTGAGTCTGGGATCCGCTCTCGGAACAGCCAGTCCGCGTCATCTGCTGGTAGTTCCGCTGAAACTCGAAGGTCGGGTGACCGCCGTCCTGGAACTCGGATTTTTAAAGCCCGTCCTTGAATCCGATCTCGTCCTGATCGAGCGCGTCAGCGAGGCTGTCGCCATCGCCGTCCGTTCGGTGAAATACCGGATGCGGCTTCAGGAACTGCTTGAGGAAACGCAGCGCCAGTCCGAGGAGGTCCAGGCACAGAGCGAGGAACTGCGCGTTTCCAACGAGGAGCTGGAGGAGCAGGGCCGCGCGCTTCGCGAATCCCAGTCCCGTCTTGAACTCCAACAGGCCGAGCTGGAGCAGACGAACACGCAGCTGGAAGAACAGGCGCTCTATCTGGAGCGACAGCGCAACGATCTGCTCGAAGCCAAACAGACGCTGGAAGTTCAGGCGCGCGAGGTGGAGCAGGCAAGCCGCTACAAGTCGGATTTCCTCGCGAACATGTCCCACGAACTGCGCACGCCGCTCAATTCGTCGTTGATTCTCGCCAAGCTGCTGGCGGAAAACCGTAGCGGGAATCTCACTCCCGAGCAGGTGAAATACGCCAACACCATCGAGTCCGCGGGAAATGATTTGTTGGCATTGATCAATGACGTGCTGGATCTTTCCAAAATCGAGGCCGGCCACATGGAGATCCATCCGGAAACCGTCCGGGTCGGGCACATCCTCGATCACCTGCGCGCCACCTTCGAGCCGATGGCGGCGCAAAAGAGGCTGGAACTGAAAATGGAAATCGCTGCTGACGTGCCGGAGACACTCGACACCGATCCGCAGCGGCTGGAGCAGGTGCTCAAGAACCTCCTTTCCAACGCCCTCAAATTCACCGAACAGGGCTCGGTGACACTGCGGGTCAGACGCGCCCCGGCGGAGCGGGTCGCATTCGCTGTCATCGACAGCGGAATCGGCATCGCCGCGGAGAAGCAGCGTGTCATCTTCGATCCGTTCTTCCAGGCGGACGGAACGACCAACCGCAAGTATGGAGGCACCGGCCTCGGGCTGTCGATTTCCCGGAATCTCATGCGTTTGTTAGGTGGGGAGATTCAGCTCGAGAGCGAGCCCCATCATGGCAGCACGTTCACCCTGTTCCTCCCCCTGGTCCTTGAAGCCAGCGGAGATTCCCCTTCGCATGAGGTTCCATTGATCCCGGCCGGACCCATCCCGGCCACAAGCCCGCAGATGCCAGCCGGGCAGGTTCCCGACGACCGCGAGAACATCACCCGCGGAGCCCGCGTGATCCTGACCGTGGAGGATGACGAGCCGTTCACGAGAATCATCTACGATCTCGCCCACGAAATGGATTTCCAGTGTCTCATCGCGACCTCGGCCGAGGAAGGACTGTTGCTCGCGCGGCAGCATTTGCCGAGTGCCATCGTGCTGGACGTGGGCCTGCCCGACACCTCGGGCCTGACCGTGCTGGAACGGCTCAAAGCGGATCCGCACACGCGCCACATTCCCGTGCATGTCGTCTCCGCCAACGACTTCACCCAAACCGCGATGGCACTAGGCGCCGTGGGCTACATGCTCAAACCGGTGAAACGCGAGCAGCTGATGGAGACCTTCCACAAGCTGGAAACGCGGCTCACCCAGAAAATGCGTCGCGTGCTGGTCGTCGAGGACGATCCTGTCCAGGTCGAAGCGATGCGCGATCTGTTGGGATCGCGCGATGTCGAGGCCGTCTGCGCGCAATCCGCGGCGGAGTGTCTGGAACATTTGAAGTCAGCCACCTTCGACTGCATGGTGCTCGACCTCAGCCTGCCCGATGCTTCCGGTTTCACCCTGCTGGAAACCCTCAGCGCCGAGCGGGCCTATGCGTTTCCACCGGTCATCGTCTATACGGGCCGGGTGCTTTCCGCCGACGAGGAACAAAGGCTGCGGCGCTACTCCAAATCCATCATCATCAAAGGCGCGAAATCCCCGGAACGCCTGCTCGACGAGGTCGCGCTTTTCCTCCATCAGGTGGTCTCGGACCTGCCCCCCGACAAGCAGCGCATGCTGGAGAAGAGCGGCAGTCGCGACGCGGCCCTGGAAGGCCGCCGCATCCTCGCCGCCGAGGACGATGTGCGGAACGTGTTCGCACTGACCAGCCTGCTGGAGGGACGCGGGGTGCGGCTGGAAATCGCCCGCAACGGACACGAAGCGCTAGCCGCGCTGGAACGGTCACTAACCGACCCGACCAAAAACATCGATCTCGTCCTGATGGATATCATGATGCCCGAGATGGACGGACTCACCGCCATGCGTGAAATCCGCAGACGCCGCGAGTGGCAGAAACTCCCGATCATCGCCCTAACCGCCAAGGCGATGAAAAACGACCAGGAGCAGTGCCTCGAAGCCGGGGCGAACGACTACCTCGCCAAACCCCTTGATGTGGAAAAACTCCTCTCCCTGATCCGCGTCTGGATGCCACGATGAAAAACCCCGAGACCGAGACCGAGGAAATCGAACTGGGACTGCTCCTCGAAGCGATCCACAGGAAGTATCAGTACGACTTCCGCGACTATTCCCCCGCCTCGATCAAACGCCGGCTGGTGCAGGCGAAGGACCGCTTCGAGTGCGCGAGCTTCTCCCAGCTCCAGCACATGGTCCTCCACGAGCCGGACGCGTTCCGGCGGCTCCTCCCCTATCTCACGGTCCAGGTCAGCGAGATGTTCCGGGATCCGGCGTACTTCCGCACGCTGAGGGAAAGCGTGATTCCGCACCTGAAGACCTATCCGTCGCTCAAGGTCTGGATCGCCGGCTGCAGCGCGGGCGAGGAATTGCATTCCATGGCCATCCTTTTCCGTGAGGAAGGGCTGGAAAGCCGCACCATCTTCTACGCCACGGACATCAACACCGCCGCCCTCAAGAAGGCGGAGGCGGGAATCTACGATCTCGACAGCATCGCGCTCTTTACCGAGAACCACATGAAATCCGGCGGCAAGTCGTCTCTATCCGACTACTACACCACGGGCTACGGCCGGGCGATCTTCGACAAGAGCCTGCGCGAGCGCACGGTGTTCTCCGACCACAGCCTCGTGTCCGACGCCGTCTTCGCGGAGACCCACCTCATCTCCTGCCGGAACGTCCTGATCTACTTCAACCGCGAACTCCAGGACCGTGCGGTGGGGTTGTTCGAGGAATCGCTCGTGCGCAAGGGCTTCCTCGGAATCGGCTCGAAGGAAAGCCTGCGCTTCTCCCAACACACCGCGTCATTTTCGGAATTCGACCGGGAACAGCGCATCTATCAAAAACGTGCCGTCCATGATTGATACCGTGAGGACAAGCCCTGCTGCCGTGGTGATGGGTGCCTCCGTGGGCGCCATCGAAGCACTGTCGGTCATCCTGTCGGAGCTTCCCGAGGACTATCCGCTCCCGGTGTTCATCGTCGTGCACGTCCCTGCGGACAGCCGCTCCCTGTTGGCGAACCTGTTCGAAAACCGCTGCAGGATCCCGGTGAAGGAAGCGGAGGACAAGGAAACCATCCGCGGCGGCACGGTCTATTTCGCCCCGGCGGACTATCACCTGCTGGTCGAGTCGGACTTCACGCTTTCACTTTCCAGCGAGGAACCGGTGCTTTACTCGCGCCCGGCCATCGACGTCCTGTTCGAGACCGCTGCGGATGCCTACGGCGACGGTTTGACAGGCGTCATCCTCACCGGAGCCAACTCGGACGGAGCCCGCGGCCTGCGCGCCGTCTGCGACTCGGGGGGAGCCGCCCTGGTACAACACCCGCACACCGCCGTTGGCACCGCTATGCCGACGGCCGCCCTTCAGGCCTGCCCGCTCGCCCTCCCCATGACGTTGCCGGAAATCGCCGCCGCACTTATCTATCAAAGCCACCCATAATGCCCAAACGTTCGATCAAATTCCTGCTCGTCGATGACCTGGATGCCAACCTTCTGGCCCTGGAAGGCCTGCTTGTGCGCGACGGACTGGAACTGCTCAAAGCCAGGTCCGGCCCCGAAGCCCTCGAACTGCTCCTCGTCCATGACGTCGCGCTCGCCCTCATCGACGTCCAGATGCCGGAGATGAGCGGATTCGAACTGGCCGAGCTGATGCGCGGCACGGAACGAACGCGCACCGTGCCGATCATTTTCCTAACTGCCGGAGTGGTCGACCAGCAGCGTCGGATCCGCGGCTATGAGACAGGTGCCGTGGATTTCCTTTTAAAACCCATCGATCCCGCCAACCTCGGCAACAAGGCGGATACTTTCTTCGAACTGGCCCGCCAGCGGGAAGAGTTGCGGGACCGCGAGGAGCGTCTCCGGGATGCCAACGACCGCCTCGCGGTCACCAACGAGCAACTCGGTCTGGCGGACCGCCGCAAGGACGAGTTTCTCGCCATGCTCGCCCACGAGCTGAGGAATCCGCTCGCGCCGATTCTTGCCGGTCTGGAGGTGATGGTTGCCTCGCCGGGCAACGAGTCGGTGATTGCCAAACTCGCTGAGATGATGCGCCGCCAGATGGCCCAGATGGTCCATCTGATCGACGACCTGCTGGACATCTCGCGCATCAACACCGGTAAGATTTCGCTCAAGCAGGAACGCATCCAGCTGTTACCCGTTCTTCAGGAGGCCATCGAATCCTCGCGGCCCGTCATCGACCGCATGGGCCACCAGTTTGATTTCCAGTTTCCAGCCGACGACTTTGTTCTGACAGGCGATCCCCACCGGCTTTCGCAGATTGTCTCCAACCTGCTCTCCAATGCGGCCAAATACACCCCCTCGCCGGGACTGATCGAGATGGAGGTCACACGCATTGGGGAGGAAATCCGGATCATCGTCAGGGACAATGGCGAGGGAATCGAACCGGCAGCCCAGGAGCGCATCTTCGACCTGTTCCAACAACTCAATCCGAAGCGCCAGGACGGACTGGGAATCGGACTCACGCTCGTTAGAAACCTGGTGGAGCTTCACAACGGATCGATTTCGGTCTCGAGCGAAGGAAAGGGAAAAGGTTCCGAATTCACGATCTTGCTGCCGATCCGCACGAGCCCCCTGATCCCGCCGGCACCCGTCGAAAAGCCATTGAAACCGCCGGTTCCACGGGCCAGGAAGATCCTTGTCGTGGACGATTCGAAAAGCACCGTCCAGGTCCTGTCACTTTTCATGCAGATGGAGGGAATGGAAACCTCGGTGGCTTACGATGGTGAGGAAGCCGTCCGCATCGCCTCCCACTTCAAGCCCGACATGGTATTCATGGACCTTGGCATGCCGAAGATGGACGGATTCGAAGCAGCGCGGCTGCTGCGGGAGAAACATCCGGACGCACTGCTGGTCGCGCTCAGCGGCTGGGGGCGCGAGGAGGATCGGAGGCGCTCGAAAGACGCCGGTTTCGACGGACACGCGGTGAAACCCGTCGCCCCGAATGATCTCAGGCGGTTTCTTGCCTTGTTGACTTAGAGGGTGGATGCGCCCCCCTAACAAACTGTCGCGGGCCCAGGCATTCGCGCGTTTCCGGCCTTCCGCAGAAAGCTGACGAAAAGATCGCCGGCGGCGCGTGGCTTCGGTAGAACAGGAGGCAGTGAGAGGGATTCGATTGATCGCCGTGGTGGGAGGCAGCGGGTCGGGGAAAACCTGGCTGGCGGCGGAATTGGCCGGTTGGTTAGGCTCCGAGGCCGCGCACTTGTGCCTCGATCATTTTTACCGGGATCTCGGCCATCTGCCGGAACCGGAGCGCGCGCGGGTGAATTTCGACGACCCGGCGGCCATCGATTGGGACGGGCTGCGGGAGGTGCTGGAGTCGCTGGAGCGGGGCGAGGTGGCGCGGGTGCCGGTCTATGATTTTACGGAGCACGTGCGGAAGGATGAAACGGTGGGACTGGAAAGCCGGCCATTCGTCGTGCTGGAAGGCCTGTGGCTGCTGCATCCGCAGTGGCTGAGGAAGAAATTCTCCCTGAGTGTGTTTGTGGATTGCCCGGAGGAGGTCCGCTTGCTGCGCCGGGTGGAACGCGATGTGGTCTCGCGCGGCAGGACCGAAGAATCCGTCAGACGGCAGTTCGCCGAACAGGTGCAGCCGATGCACGCCCGCTTCGTGGAGCCGCAACGGGAGCTGGCGATGCTGTGCGTGACCTCGCCTCTCTTGGAAGAGGAGCAAGTCGAACTGCTGGCCGCATGCCGGGGATGATCGCCCCATCTTGGCGGCATTCGTGGGTGACAAACCCTGGGGATCTGATTATCAACGTTTCGGAAATGCTAGCCACGGTCGTTGGCTACAAACATCCCCACATCGCATGGCTGAATGGCAACGCAGGTTTTGGAGCACCACCGCAAGCGGATACATTGGCTTTGTCACGCGGATGCTGCTCGGGTTGGTTCTGTTCCGGCTGATGTTCCAGAATTTCTCCGGCGCGGAGTTCGGGTTCTGGGCCTTGTTGTGGTCGCTGTTCGGATATGGAATTCTGTTGGATTTCGGCTTCGGCTTCACGGCGCAGAAGGCGGTGGCGGAGAAAACGGCGACCGGTGACATGGTCGGACTGAGCCGGCTGCTGGCGACGATATTCTGGACCTTCGTCGCGATGGCGGTGTTGTTGCTGGTGGTTTTCCTGGCGATCCGCGAGCCGTTCCTCGCGCGGATGGGCGTGCTGGCGGCGGACCGCGGCGAATTCGGGAATGCCTACGTGGTGTTCTTCATCGGGCTGGCAGTAATGTTTCCGTTAGGTCTGTTTCCGGAAATCCTGCGGGGCTTGCAGCGGATCGACATCGCGAACTGGGTAGGCACTTTCTCGACCATACTGAACTTCGTGTTCCTCTACTGGGGCCTGACGGCGGGCTGGAGCCTGTCGGTGCTGATGGGCATCAGCGTGGCGACGAGCGCGTTTCCCAACCTGATCGCGGCGGTGATGGCAATCCGGCGGCTGCCGGGGATCTCGCTGCTGCCGAAACATTTCGACTGGAGCACGGTGAAGGTACAGATGGGATTCTCGATCGCCGCCTATCTGATCACCTTCAGCAACATGCTGATGGCGAAGAGCGACCAGTTGGTGATTTCCCTGACCATCGGTGTGGCGATGGTGGCGGTCTATCAGGCGGGATTCAAGATGGCGGAAATGCTCGGGCTGTTCAGCGTGCAGCTCCAGCAGGTGCTCTCCCCCGCGGCGGCGGCGATGCATGCGCTGGGCGATGATTCCGGCTTGAGGAAGCTGCTTCTGAGCAGCTCGCGGCTGACGTTTTTCCTGGTGACTCCGTGCTACCTGCTCTCGGCGGTCTATCTGGAGCCACTGATCTCCCTGTTGACGGGCATGGATACCGTTCCGAAGGAAACGTGGTGGGTCGGGCAAGTCCTGTTGTTCGCCGTATTCAGCTCGCAGCTCACCAACGGCTGCTCGAAGCGGGTGCTGATGATGTGCGGCGACGAGCGGCGGCTGCTGGTGATCTCGATCAGCGATGCCGTGGCGAACGTGATCCTGAGCGTCATCCTCGCCTTCAAGTTCGGCGTGTTCGGCGTGGCGCTGGGCACGATGATCCCGACCACGCTGGTGGGCTGGCTCTGGGTAGTGCCGCTAACGGTGCTGCGGCTGAAGATCCCGTGGAAGACCTATCTGCTCGACCATCTGCGCGGGACGGTGGTGCCGCTGCTGGCCTTTTCGGCGGTTCTAACCGCGCTGGCGATCTGGATGCCGGCGTCCGCCAAGAGTGGATTTCTGGAACTCGGCTGGCGGGGAGTGGTGTGCATGGTTCCGCTGCTTTTTCTCGGGCGCAAGGTGCTCGGGGAAATGGCCCGAACCTAACAAATTCGGATTTTGCATGGACTGCGGCAGCCTGCTGCCGCTTTTCTGAAGCCTGCCTGCTGGCAAGGACTTCGCAGCAGGCTGCGAAATTGAAAGCGGCAGCAGGCTGCCGCAGTCCAAGTCAGGCGAAAAAACCCGCCGCTTTACGGTAAATTGCCGTGACCTCGGCGGCGGTGCGGCTCCAGTGGAAACGCGCGGCGTTGGCGAGTCCCTTGGATCTGAGAGAGTCCGCTAGATCGGAGTCGGTGGACAAGGCGGTGAGGGCGCGGGTGATGTTCGGCACGTCCTCGGGATCGACGATGAGGGCGGCGTCGGCCACGACTTCCTCAAGCGCTCCGCGGGTGCTGCTGATGACCGGGGTACCGCACGCCATCGCCTCGATTGGCGGAAGTCCGAAGCCTTCGAACAGGCTCGGATAGACCATGCCACGGGCGGCGCGGTAGAGGTTCGGGAGATCCGCGTCCGGCACGAAGCCGAGGAAGCGGATGTCGCCGGCAAATGGAGATGAAGCGGCGGCGGATTTGATCGCCTCGCAGCCATGCCAGTCGCCGCCACCGAGGGCGAGTTGCCAGTTGGAGCCGGTGGCTTGTTTGAATGCGACGAAGGCCTCGATGAGCCGGACATGGTTTTTTCCCGGGTGTTCGAGACGGGAAACGTAGAGGAAATAAGGCGCGGTGATGCCGTGCTTTTCCGCGGTCCAGGCGCGGGCGGCTTCCTGATCGCCGGGGAAGAAGCGGTCGTGGTCGATGCCGTTGTGAATGACGTGCAGGCGGCTTTGCGGGATGCCGAAGAAGTTCTCGATATCGCGGGCGGTGCAGTGGCTGACGGCGATGATTTCCTTCTGGGCACGGGCGAGGGATTTCACGACGACGCGGCCGTAAAACATGCGGGCAAAGTCGTATTTCCCCTTCACGTGAAAGGGCGCGAGGTCATGGATGGTGCCGACGGTAGGACAAGGCGCGCTGCGGACGAGGCGGCGGTAGCTGGGGACGTGAAGGACATCTAACTGAAGTTCCGCAGCGAGTTTCGGCAGGGTGAGCTGGTGCCAGAGGATGTTTTTCACCGGCGGTGCGACTGCGCGGGGCACGGGGATGAGTTGGCAGCCGTCCTTGGCGAAATCCAGCAGCGGAATTTCGTCTTCCAGCACGAACACGCTCAAGTCCACCTCGTCGGCGCGGACCAGTTCCCTAACCAGGGAAAAGACATACTGCGCGACGCCGGAACGTCCGCCCTGGATCATGGTGGCGGTGAGTCCGACCTTCATTGGGCGGCGATGGCGAGAGCTTCCTCAAGGTTGGCGGCCTCGGTGAAAAGGTTGCGCAGTTTCAGGAGATCGAGCGTGCCTAGAATGGTGGAATTGGCACCCATGAGGATGCAGCGGCCGCCATGTTCGCGCGAGGCGCGGGCGAAACGGACGAGCTTTCCGGTGCCGGTGCTGTCGAGAAACGTGGTGCGGCTCGCATCGAGGATGAGCATGCGGTTTTCGACGGTGGGCCAGAGAGAGGCGTCTCTGGCGGATAGCGCGTCGAGACGCTCTGGCAGAACCACGACTGGAGGAGGAGTCGGATGCGGTTCCCTCGACGGCCCATCTTCCGCCGCGGTCGCCCGTTGCGGAGTGGAATTGCGCGGGCCCATGATCAATAACTGTTTGAGAAGTCCCGGACCGACCACGCAGATGTCGTTCCAATAGCGGCGCGCGAGACGTTTCGGTTCCTGGGCCACACGGAAGAACCATTCGAGCCCGGTCTTGCGCATCCAGACGGGCGCGCGCTTCACCGCGCCGGCGAGAAAGTCGATGGTGGCCCCCACGCCGATGGCCACCGGCACGCCGGCGCCGCGGAAATTCATGGCGAGCCATTTTTCCTGCTTCGGGCAGCCGAAGGAGACGAAAAGCATGTCCGCATTCGCCTCGCGGATGCGCTGGCAGATGCCCGCGTGATCCATCTGGTCCATCGGCGCGAAGGGCGGAGAATACATCCCGGCGATCTGGAGATCCGGCCAGCGCTCCTTGATTTTGTCCTCCGCGATGGCGACCACCTCGTCACGCCCACCGAGGAAATACACCCGGTGGCCGCGCTCCTGCGCGAGATCCAGCAGCAGCGGAACCAGGTCGCTGCCGGCGATCCGCTCCGGAAGAGGATCGCCCAGCCATTTTGACATCCAGATCAGCGGCGTTCCGTCACAGACGATCAGGTCGGCATCGACCAGAATGCGCCGCAACAACTCGTCCTCCTGCACCTGCGCCAGGAAATCCACGTTAGCGGTGGCGAGCAGGTGGGGAGTGCGGCTGGCGATCATTTCACTAACAATCTCCAACGCCTGGGCCGTGTCCAACTGGTCCAAGGGCACCCCCATCATCACAATCGGCGGTGGCAGCCGGCTCGCCCACGGACGTTGTGGAATGGTGTCGCGGCTCAATGTGGGCGGATTCATGAAAACCAAATCTGTTAAGCAATGCTTAAAATCTAGATAATGACAGGATTAGCAAGAACCTTCCCGGAAAAAACCCGCTGGGCCGTCATCACCCGGCTTGCCTGATCGCGCGGAATCAGCGGTGATGGGCCTGTGACGCCGGAATGAAACAGGATTTCAAAACCCATCGCCCGCATGCCTGCTGACTTGCCATCCTCTTCTCCCCAGTCCCCGTCTGCGCTTCGGGTCGCGGTGATTGAGGATGATCACCTCATGCGCCGACTGCTAGTAAAGCTGATTGAGAAACAATCTGAACTTGAGGTGTGCGGAGCCTGGGGCAGCGGCGAGGAGGCGCTGGCCGCGCTGGATTCGCTGAGGCCGGATGTGGTGGTGGTGGATTTGGAGCTGCCAGGGATTTCCGGAGAAGACTGCATCCGCACCCTCTCCGTCGATCTGCCGTGCGCGGCCTTTGTCGTGTTGACGATCCACGAGGATGCCAGCCGGGTCTTCGGAGCGTTGCAGGCCGGGGCGAACGGGTATCTCCTGAAGGGCTCTCCGCCGGCCGTGATCGTGGCTGGCATCCATGCGGCCCATCGTGGTGGTGCCCCGTTGAGCCCGGAAGTCGCCGGCCTGGTCATCCGCGCCTTTCAAAGCACCAGCCCGAAGAAAGCGCCGGTTCCCCTGCCCTCGCTTTCGCCTCGCGAGCGGCAGATCCTCGAGCTACTCGCCACCGGCATGTCGCCGAAGGAGGCCGCGGCCGGGCTCGGTCTCAGCTACGAAACCGTGCGGGACTATCTGAAACAGATCTACCAGAAACTCCACGTCCGCAGCCGGACCGAGGCGGTGTTGCGCTTTCTCGATGCCGGTGACCGGTGACCCGCTTCCCTCCAATTGGGGGGATTGCCAATATTCCGGGTGCTGGCATGCTCCGCCTCGTTGACAGGATCGCTAGGTCATCGAGCGTCAATCCAGAACGAACCCGTGAAAGCCTCCGAACCAGCAAGCCTTTCCGGTGAACCTTTCCGGCCGTTGCGCAATGGCATCCTTGCCGGGGGGGTGTTGCTGCTGGTGACGGGGATGGCGCTCCTGAATTTCCATCAGATCATGTCCCGCGAGTCGGAGGCGACGATGCGGAACTCGCTTCGCCGCGCGGCGCTTGCCTGCGCTCTAACCGTGGATCCCGCCGTGCACGAATCGCTCAAGGACCCCGGACAGGAAGGATCGCCGCCCTACATGGAAGCGTGCGACCGTCTTCAGCGGGTCAAGGACGCAATGGAAGGGCCGGAGAAGTTCCGCTTTGTGTACACCTGTGTGATGCGTGACGAAAAGGTATATTTCATCCTCGATCCCACGCCGCCCGGAGATGCGGATGGCGACGGCCTGGATGAGAAATCCCATCTGATGCAACCCTACCCGGAGGCCAGCCTGGAGTTGTACTCCGCCCTGCGCCGCGGCGAGGTCGCCGTGATGACCGAACCGCAGAGCGATCCTTGGGGGACGTTCCTCAGTGCCTACGCGCCGATCAAGGATGGGGCGGGCAGGACCATCGCCGCCGCCGGGGTGGACATGGAGCTTTCATTCCATGAACAGCAGGTCAGGGAGATCCGGCAAACGACGCTGGGGGCGATGTTGAGCGCACTGGCGATTTCCGTGGCGGTGGGTTTCGGGGTTTGGTTTCACCAAAAACGGCTGCACGCCACCATGGTGCGGCTCCGGGAGGCCACGGTGGCGGCCGAAGCCGCCAATGAGGCGAAAAGCCGTTTCCTCGCAACCATGAGCCACGAAATCCGCACGCCGTTGAACGGCGTGCTCGGCATGACGGAACTGCTTCTAACCACACCGCTCGACTCCTCACAGCAGGATTACGCGCGGACGATCCTATCGTCCGGGGATCACTTGCTCGCAGTGCTCAACGACATCCTGGATTTCTCAAGGATCGAGTCCGGATCGCTGACGATCGGGAGTGAACCAGTGCGCGTGGACGAACTGATATCAGACGTCGTGAAAATTTTCAGTCCGCAGGCTCTAGCCAAGAGGCTGCAGTTGCAGCTCGACGTATCGCGGGACGCTGCCCGGGTCATCGAGTCCGATCCGCTGCGCTTGAAGCAGGTTCTGGTCAATCTCGTGGGCAATGCCTTGAAATTCACCTCCGCGGGTGGCGTCACTCTGAGCACCGCTCCGGATCGCATGCCGGACGGCAGTCCCGGCATCCGTTTCACCGTGTCGGACACCGGCATCGGCATCACCGCGGAGCAGCGGGAACGGCTGTTCCAACCGTTCTCGCAGATAGACTCCTCGACCACCCGCCAGCACGACGGCACCGGTCTCGGGCTGGTACTTTGCGATCGCTTGTGCCGTGCGATGGGTGCCCGCATCGAATTGGAGTCCACGCCTGGCAAGGGCAGTTCGTTCCATTTTGTCCTGCCGGCGGCCGTTGTTCCGGATGCTGCCGATTGCCACATTCCAGGAAACGATGCGCTGGTTGTCTGTGCCGACCGCCTGCTTCGCACCCTGCTGGTCCGCCTGTTGGAAAAACAAGGCTGGCAGGTGCTGTCCGCGGAAAGCGTGGAAGGTGCTCCACAATCCGCTCCCACAAAGGGCCTTGTTGTGCTCGACCTCGCGCTGGCCCGCGGCCCCGCGGTTGAGTTCGTAAAGGAAGTCGCCCACGCACTTCCCGCGACGCGTTACGCGGCGGTTGATGCCGGACTAACCGCCGAGGACCGACTGGTTCTGCTGCGTTCCGGCGTGAGTATCTTCCTTCCGCGCAACCCGACCATTACGGACGTCCCAATCCCCCCACCCCTGAAAAACTTGCAGGATTTTCGGGCTGGTCATTAGATCGCGGATATTTTAGTTGTGTTGATTATCTTCCTTTCGCGGAAGAAAAACTCTTGATCAGATCGTATGTACGGACTTGTGAACAAAGCGGTCGAAGACCTCGTGGTTTCGAACTTTGGCGAGGACCAATGGGAGCTCGTCAAATCGAAGGCTGGTGTGGATGTGGACGTTTTCATCAGCAATGAGGCTTACCCGGACGAACTGACCTACAAACTGGTAGGTGCCGCCTCGGAGGTGCTAGGACTCCCCGCCGAGGACATACTCATCTCCTTCGGCGAACACTGGGTGCTGGAAACCGCGTCGAAAAGCTATGGCCCGATGATGAAATCCGGCGGCTCCTCCCTGAAGGAGTTCCTCGTCAATCTCCCGAACTTCCACACCCGCGTGGCCATGATCTATCCGAATTTGGCGCCGCCGCGATTCCAATGCACCGATGTCACCGCAGACGGGCTTCTGCTGCATTACCACAGCCACCGGTCCGGCCTGACCGCATTCGTGACCGGTTTGCTCCAGGGACTGGGCAAGCTCTATCAGACCCCTTGCTCCCCCACCCTGCTTGCGCGCAAGGACCAGGGAGCGGACCACGACATCTTCGCCGTCTCCTGGGAATCTCCCGCCAATCCATGAAACCCGCACCTGCAGGACCAGCCGCGCCCGGATTGACTCCCGCGCTGCTGCGCCGTGCGTTTCCGTTTTTCGTCGAGTGGGACCCGGACCTGCGGATCAAGACCATGGGGCCGAGCCTCCACAAGGTCTGTGCGAACGCCCGGCCCGGAGTTCCGATCACCGAACTCTTCGAACTCCGTCGCCCGGTCGGGGAAATGACTGCGGATTTCTTCCGCCGAAGCGGCTCGCTGCTTTTTCTGTTCGAAATCATCGGGACCAACCTGATGCTTCGGGGCGAGATCGCCGTGCAGGAGGAATCCGGCGATTTCCTGATGCTCGCCGCGCCATGGATTTCCGATCCCAACGAGATCGAGCGCCTCGGGCTGACCTTTTCCGACTTCGCCATTCACGACCAGACCATGGACCTCTTGCAGATTGTCCAGACGCAGTGCATGGCCAACAACGATCTGCAGAGGCTTGCCTCCACGCTCACCTCCCAGCGCACGCGACTCCGCGAGCAGGAGGCCGAGGCCAGGAAACTCGCGATCGTGGCCTCCCGTACGGACAATGCCGTCGTCGTCACCGATGCGGCGGGTTTGATCGAGTGGGTCAACGAGGGATTTGTCAGACTCACCGGATGGACTCTGGCGGAAGTCGCCGGGAAAAAGCCCGGAGCCGTCCTGCAAGGCCCGGATACCGATCATGCCACCGTCGGCTACATGAGCGCACATCTGGCCAAGGGCGAGGGATTCCGGGTCGAGCTCATCAACTACACCAAAACCGGCCGGAAATACTGGATCGCCAGCGAAGTTCAGCCAATCCGTGACGACTCCGGAAAAATCACCAACTTCATGGCGATCCAGAGTGACATCACCGATCGCAAGGAATCCGACCGCGCGCTGCGTGCGACGAACGCCCTCCAGCGCGCCATGCTCCAAGGTGCCGGCTTCGCCATCATTTCCACCGACACTCAGGGCACCATCCAGCTGTTCAACCCGGCGGCCGAGCGCATGTTAGGTTATTCCGTGGCAGAGGTGGTCGATAACCATCTGACGCCGGCACAGTTTCATCTCGGCGAGGAAGTCGTCGCCCGTGCCCGGGAGCTGACCCTCGAACTGGGCCGGGAGGTGAAGGCCGGTTTTGAAACCTTTGTCGCCAAGGCGGATCTCGGCCTGCCCGACCAGCGCGAGTGGAGTTATATCCGCAAGGATGGTTCCCGCCTTCCGGTACTGCTATCAGTCACTGCCCTGTTTGACGAAGGCGGAGTGATCACCGGCTATCTCGGCATTGCAACTGACCTTACCGAGCGGGAACGCACCGAGGAGAGGTTGAGAACCACGCTTTCCGAAGTCGAGCTGCTCAACCGCGTGATGATGAACCGGGAGGAACGCGTGCTCGAATTGAAGCACGAAATCAACTCGATGTGCCTGAGTGCCGGACAAACCATCGCCTATCCGTCCGCATCCGGTGAAGGCGCGCAACTCACCCCGAATACCTCATGCTGACCTCCACCTGCCGCTGGACCGCGGAAACCGGCTGGATGATCCCGGCGGATCATTCCGGAGATCCCGGCCTCGTGCTTTACTTCGGAGCTCCATCCCTGATGGATGGCGACGCCGTGCCGATCCGCGAACTTGTCGCCAGGTTTCCCAACTCCGTCGTCTGCGGCTGCAGCACCGCGGGTGAAATCCTCGCCAGCCGTGTGTATGACGACTCGGTCGTCGCCGCGCTCGTCTGGTTCAAGTCCACCCGGGTCCGCGCCGTCGCCGAGCCCGTCGCCAACAAGGCGGAAAGCATGGCCGTGGGCCGCCGGGCCGCCACCCACCTGAACGCACCGGACCTCCGGCATGTCCTGATTCTATCCGAAGGTCTGACAGTCAATGGCACGGCGCTGATGAAAGGGTTCCGCGAAGTGCTCGCACCGGGTGTCGCCATCACCGGCGGTCTGGCGGGCGATGGTCCGCACTTCAAGAAAACCTTGGTGGGCCTCGGCGACAGCGTGAAGAGCGACCAGGTCGTCGCTGTTGGTTTTTACGGCGAGAACCTTGTCGTGAGCTATGGCTCTCGTGGCGGATGGGAAGGCTTCGGACCAAGGCGTTTGATCACCCGATCGGAAGGCAACATCCTATACAAACTCGACGGCCAGCCGGCTCTGGAACTCTACAAGCGCTACCTCGGAGCGCGCGCCGCAGGACTCCCCGCCACCGGACTCCTGTTTCCTCTGGAACTGACCAAGGACCTATCAGACTCCGGCGGCCTGGTCCGCACCATCCTTGCCGTGGACGAGGAAACCCAGTCGCTCACCTTCGCCGGCGACATGCCGGAGGGCTGGTACGCTCGCCTGATGAAGGCCACCACCGAGCAGCTCGTGGACGGTGCGGCCTGCGCTGGAAAAGCCGCCGCCAGCACCCACTCTAACCAATCGCTGGCTGTCCTGGTCAGCTGTGTCGGTCGGCGGCTCGTTCTGGGCCAGCGCATCGACGAGGAACTCGAGTCCGTCATGGACTCGCTGCCGCAAGGCACCCAGGCGGTCGGCTTCTATTCCTACGGCGAGGTCTGCCCGGGAAACAGCGGGCATTCCAGCGAGCTGCACAATCAAACCATGACCATCACCGTTCTGGGTGAGCGCGCGTAAATGAATTCCCTTCTCCAGCGACAAATCCGGAAGCTGCTACAGGATCACGAAATCGATGATCCGCGGATGCGGGCTTTTCTCGAAGTCGTTGGCAAGACCTACGACGAGCTGGAGGAGAACAAGGACTTTCTCGCACACACGCTGGAGATCACGTCCACGGAGTTGACGGAGGCCAATGTACGGCTCCGCCGCGATTCGGAAAGCCGCTTGCGCAACATCAGCGACTACTTCGAGGAGACACTCGCCCAACAACCTAACATCATTTTCCGCTGCCGTAAGGCCGGCGGGGATTTCGCGGTGCGCCTGGCACGAGGCCGCCTGCTAACGGAGTTGCACCTGAAGCCCGCGGATCTGGAATCCGGGGGAATTTCCGCCCTGCTCCATGACCCCGCCAAACTGGATTGGTTCCACCGGGCATGGCAGGGCGAGGACCAGCACTTCGAGGTATCCTTCGAGCACGCCCAGCGGATCTGTCACTTCTGGCTGCACCCGCTGATGGAAAACGGCCGCGTGGTGGAGCTCATCGGCATCGTCGCGGACATCACGCTGAGGAAGGCTGCCGAGGATCGCCTGCGCCAGACGTCCGAGGATCTGGAGCGCCGGGCGAAAGAGCAGGAGAAATCCCGCCTGGTGATGCTCAGCATGATCGAGGATCTCGATCAATCGCGTGCGGGCATCGTCCGCGAGCGCGACCGAGCCAACACGCTGGCCGCGCAGGCCGCCGCCGCCAATCGCGCGAAGAGTGATTTCCTCGCCACCATGAGCCATGAAATCCGCACGCCCATGAACGGCGTGCTCGGCTTCACCCAACTCCTCCAGCACAGCGAACTCACTCCACAACAACACGAGTTCATCGCGGCCATCCGCAGCAGCGCTGAGTCGCTCCTCCACGTGATCAACGACGTGTTGGACTTTTCCAAAATCGAATCCGGCCACATGGAAATCGAGGCCACTCCGTTCAGTCTGAATGCATGCGTCGAGGAGGCGCTCGAAACCGTCTCCACCGCCGCAGCGGAAAAGCGTCTCGACCTCGCCGCCCGCATGGCGGCAGACGTGCCAGCTTCCATCATCGGCGATTCACTGCGCCTTCGCCAGGTGCTGGTGAACCTGCTGGGAAATGCGGTGAAATTCACTTCCGCCGGCACCGTGAAACTCGAAATAAGCGCCGCTCCCGCGGAGCCCGGCCACGTTACCCTTCACTTCCGCGTGAGCGATTCCGGAATCGGAATCGCGCCGGATAGGCTCGGCCAGCTTTTCCGTCCGTTCCATCAGGAAGACAGCTCGACCTCGCGGCGCTTCGGCGGCAGCGGCCTTGGACTCGCGATCTGCCGGAGGTTGTTGGAGTTCATGGGCGGCTCGATTTCGGTCGACAGCCAGGCCGGCCAGGGTTCAGTTTTCTCCTTTGAAATCAGCGCGCCGGTCGCCATCGACCCGCTGCCAGTGGTGGCTCCCATTCCATTTCCGGACCTCGCCGGGCGACGTGCGCTGGTGGTCGATCGCCATGACTTCTCCCGCGAGGTCATTACCGAACTGCTGGATCGCTGGGGCATGGAAGTGCGCGCGGCGACTTCACCGGAGGACGCCATGTCCCGACTTGCGGACTGGCAACCACAGGTGCTGCTGCTAGACTCCGGGTGCGTGCCTGAGAAAGACACTGATTTCGTGAAGTCGCTGGCCCGGCGGGGAGTGGCGCTTTTTCTCATGTGCCAGCCCGGCGACAGTCTCGGCTTGCGCGAGCGCTTTGGTGACGCCATTTCGGGCACTTTGTTCAAGCCCCTGAAAGTCTCTCCGCTTTTCAATTCGCTGCTCGCCGAGGCGGACCGCATTCCAGTTAGAATGGCAAAACCCGATCAACTGGTCGCACCGGGCCGGTCGCAAGGACGACCGCTGCGATTGCTGCTTGCGGAGGACAACGCCATCAACCGCAAACTCGCCCTCGCGGCGCTCGCCCAGATGGGTTGTACCGCGGATGTCGCCATCGATGGCCACGAAGCCTTCAAGGCGGCGAAGGCCGCCCGCTACGACGCGATTCTCATGGATGTGCAAATGCCCGGCATGGACGGCCTCGAAGCGACACGCCGGATCCGCCAGTGGGAAATGGAAACCGGCACTCCTCCGGTCCGCATCATCGCCCTGACCGCCAACGCGCTCGCCGGCGACCGTGAAATCTGCATCAAGGCGGGTATGGATGATTATCTATCAAAACCTATCCGTCTGGAGACCCTCCGCAACGTCGTGCTGCTCAAATCCACCGAGACCCCGCTTGAAAAAGGCGAGGAGTCTCTCGCGATGAAAACCCTGCACCAGCTCGCGGACATGCTCTCGCCCGAAGACGCGATCTCGCTCGCATCGGATTTCCTCGCAGACCTCGATGCGCAGCTGCAGGCAGTCCATGATGGCATCAATCTCGGAAATTCCGACGAAGCCGGGCGCAGTGCCCATTCGCTCAGAGGGGCCGCCTCCATTTTCACTCTGGCAGGACTTCAGGCTGCGGCGGAAACCATCGAAAGCGCCTGCCGCGAGGATCGCATGAACGATGCCGGCGCGGCACTTCCAGCGCTCCAAAATGCAGCGCGGGAGGCCGTCTCCGACTTGCGCTCCGCCATCAGTTCCGTTGAATCAACCACCATCCTGGAACCCATGTCATGAAGAGCGGCGACAATCAGCAATTCAAGGTTCCTGCCCGACGAAAGAATGGAGGTGTGTCATGATGACGTCCGATCAAATGGCCTCCTTGCTCGCCCGGCGGATGCTTATCGCGTCCACGCCATTCGGCAGGGCGCGCCTGCGTTTTTACATGCAGTGGAAACGCCTTGCCTGGCGCTGGACCATCGACTGCACCGCCTTTTTCAAACGCTGCGTGGACATCGCCGCTTCCGGAATCCTTCTGCTCGTGCTTTCTCCCGTGATGATCGTCACCGCACTGCTCGTGCGCCGCGACGGTGGCCCGGTTTTTTTCCAACAGAAACGCGTCGGCCTGCGCGGCACCGAGTTCGGCATGCTGAAATTCCGCAGCATGTGTGTGGACGCCGAAGCGAAGCTCAAGGAGCTGCTAGACAGGAACGAGAAAAGCGACGGCATCACCTTCAAGATGAAGAACGACCCGCGCATCACGCCCATCGGTCGCTTCATCCGCAAGACCTCCATCGACGAGCTTCCGCAAATGATCAACGTGCTGCGCGGTGAAATGTCGCTCGTCGGGCCACGTCCGCCGCTGCCCCGCGAGGTCGCGCTTTATTCGCCGGAAGACCGCCGCCGCCTGCTTGCCGTGCCCGGAATCACCTGTCTCTGGCAGATCGGCGAGCGTGAGGGCGGCCTGTTGGAAGTCAGCGACCGCAACCAAATCGAATTTCCCGAGCAGGTCAGCCTCGATGTCCGTTACATTGAAAGCCAGTCGTTCTGGAAGGATCTGCTGATCCTGGTGAAAACCGTGCCGGCAGTCCTGATGGGGAAAGGAGGCGTATGAAAAAAGTGATTCTGATTTGTCCCGACCAGCGCCCCGCACTCGAGGAGCTAACCGGAGGAGTGCCTCTGGCACTTGCCGTTTATCTCGGAAAACCACTGATTGAACACGCCTTGGACGGTCTCGCCCGCAACGGCTTTACCGACGTGCTGCTCCTTGTCAGCGACCGACCTTCCGAAGTGCGCGCCTATGTAGGCGAGGGTTCCGCCTGGGGCGTGCAGGTGCGGATTTCCCCGGAATCCTCCGAACTCACCCGCGCCGAAGCAGCGGAGCGCCACGCATCCTTCGATCACGACGCCGTGCTGACACTCGAAAGCCTGCCACAGGCTCCGGATGTCCTGCTCATCAGGGATGCGGACTCATGGCATCACTCACGCGCCCAACTGCTGCCCCTGTTAGCTCCAAATCAAATCGGCGCGCGCGAAATTTCTACGGGCGTCTGGTGCGGAATGAAGGCGCGGGTGAACAGCACCGCCATCCTGCTCGCGCCGTGCTGGATCGGCCCTAACACCACGGTGGGTGCCGATGCGATCATCGGTCCCCATGGCTATGTGGAAAGCGATTCCGTCATCGATGCGCACGCCACCGTGGAAAACAGCACCGTAGGCCCCCGCACCTATCTCGGAAACATGACCCATCTCGGAGACTCCGTGGCGGCCGGTCCGGTGCTCGTGAACTGGCGCAACGGTTCTCTCACGCGTCTGACCGACGCATTCCTCCTCTCCCGCCTGGATCCTCCGCAGGAGGCGCTTTCATCGCCGGTCGGCAGGTTGTCAGCGCTGCTGGTCCTGGCCCTAACATCGCCCTTGCCCGTCCTTGCCATGCTGCGCCGGCCTTGGCGCGTGGCGCGCGTCGCGGTGTTGCCAAGCGGTCCCGGCGAACCGCAGCGGACGGTCACCTATCATGAAATGCCGGGCCTTCCCGGACTGCTGCGGCGCTGGCCGTTTCTCTGGCGCGTGGTCACCGGTCATTTCGTATGGACCGGAAATCCGCCGCTCACGCCCGAGGAAGCGGGGAAGCTGGACGGCGAGTTCGAACACCTCTGGCTGCATGCCGGTCCGGGCATTTTCACCGCGCCGGAAGCCGAGGGTTGCTCGGCTCCCTGGGACGACACGGCGCGCGCCCATGCCGCCCTCTTCTCCTGCCAGCCCACTGCCGCCTGGAGGAGAAGGATTCTGCTAGGCGGCCTGAAACGACTTTTCAACTAACAACCAATGCACACCGAACGCAAAGACAACACCCTGCATGTTTCCGAAATCAGCGAACTGACCGCAGCCACCGCACCGGAGGTGAAGAACCACCTCCGCCTTCATTTCGTGGACGGACTCATGAACATCGACTTCGACTGCTCCAGCCTGATGTTCGTCGATTCCAGCGGACTCGGCGCGCTCATCTCCATGCAGAAGCTCGCCAGCGAACGCGGCGGCAAGCTGCGTCTACTCGCACCGAAGCCGACCGTGCTCCAGGTGCTGGAACTCACCCGGCTTCACCGCGTTTTTGAAATCGTCGCCTGATTCCCCGTCTTATGGATTCCCAAGCTCCAATTCGTTCCGAGACCATCGGCCATGCATGGCAGTGGTCCGGTCCCTACACGCTCCTCGCGGTGCGCGAGGCATCGATCGGAGCAAGGGCCTTTCTAGCCGATCACGGCCTGCCGGAGGCGGAGCTCTCCGCTTGGGAATTGATCCTCACCGAAGCGGGAAACAACAGCGTGATCCACAGCGCCGGTGATGCGGCCGGGCAATCGTGGCAGGTGCATTTGTTATTCGCCCCGGATCGCGTGATCGCCAGAATTCACGACGGCAACGAAGGATTCGACTGGCCGGAAGACCCGCAACTGCCGGACGACGATGCGGAATCGGGGCGCGGGATTTTCCTGATCCACACCCTCACGGATTTCCGGAAACAGGCGCATCATCCCGGCGGGAACATCCTCACGCTCGAACGCCGCCACACTCCCGCCGCACCCGCCGAGGATCTTGAAGCCACGCTGGACGCCATGACTGAAGAGCTGGCTTCCTGCTACGAAAGTCTATCCGCGATTTTCCGTTTCACCGCCGAGGCCCGCCACACGACCCGCCTTGAGGATTTTGCCGACAGCCTGCTCCACCACCTCGGCACCGTCACCGCCTCCGACTGCGGCATGCTGAGGGTTGTCTCGCAGAACCAACTCACCTCACTCGCGACCCACGGCTGTGATGCCCCGCCACCATGCGGCGTGAACGAAAGCCCATCGCCGTTGGAGGCTGCCGCTGTGAGCACCCGCCAGGATCAATGGATCGACGCCTCCGATGCGAATCCCACCATTTTGTCCGGCCTCGTGCACCCGTTCTATCATGAGGATGAATTGATGGGGGTGCTTTCGCTCGGCAGGCATCACTCGCCGCAGCCCTTCAATGCCGGCGAGGTCAACGTCGTCCACACCTTCGCCGAGTTCTTCGCGCAGCAGATGCTCAGCCGCCGCCACGAGGAGGAAGCCATCCGCTCCAGCCTGGCCAGAAGGGAGTTCGAACTCGCCGCCGCCATCCAGCAATCCCTGTTGCCGCCTCCTCTGCCGGACAACGCCGGGGTCAGCGTCACCGGCCACTGCGAAAGCGCGCTCTCCATTGGCGGTGATTTCTACGATCTCATCCCCTGCGGCGATGGCGGCTACTTTTTCGTCATCGCGGATGTCATGGGCAAGGGCGTCGCCGCGAGCATGATTGCCGCAGTCACCCGCTCCACCGTCCGCGCGTTCAGCCATTTCTATCAATATCCCGCCCGTTTGTTGGAACGGGTGGCGCTCCAGATGCACGACGACCTCGAGAAGTTGGAAATGTTCGTGACCATCGCGGTCGGCATCATCGATGTGCCGGAGGGATTGATCCGCGTGGCCAACGCTGGGCACTGTCCGGTGATCATCGCCCAGCCGGGAGGAGAATTCACCGAAGCCAGCCCGGAACGCCCTCCGATCGGCCTCGAGAGAAATCCAGAGTTCACCGAATACGAAATCCCTCTCCGCCAAGGCATGCGGATTCTCGCCTACACGGATGGGCTGGTCGACCCACGGAATCAACGTCCGAGTTTTGAAACGCAGTCGGACGTCGCCGAATGGTTCGCCGCCGCCTCGGCGCAGGGTGCTCCCATCGACGATCTGAAATCCACCCTCCTCGAACGCCTCGGTCACAGCACCGATCCCAACACCCTCGCCGACGATCAGACTTTCCTGCTGATCGGCTTCGACTCACCTCCATCATCCTGACCGCATCATGGCCCGCCTCGTCATCGCCGAAGATTCCCCACACATGCTCCGCCTGCTCGAAATGACGCTGCGCAAGGCCGGCCACACCTGGACCGCATGCGCCGCCGGTGATACCGCGCTTGCCGCGGTCCAGTCCCAAAAGCCGGATGCCGCCATCCTCGACATCATCATGCCCGGCATGGATGGCCTGGACGTGCTCTCCGCTCTCAAGGCGGACCCCGTCACCGCCGACATCCCGGTCATCATGCTCACCGCCCGAGGCCAGAACCTCACCCGCCAACAGGCGGAGGAAAGCGGAGCTTCGGCGTTTCTAACGAAGCCGTTCAGCCCCACCGAGCTTCTCGCCACCATTGCCAGATTCACTCCTTCCCAAGCATGAAAGACCGCCTCTCACTTTTTATCATGGTCGATGCCTGCGGCTGGGAGATCGTTAAAAACCATCCGTTTCTCGAAAAGGTCGCACCGCACCGCCGCAAGCTGGAGAGCGTCTTCGGCTACAGCTCCACCTGCGTGCCCTCCATTCTATCAGGCAGATGGCCGGACGAACATCACAACTGGTGCTACTTCGTCTACAACCCCGCGGAATCGCCGTTCCGCTCGCTGCGCTGGCTCCGCTGGCTGCCCACCGCCGTCACCGGCCGCCGGATTTTCCGCCGCTGGCTGACGAAGTTCGTCAAGGTGCAGTTGAAATTCCGCGGTTATTTTGATCTCTATAACATCCCGTTCAAATACATCCATCTCTTCGATTTCACCGAAAAGAAAAGCCCGCTCAAACCCAAGGGCATGAACCGGGGACGCAACATCTTCGACCTGCTGGAGGAAAAAAAGGTGCCTTATTTCGTCACCGATCCCTCACAGCCGGAAGAGGAGCACCTGCGGCTTTTGTTGGCGGACATCGAGAGCCAGCGCATCGACTTCGCGTTCCAATACTGGGCCGGACTCGACGGACTGCTCCACATGGCGGGCAACGACTCGCCGGAAATCCCGAAAAAACTCGATCACTACGACCGCTGGATCACGCAGGTCGTGGAAACCGCGCAACAAAACTACCGCGAGGTGCGGCTCCATGTTTTCAGCGACCACGGCATGGCGAACTGCGACGTCCACATCGACCTGCGCGCGAAAATCGATCCGCTCGGCCTTGAAATGGGCAAGGACTACGCCGTGGTTTACGACAGCACGATGGCGCGCTTCTGGTTCCTCAAGCCGGGAGTTAGAGATCGTGTCGTCGAGGTGCTTAACCAGGTTTCCGAAGGCCGCATCATGCCGGAAGAAGAACTCCGCCACTACCGCGCCTACTTTGACGACCATTCCTTCGGCGAGCTCATCTGGCTCGCCGAAGAAGGAACGCTCATCGTCCCCAGCCACATGGGCGAGCGGCCCATCCGCGCGATGCACGGCTATCATCCGACCGATCCGCAGAGTTATGCCACGCTCTTCAGCAGCCACGATGAAGTGCCTGCCGGGATGACCCACATTCCGCATATCTATCAACTGATGGAGCGCGCCGTTCTGCATCACGCCGCCGCGCAAACCAAACCATGAGCGCCCGCACCATCATCCACGTGCCCCGGCGTTTCGTCGCAGACGAATGGGGCGGCACCGAGACCGTCGTGCTTGAAATTTCCAAGCAGCAGCGCGCCGCCGGAATGGATCCACGCATCATCACCTCCATGGCGCTGGCGGAGCGGAGCCACGATGAAATTGCAGGCATCCCGGTGGTCCGCTATCCGCATCTCTATCCATTCTTCGGCCTTAGCGCCGCCGACCGCGCGGCCATGGATAAAAAAGGCGGCAACCTGCTTTCCCTCTCGCTCCTGCGCGCCCTCATCCGCGAGCCGGACGTCCGCATCTATCACGCCCACGCGCTCAAACGCCTCGGCGGCTCGGTCCGCACCGCCGCGCGCTGGCGGAAGAAACCCTACGTCGTCTCGCTCCACGGCGGGATCTTCGACGTGCCCGCCGCGGAACTCGACGACCTGACCAAGCCGATCCAAGGAAAGATCGAGTGGGGCAAGCCCTTCGGCGCGCTGCTCGGTGCCCGCAAGGTGCTGGAAGATGCCGACCACGTCATCTGCGTGGGCGACAGTGAAGCGCAAAAAGCAAAAGCTTCATTGCCGCATGATCGCGTCAGCTATCTGCCGAATGGCGTGGACTGCCAGCGTTTCACCACAGGCGAGGGACGCCGTTTCCGCGAGCATTTCGGCATCGCGCCGGACGCGTTTCTGGTGGTGAACATCAGCCGCATCGACTCGCAAAAAAACCAACTCGGTCTGTTGGAAGCGTTCACCCGCTTCCACGCTGCGACTCCCAACGCCCGCCTCGTAATGATCGGCCCGGAAACCCAGCCTGCCTACGGTGACAAACTCCGCGCCTTCATTCAAGCGAACGGACTGGGAAATTCAGCAATGATCATCCCAGGCCTTAGCAACGAAAGCGGCTTGCTCATCGACGCCTATCATGCGGCGGACGCCTTCGTGCTTTCCTCGCGGCACGAGCCTTTCGGCATAGTAGTATTAGAAGCGTGGTGTGCGGGCAGGGCGGTCATCGTCAGCCGTGTCGGCGGCTTGCAAACGCTTGTCCGCGACGGCGAGACCGGCTTCTTTTTCGATCCCGATTCACCGGACGCCGCCACACAGCTCGCCGCGCATCTCGCCGCGCTTCATGGTAACCCCGCGCTGCGCCAAAGCATCGGAGAAGCCGGACGTGCCGAAGCCGCCGCCCACTATGACTGGACCCGCATCAGCACCCGACTTGAGGAAATCTATCAACTTGCCGAGGACAGCGCCGCACGCCGTTGGCGTCAGGCCGGAAGAAAGGAGGTGCCGTGAGTGCTCAACGTTTCACCCGTGACGGCAGCGATGCACTGGAATCCCTGATCGCCGAAACCTGCGAGGAAATCGGGCAGGAAGTCACCCGCATCGTTCCAACCGAAAAGCGTCAGGCTTTGCTGTTAGGAGGCGGATACGGTCGCGGCGAGGGCGGCGTGCTTTCCACCCCGGATGGCGATGCACCTTACAACGACCTTGAATTTTTCCTGCTCATCAGCGGCCACCCCCGCCTCAATGAGCGGCGCTACGGCGCGGCCATCCATGCCCTCGAGCACCGCATGACGGAAAAAATCGGAATCGACGTGGAGTTTAAGATTCTATCGTTAGAGAAACTTATCTCCAGCCCAACGACGATGTTTTACTACGATCTCGTCTGCGGACATCGCGTAACCGTCGGTCCGACATCCGTGCTTTCAGGCTGCACCCACCACGCGGATTCTACGCGCATCCCATCAAACGAGGCGACGCGCCTGATGATGAACCGCTGCACCGGCCTGTTGTTCGCTGCGGAACGCTTGGCCTTGTGTGAACTCAAGCAGGAAGACCTGGATTTCATCGCACGCAACATCGCCAAGGCCCAGCTCGCGCTTGGTGACGTCATCTTGGCGATTCTCGGCAAATATCACTGGAGCTGCATCGAACGCCACCAACGCCTCACGACTATCATTGAACCCGAGCTACCGATGACGGACTTGCTAGCGTTTCACAAAGATGGCGTCGCCTTCAAACTGCGACCTTCCCCCGGCATTTACACACGCACCGAATTGCAGGCGCTCCATCAAGCCGTCACCAAAGCAGCATGGGCAGTGTGGTCTTGGTTGGAGCACAAACGGCTCAGGATTTCCACAGCCTCACCCGCTGACTATGCTCATGGCGGAAACAAATGCCCGGAAACCTCAGCCCTGAAAAACTGGCTGATTCGCTTTCGGACATTCGGCGCGAAAGGGCTGTTGTCATCCCGCTACCCCCGCGAAGGTCTGCTTAACTCGTTGTCGCTGCTGCTCTGGGGACCGGAACTCGTGCCAGCCAACACCGCCTACCTATCCCGCCAACTCGTCTCGCCCGTCACCAACCGGAAGGACGCCATCGCCGCCTACGAACGGCTCTGGCATCGATTCAACTGAACTCCATGAAACTTCTGGTCATCTATCCCTACGCGCCATGGCCGCTCGACCGAGGGACCTATCAGCGGACGTTTCATCTGCTCAAAGCGCTGGCCTCGCATCATGAAGTGGACTTCGTCGCACTCACGGGAGAAGGGGAAGATCTCGATGAAAAACGCGCCGTGTTTTCCGCATTCTGCCGCGAGGTCGAGTTCATCCCCTTCGCCCATCCGCCGTGGCAGAAGTTGTTTCCAGAACGCCTGCTCAATCCGCTGCCGAGCAACGTGCAGCACTGGCAGAGCCCGGCGATTTCAGAAGTGGTCAACCGCCGCCTGACGCCCGGGCGCTATGACATGGTCCACATTTGCGATCTCGTCATGATGCCTTACGTGCTGCCTCACAAGTCCCACACGCCGTTCGTGGTAGACCGCAGCCGGGTGGATTTGCAGTTCCAACTGATGCAATACAAGACGCTGCGCGTCTCCACCCGCGAGCGTCTGTTGTGTTGGGAAGGTTTCGCGAAACTCTGGTGTTATGAAAAAAAACTCGCCCGCGCGACCCTGCTGGAGGTCGTTTGTGGTCCCGATGACGAAGTGTTCATTCATCAACACGTGGACTCCAAGGCGCCGGTGATGGTCGTGGCTAATGGCGTGGATCTCGACTACTTCCATCCGGCCTCCGCGCCCGACCCGCGCGCCGCCGAGCCGACAGTGATCTTTTGCGGCGCGATGGACTACAGCCCGAATGTCGATGCGCTGCGCTGGTTCTTCGAAAACATCCATCAGAAATTGATCAAGCTGTGTCCCGGCGTGCGTATCCTCGTCGTCGGCAAGAGCCCTATCGCAGAAGTGCAGGCCTACGCCTCGCGACCCGGCGTCACCGTGACCGGCGGCGTGCCGGACGTCCGCCCCTATTACAAGCGCGCCTGGCTGCAGATGGTGCCACTGCGCATCGGCGGCGGCACTCGTTTAAAAATCGTCGAATCGCTCGCCATCGGCACGCCCGTGGTTTCCACCACCGTCGGGGCTCAGGGACTGGATCTGAAACACGGCGAAAACATCCTGCTCGCCGATGATCCGGATTCCTTCGCCGGTGAAATTTCGCGGGCTCTGGCAGATCCCACTCTGCTCCGGCGCATCGAGGAAAACGGCATCACCACCGCCAACGAGCGCTTTGGCTGGCCGGCCATCGGCGCGCGTCTCGCCCATCACTACGACACCCTGATTTCCAAATCCCGATGAATCCACTCCCTAACGCAGTCTCCGTCGTCATGCGCAGCTTCAACGAGGCGTGGGCCATCGGCGACACGATCCGGGCACTCTTCAACCAGGATTTCAACGGCGAAATCGAGCTCATCGTCATCGACTCCGGGTCGAGCGATGGCTCGATCGAAATCATCAATCAATCCGGACGTGCTTGCCTCATCCAGATCCCGCTCGGGACGTATGTCCCCGGCGTCGTACTCAACCAGGGAGCCCGCGAGGCATCGCATGACTGGATCGTCTATCTGAATGCCGACGCCACGCCTGTCGGCCGGGATTGGCTTGTCAATCTGTTAAAAGTCTGCGTGGAAAACCCGAAATTCGGAGCCGCGTTTTCCCGCCAGATTCCGCGGCCCGACTGCCAGGCGGTCTTCGCCCACGATTACGACCGCTGCTTCGGACCCGAGCGGGAATCCAAGGATTGGGACCACTTCTTCAGCATGGTCAGCTCGGTCACCCATCGCTCCGTGCTCGACAACGTACCCATCCGCGAGGACCTGCAATATGCCGAGGACGACGAATGGACTAGGCGATTGATAGAAAATGGATATGAAATTCCTTATGCCATCGAGTCCGTGGCCATGCATTCCCACAACTACACGCTGCGCCAATCCTACAAGCGCGCCTTCGGCGATTCCAAGGCGATGGCCGCCACCGGTGATGTGCATCCGCGCAACGTGAACTATCACTATTTCGTCTGCTTCGGCCTGCTCAAGGATTCCATCCGCGATGCGAAATGGTGTCTGAAAAACGGCCACATCACCGGCATTCCCCATGCGGTGGCCGTGCGTCTCGCACAGCGCCTTGGCCGTCGCGCCGGACATCACGCCGGTTGGAAACACTATAACCGCCAGTCATGAGGATTCTCGTCATTACCAATCTCTATCCGCCCCACGAAATCGGCGGCTACGAACTGCGTTGTCGTGATGTCTGCGATCGCCTCAAGGCATTGGGTCACGAAATACACATTCTAACATCGGATCACAAGGTCGCCGGCCGCACGGAAATACCGGAGCCTCACGTTTCCCGAAATCTTCGCATCAACGGCATGTATGGAAACCCGTGGCTGCCGATCCAGCGACTTTACGGACAGGAGAAACACAATCATCAGGTCCTCGTCCGCGAGATCGAAACCATTCGTCCCGACCTCATCCACGTCTGGAACATGGGCGGCATTTCCAAGTCGCTGCTTCAACGCATCGAGCAGGGAAAAATCCCGGTCGTTTACGATGTCTCCGACCATTGGATCGCCCGCAGTCTCCGTGCGGACGTCTGGCTTTCCTGGTGGAACGCTCCCGGTTCGCTAGCGCGCTCGGCCCTCCGCGGTGTCCTGACCTTTTCAGGTATCCGTGGCATCATCAGTCGTGCCGTGCCCACGGATTCCTGGGACGCCATCCGGTTTTCCAACATCTATTTTTGCAGCGCCTTCATGCGCGATCTTACCGCATCCAAAGGCTGGCCGGTAATCCACGCGGAGGTCATCCACTGCGGCATCGAGACCGCCGCGTTTCCGGTGAAACAGGATCACTCACGTTTTGAAAAACTGATCTGGGTCGGCCGGCTATCAGAGGACAAGGACCCGCTCACTGCGGTCCGGGCACTTGCCGCTGCGCGCCGCGACGGGCTCACCCAACTCACGCTCGATCTCTACGGCCACGGCGATGCCGAATATGTCGCCATGGTCGATGCAGAGATCTCCAACCTCGGCCTAACCGGGTGTGCTTTCAGGAAATCCGCGCCCGCCGCCGAAATGCGGCGGCTTTACTCGCAATACGACGCCCTTCTGTTCACTTCCAACTGGGGCGAGCCTTTTGCGCTCACGCCGCTCGAAGCCATGTCATCAGGCCTGCCCGTCATCACCTCACTCGATGGCGGCCAGCCGGAACTCGCCCGTCATGAAGTCAACTGCCTCATCGCCGAAGCCGCGAATCCCGAACTCTACGCCACTCGCATCGCGGAACTTGCCGCCTCCCCGCAGCTGCGTGAATCCATCGCGGCCACCGGACTCGAAGAGGCACGCACCCCCTTCGACATTGATCCCATCACAAGCGAAATCGAAGCGTTCCTTCTCAAGGCCCTCAAGTCATGAGGATTCTATTCTATGATGACAGTCCGGTCTTCGGCGGCCATGAGGTGATGAGCCTGCTGGGTCTCGAAGCCGTCCTAACGGATTTTTCCGGACCGGTTCATTTCATCGCCTCCTCGGCCAACAGCAAGCTATGCGAAAAGGTCGCCGCCATCGCATTGAAACATCCGCAACTTACCTTGGAAGAGGTCACCTGGCACTCGTCCAAGCTCGAAGCGCTCCGCAACCGGTTTCAGCCCTCGCGAATCAAAAATCTGGCAGACCGGTTGCGCCAGCTAAATCCATCGCTCGTCGTCGCCATCCAGGGAAACATCGAGCACTCCTCGCTCGGTCTGCACGCCGCCCGACGTGCCGGGATTTCCTGCGTCAGCTACATCCCCGTGCCGCATTCCAACGCGGAAATGGGCGCGCGCCTCGGCACCTTGCGGGATTTTTTCTGCGCGCATCTTTTCAAATTGCCGGACGCCTTCATCACCATCACCGATGAAATGGCGCGCCTCCTTAAACAACAAGGTGCCGTCGCTCCCATCGACATCGTTTACAATGGAGTCGATACCCTGCGCTTCCAAGACGGCGACGCGAAATCCGCTTGCGACGAACTCGGCCTGCCCTTCGAAAAGGTCCGTTTCGGCGTGATCGGGCGCATCGAGTTCCGCCAGAAACAACAGCATCTGCTCGTGCAAGCCATCGCCGCCGATCCGGCGCTTGTGGCATCCAGCCACCTCGTCTTCGCTGGCGACGGGCCTGACATTTCCGCCCTGCAAGATCTCGTCCGCGACCACCAACTCTCCGCCACCGTGCTTCCCTGGTGCGATCCCGCCCGGCTCTATCAGGCGCTCGGCGCATTGGTCATCCCATCACGCTATGAGGGCCTGCCGCTTGTCATGCTGGAAGCACTCGCCTCCGGCACCGCCGTGCTCGGCAGCGATCGTGACGGCATGAAGGACCTGCTGCCCGCGGATTGGCGATTCCAGCCGAACAGCCCCTCCGCGCTATCCGCCGCGCTCACCCGCTTTATCGAAAACGGCTGGCCGGGGCCCGATTCCGCACTCATTTCCCGCGTTCGCGAAACGATGTCGCTGGATTCCTTCAACCGCTCGTTTTCATCGGCAGTGCTCCGCCATGCCACGGCTCATTCACGCTTGCATGGCAGGCCCAATCCCACACACGATTAACTTATCCAAAATAAGAGCTTACATTCACATTTGGATTCCACTTCAAATTCAAATCTCCCGGCGGGCGAAGACCTCGTTCCAGACGCGGAACGCCGCCGTTTCCGGTTTCCTCTGCCCTTTGATCCCGTCCGCCTGCTTGCCGGGGTTCTGACCCGCTGGCCGTGGATCGTAATCTCGATGATCTTCTTTGCCACGCTTGGCACCTTCGTCGGCATCAAGCTCACGAGCCAGTCGTTCGCCATTTCGGTTTCACTCATCAAACGTCGCGTTCCGCAAACCGTCCAGGCTTCGGAAACCGGCCAGGCCTTCCGTCCGGTCGATCTCAACGACGCCACGTTGCTCGCCACGCTGCTCGCCAGCGAGCCGCTTGATCTCGCGTCCAAGCGCGCCGCTAACGGAATTGATTCCGGAAGGGCGAGAACCCTTACTGAAGCCAGCCAACTCGAAGGCACTGACATCTTTTACATCACCTATCATTCCCCGCTGAGCAAGGAAGACGCCGTGACCTTCAGCGGCATCTGGGCCGAGGAAATCAATGCCTACACCAAACGCCTCCAGCAAACCGAAGCACGCGATGTCCGTGCGATCCTCGAAAAGGAAGTGGTCGAACTGGAAAAACAAATCGAGTCCACCAACCTTGAGATCCTGAATTTCTCCAAGGAAAACGATTTCCTCGGCGGCGATTCCCAAGTCGCGGCAGTCCTTGGCAAGCTCTCGCAGATCGAACTCGAGCTGGAGTCCGCCCGCACCAGCGTTTCCGCCAAGAAACAGCAGCTCGAGAACCTAACGGAGCAAATCAGCCACCAAAGCCCGATCGAGCTCCAGATCAAGACCGCCCGCGAGGAACTCGCCAACCTGCGCTCGACCTACACCGACGAGAATCCGCTCGTTCAGACGAAACTCCAGAGCATGGAATACCTCGAAGAACAGATCACCAAACTCAAGCAGGCGGGCAAGGCGGAGCTCGACGCCTACACCGGCACGCCGCTCGGTAGCCAGTTATACCTAACCATCATCGGTCTGCGCAACGAGCTGTTGGAGGCGGAAAGCCGCATCGAATCTCT
>JBGSTM010000363.1:0-3450 GCA_041736495.1 Akkermansiaceae bacterium
ATCTACGGAGCTGCCTTGCTGACCACGCTGGCGGCGGTGGTCGAGGGATTCTGGTCGGCGCAGGGGGTGCCGTCCGAGTGGAAATACGTGGTCGGGATCGTTGGCTGGATCCTACATATCTTGTATTTCACCCTGGCGGGAAGGAGGTCCGGCCATGCGGCTTGATACGGTGACGGCGGAAATCCGGCCGCGGACGGACTGGGAGGCGGTGGATCTCGGGTTCGCGATGGTGCGGCGTGATTTCTGGCGCGCCATCACGGTGTGGTGGCTGGCGCTGGGAGTTCCCACGGCCATCGCCGGCATTTGGATGTGGGAGCATCCGCTGCTGTTGCTCATTTTGTTCTGGTGGCTGAAACCGGCGGGCTCGCGCATGGTCCTGTTTGTTCTCAGCCGCCGGCTTTTCGGCGAGCAGCCCTCTTGGCGGGCGATCTGGCGGGAAATTCCCCGGGCCTGGACGCGGCGGTTTTTCTATCGCTTCCTGTGGGCCCGGTTCTCGCCGTGGCTGCCGGTGACGCTCGCCGTGGAGGACCTGGAAGGCCTGCGCGGAAAGCCTTATCGCCAGCGCTGCGGCCAAGTGGTCAGGCGGGGCGAAGGCGTGGTGATGTGGCTCTATTTCATCTCGGACACGGCGGCGGCGTGGATCGGACTCGGGATCCTCGCGCTGGCCATGATGTTCATCCCGGACGGTCAGGACGCGGCGTGGCAGCAGGCGATCGAATTGTGGAATCCGGACCTGCCGATGGAAATTCCGCTGCTGATCACCCGCACGGTGGTGGCCTGCGTGATGTTGGGAATTTCGCTGACCGACGTGTTCGTGATTGGTGCCGGATTCGGCGTTTACATCAACAACCGGACGTGGATCGAAGGCTGGGATGTCGAGCTCGCCTTCAAGCGCCTCGCCCTGCGTCTGGCAAAAGTGGCAGTGGTGATGTTGTCGTTTTTCCTGATCTGCCCGGATGCCCGCGGTCAGGACGCACCGGATCCCGCGAAGTTGATCGAGGAGGTGAAGGCGGGCGAGGCGTTCAAGGTTCACACGGTGACCGACCGGATTCCGAAATCGAAATCAAAGAAAACGCCGCCGCCGACGGCTACCATTCCCGTCGATCTATTGAATATCCTGACACACGTGTTCACCGTGTGCGTGGCCGTGCTGGCGGTGGGATTGCTCGGCTGGGTGATCTGGCGGAACCGGCACGTCTTCCTGCTTCAAGGCTCGGGTGCCCCGGCAGACGGCCCTGCCCGCACCGCGCGGGTGGTGATGGGCATGGAAATTTCACCCGACACACTGCCCGCCGACGTCCCGGGGACCGCATGGGCGCTGTGGCAGGCGGGCCGCCATCAGGAAGCGCTCGGACTGCTCTATCGGGGATCGATTTCGCGGGTGATGGAAGTCGGGCGCGTGGAAATCCAGGAATCCGATACCGAGGGCGATTGTCTCCGGCGGGTGATGCAGGCCGGCGCGGCGGTGCATCCCGATTATTTCCGCGGCCTCACCGGAGTCTGGGTCCGGCTGGCCTACGCCGGGATCAGCCCGCCGGACGTCGAGGTGCAGGCGCTGTGCGGGCAGTGGCCGTTCGGAGAGAGGAGGGGAGCATGAGGATCTTCTGGATGCTGTTAGCGGCGCTTTGCCTGACGGCGTGCGACTACACCGAGGTGAAGCGCGAAATCGGCTACAAGGGCAAGGCCCGGATCAATCCGTGGCTCGCCGCGGAACGGTTTGTGGAGCGGCATGGCCACGAGGTCCGCTCGCTGGCGTCGTGGGTCGCGCCGGATGGGGGCGACGTCGCGTGGTTCGTCCCGGCATCCGTGTTGAACAACCAGAGTTACATCCGGAACGTCGAGGAGTGGGTGGAGGATGGCGGGCATCTGATTGTAATCGTCGAGAACGCGGACTCGGAGACGAATGACTGGTCGAGAAGTGCGGGTGATCCGAATTTGGAGCCCGTGCTCATCCGGATGCTGCAGCGGGTGGGGATCAAGCTGGATACAGGCGGTTTCTCGAAAAACGACGTGAAGGCGGAGGGAATCGAATTCAGGGGCAAGTCCTATCGGGTGGACGCGCGCTCCACCAGTCGCGTGGCATCGGGGAGCGGGGAGCCCGGAGTGTTCGCATCCGCCCGGCGGGGTGACGGGAGGCTCACCGTGATCACGGATGGCCGGATTTTCCGCAACCGCTGGATCGGCGACCATCAGCATGCCGCGTTGTTAGCCGCGCTCATCGAGTCCTCGGATTACGAAGGTGCCGTCGGCTTCCTGCGCGGATCGGGGCTATCGCTATGGGGTTTGTTAGGCAAACACCTGTGGCCGGTGCTCGCCGGTCTCGGGCTGCTGGTTGTTTTCTGGCTGTGGAAAAGTCTCAGCCGCTTCGGCCCGATCGAAGCCGCCGACGGGGTTTCCACCCTGCGGGGTTACGAGCACCATCTGGAGGCGCTCGGCGATTTCCAATGGCGGCTCGACCGGGCTGCCGCCTTGCTGGCGCCTTTGCGCGCGCAGATCGTCGAGCGCGGACAACGCATCAGCGTGCGGGCCGGCCGGCGTGACGACGATTTCTTCCAATTTCTAGCCGACCGTGCGGATCTGCCGCGCGAACGGGTTTTCCGCGCACTTGCGGAATCCGCGCCGTCAGACTCCGCCACCCTCACCCGCACCGCCGCCGATCTTCAGAAGCTGCTCCAAGTCCTCCACTGACCCCGACCCATTCATGAATCAAGACCCCTACGCCCCGATCGTCCCACAAGCCCCACCCGCCGGCAGCCTGGCGGAGTTGATCCTCAGCATGCGCGAGCAGATCAGCCGCGTGATTCTCGGACAAGAAACCGTCATCGAACAGGTCATCGCCGCGCTTCTGGCAGGCGGGCACGTGCTGTTGGAGGGCAAGCCCGGCCTCGGGAAAACCCACCTCGTCACCACCCTCGCCAAGACCTTCGGCGGCGTTTCCGCGCGCATCCAGTTCACTCCGGACCTGATGCCCTCCGACGTCACCGGCTTCCGCCTGTTTGACATGAAGTCCCAGACCTTCCAGCTCCGCCAGGGCCCGGTGTTCACCAATCTGTTACTGGCGGATGAAATCAACCGCGCGCCCGCCAAGACCCAGTCCGCCCTGTTGGAGGTCATGCAGGAGCGCCAGGTCACCATCGACGGCGAGACGATGAAACTCGCGCCGCCGTTCATGACCCTCGCCACCCAGAACCCGGTCGAACACGAGGGCACCTATCCGTTACCGGAAGCCCAGCTCGACCGCTTCATCATGAAGGTGCTCATCGACTATCCGGTCCGCGACGCCGAGTGCGAAATCGTCGCCCGCGCCGCGGCGGAAATTCCCGGTGAGTCCGCCACTCCGGTTTCCGTGATTTGTGGTCCGAAAGAAATCGTCGCCGCCCAGCAGGCGACCGCCGCCGTGCAGGTCGTGCCGGAAGTCGTCGGCTACGCGGTCGCGCTCGCTGCGGCGAC
>JBGSTM010000012.1:0-85452 GCA_041736495.1 Akkermansiaceae bacterium
TCGGCGCGCTGGCCCTCGCCGATATTCCGCCAACTCCCGCCGTTGTCGCGGCTTTCCCAAATCCCGGCACAGCTCACAGCCACTAGCAGCCGGCGTGGGTCGCGCGGATCTACCAGAATCGTGTGGATTCCCGGCCAGTCCGCGCCGCCACCGAACCATTTTTCCCGATCAGGATGATTCCAAAGACTTTCCACGAGCTGCCACGACGCCCCGTGATCCGGCGAATGAAACAACCCGCCGGGAATGGTGCCGCACCACAACTCGCCTTCACTTGCGCCGGCTTCGAGCGCCCAGATTTTTTTCAAGGTCCACGGGGTGGGTTCCTGGCTCATCGGGTTAATCACTTCCTGATAGTCGTCCGGCTTCGACGGATAGATCGGGCAGGCGCGCTCCTCCCAGGTGGCTCCGCCGTCGGCTGAGGCGTGGATTTTGCTGCCGAAATGCCCGTGCTCCACGGCGGCGTAAAGCGTGCCGTCCCGCGCGTCTGGCAAAAGCATGGGCACCTGTACGCCGATGAACGAGAGGCGAGTGACTTCCCAGCCGTTAGTTCCGCGAACGGCTTCCAGCAATCCCTTGCGGGTTCCGAGATAGAGTTTGTTGGTCATGATGATAGAAGTTTCGATTTTAACCGCCGGATAGGGCCTGCATGACGAAGATTTCCGAGTCCGGCTTCACCGGATCCGACTGTGCGCGGCGATCGCGGATGGCGGTGCCGTCGAGGAAAACGACTACATGCTGGCGCACCGCGTTCTGATCATCCAGCACGTAGCCACGCAGAGCGGGATGCATCGCGAACACGGCTTGCAAACATTCACGCACCGTCGCGCCCTCGACGGAAGAACGGGGCGCGTTCGTCTGATGGGAAAGACTGCTCGTGAAATCGACGGTGATCATCAGGCAGAAACGATGCTCTTGAAGCCGCCACATGCCATGCGTTTGCAATCAAAGAGCGGGTTCGCGGGATCGAACACGGCATGGAGGCGCGGGTCGGCAAAAACCTTGGCGTTCACGGCGTCGCGGTGCTCGCGGGATTCATAGACGATGTAGGCGAAGACTACTGTTTCTTCGGGGGCGGCCCCGGCAAGAGTCGAGAAAGAAACTTGGCCCTTGATGTCGAGGTCGTCGCCGACGGCTTCGATGTATTCCAAGGCTCCGTGTTCTTTCCAGATGCCCCCGCACTTGGAGGAAACTGCCTGATAAGCTTCGATCTTGTCCTTGGGAAGTGGAAGGACGAATCCGTCGATGTATTTGCTCATGGTGTTAGTGATTTGGTGTGATGGAAAAATTTCGGTGACGGTTAATAAAGCTTTTCGCCGCGCTGGAGCATGCCAAGGAAATCCTTCATGCGCCTGGCCCGTGTTTCCGGGCGTTTGGCCGTGTGCAGTCGATGATAGATGGCGTAGCGGTTCGCCTTGGTGAGCGACTCATAAAACGCGAACGCTTTGGGCTTCTTCACCAGCGCGGCCATGAAATCCTCGGGCATTACGAAGGTGCTCGACGAAGCGTAAGCGGCCTGCCAGCGACCGTCCGCCTTGGCGGCTTCCACGGTGGCGAGTCCGGGCTCTTGCATGCGTCCAGCTTGAGTTAGACGCTCGACGTGCCCGATGTTTACCTGTGACCAAATGCTCTTCCGACCGCGCGGGGTGAATTTCGTCAGCCACGATTCCTCGTCAAACGGGCGGGCCTGCCCGTCGATCCAGCCCCAGCAAAGCGCCTCCTGCACGGCCTCGACGTGCGGGATCGAAGCGCGGCCGCTTGCCTTTTTGAAATAGCGCAGCCAGATCCCGGAGTGCTCTGCATGGTGGTTGAGAAGCCACTCGTGAAACGCCGCCACGTCTGCGAAAGTGAGAACCGGATTGTCGTCTTTCGCGGCCATGGCTTTCAGGGCGTGGTGGATCGGGTGATGAGAGCTTTCCAGCTTTTGCGTTCTGACCACATGAGAAAGAGAGCCAGCGCGCTGATGCCTAGCAGCATCGGGTTCAGGATGCCGTCCTTGGCCACGAAAAGGTGAAAGGCGAGGATCTTGACGAGGATCGGACCGAGGATGAGAAGCCCGAGCAGGATTCCGGCAACGGTGGGTGCGTATTTCATTCTGCGAATTGATGGATTTGTGGAGGATGGGTCAAGGTCCGTCTGGGATCTCCGTCTCTACGAGGCATGCCAGCAGATGGAGCGATTCCTGCCAGCCAAGGTAACAGCCATCGGCGGGAATCATCCCCGGCACGCCTTCCTGGCGGATGTGAAGTTCGGTGCCGTTATCGACCGCCTTGAAGCTGATGGTGCCCTTCATTTCACCGGGCATGTTCGGGTCATCGAAAACATCGGTGTTACAGATCCGTTCGTTAGAGACGAGCTCCAGATACTTGCCGCCGAAGGAATGGCTGCTGCCGGTGGAAAAATTCGTGAATGACATGCGATAGCCGCCGCCCACGCGGGCGTCCATTTCGTGGACTTTCGCGGTGAAGCCGATGGGCGCCATCCATTTGATGAGCGCGTCGGGATCGAGGAACGCCCGATAGACGCGGTCTGGTGTGGAGCGCAGGACTCGGTGGAGTTCGATGGTGTGGGTATTCATGGGCTGCGTTTATTCCGGCCCGGTTCCGCCGCACTCGCCAGCCATGGCCTTCCAGCGTTTTAGCATTTCCTCGGGGGAGACTTTTTCGATCTCTTTCTGGATCATCCACTGATGGCCAAAAGGGTCGATGACGCTGCCGCTGCGGAAGCCGTAGAATTGGTCGGCCACGGGCATTTGGACGGTGGCTCCGGCGGCGACGGCGCGATCAAATGCCGCGTCCACGTCGCCCACTTCCCAACAGAAGGTCACAGGCGTACCGCCGAGGGTTTTGGGAGATTTGTTGCCCCATTGCGGATTCTCGTCATTAAGCATGATCAGTCCGCCCTCGATGGAAAGCTCCGCATGGCCGATCTTTCCGTCGCCCGGGTTGGCGAGGCGGAAACGCTCGGCCGCGCCGAACGCGGATTTGTAGAACTCGATGGCGGCGGCGGCATCGTGAACGGTGAGATAGGGGCTGAAGGCGGGGTAGTCGTTGACGGGAGTGTTCATGGTTAATCGAGGGATTTGATCGGTGGATTCAATCATTGACGAACGGAGGAGACCGAATGGGACATCCGCTTTCGTGATTCTGAAAATTTTCCTGCAATCTGCAATCCATCCTTTCGGCAGGCTTCGTTCTGGACCATCGACAATCTCGATCATCCCCGCGGCAACTCCGTTGACGGAACGACATCTGCTGCCAAAGTGCCGGGGTCAATTTTCGCTGGAACCATCATGAACGACGAAGAGAAAAACGCACAATTCTACCGCGATACCGAGTCGGTCGCTTTTGCAAAACTCGATGACCGGCAGCTCGCGCTGTTGGAGCCGCTGGGCACACGCCGGATGTTGCGGCGGGGCGAACTGATTTTCAAAGCCGGCCAGCGGGATCTCGGCATGACGGTGATCCTGACCGGTGAAATTGAAGCCTTCGAATCCTGCGACGGCTGCGAACAGATCCTTGCCACCGCTGGCCCGCGCGACTTCATGGGAGATGTGGCGATGCTCAACGGGACCTCCGCCATCGCCAGCGCAAGGGGCAGCGCCGAAGAATCTGAAATCCTTGAAGTGCCCGCCGCCGCGCTGAGAAAGGCCATCGCCGAGCTGCCGGGCGTCAGCGAAACGATCATCAACGCATTCATCATGCGGCGCGAGCGTCTCGAGCGGGACGGCAAGTTCACCGGCCTGAGGGTGGTCGCTCCAGCCGGTTCGCGAGACGGCCGCCTGCTCGATGATTTCCTCGACAAGAACCACATCCCGCACCGGCTGATCGATTCGGATAGCGAGGCGGGCCAGGCATTGTGTTCGCGACTGAATCTATCAGCCAGGGACATGCCGGTGCTGATCGCCGCCAATGGCATGCCGCTGCGCAGGCCATCATTGCGCGAAGTCGCCCAGGTTGCCGGTCTGATGCGACCGCTCGCTGCCGAAGGAGCCACGGAAATCCTGTGCGATCTCGCCGTCGTCGGTGCGGGTCCTGCCGGGCTGGCCGCCGCGGTTTGCGCGGCTTCCGAGGGACTGGACACCGTTGTTCTGGAAAGTTACGCACCCGGCGGGCAAGCGGGCTCTTCGTCACTCATCGAGAATTTCTTCGGTTATCCCACCGGCATCAGCGGCGGAGCGCTCACCCACCGCGCTCAGCTCCAGGCGTTCCGCTTCGGCGCGAAATTCTCCACTCCGGCGCAGGCCCTCTCGCTCAAGGTCAGACAGGGGGACTACGCGGGAGAACTGCACATCGAAGGCTGCCCCGCCACCTTGCTCGCCAAGTGCGTGATCATCGCCACCGGTGCGGACTACCGGCGGATCGAGGCGGAGGGACGCGAGGACTTCGACGGCGCCGGAGTTTACTACGCCGCCACCGCCCGCGAGGGACAACTCTGCCGCCACGCGACCGTGATCGTCGCCGGCGGCGGCAACTCGGCGGGACAGGCGGCGATGTTTCTATCGGAACACGCGGAGAAGGTGCTGCTGGTCATCCGCGGCGGGGATTTGTCGAAAAGCATGTCGAGCTACCTGTCGCGGCGCGTCGAGACGAAGGAGAACATCGAGACTCTCTATCACACCGAGATCCGGAAAATGACGGGCGCCAAAACGTTGGAAACGGTCGAGCTGGAAAACACCCAAACCGGCGAGCAGCGTTCGGTGCGCACCTGCGCGGTGTTTTCCATGATCGGTGCCAAACCCTGCACCAACTGGCTGCCCCCGGAAATCGAATGCGATGACAACGGATTTGTGAAAACCGGCCCGGCCGTGGCCAACTCGCCCGCCTGGCAGAACGCGGGCCGCCCGCCTGGATCGTTAGAGACCAGCTGCCCCGGGATTTTCGCCGCGGGCGACGTCCGATCCGGTTCGGTGAAACGCTGCGCCGCCGCGGTCGGCGAAGGCGGCATGGCGGTGGAAGGCGTGCACCAGGCGCTGGGGACTTACGCTTGAAGCTTGGGAACACCGCCTGCGGAAATTCCGCACGATGAAGGCTTCTCGCGTTGCAAATTGCCCGTGCTCCGGCGCGTCCAACTTTCGCGATTGACGCATTTCCAAGGGTTTCCGCTTCGATTTCAACTCGGAACACGACCTGCAACGAGGATTGTGAAAACCTGATTCCAATCGCATGTCGCCAAACACCACCTCTACCCAACGTGGAACCGAAGTCTTCGTTTCCAGCAACGGTCCAGATGCCCACGAGGATCTAACCATCGCCGAAACCCTGGAATTGATGTGCGATTCCTCGCAAAGCCGGCCGGGGGAACGTTGTTATATCCGCGGCAACGGCCAGCAATATTGGATCTCCGAGGATCAGGTCGAACGCTTCACTTCCTACTTCGGCGCACTCCACCCCTCCGATTATGAAGCCGTCCACGGAAATTCCTGGGAACTCCGGTTCTTCAGCGGATTCTGACCACCAACCTCCAACCTAACATCATTTATGCACCAGGAACCACTATCGGCAAACTCCAGCCAGATCCAATCGACCCTTAAGGACGCCGTGAAGCCTCTTGAGGAATCCGCAGCCTCCGCCTACGCCGCCTTGCGCGAGGAAACCTGTCACCTCGCATCATGCGCAAGCAACTCGATCCGCAAGAACCCCGTGCCCGCGGTGGTGGGTGCCGCCGTATTCGGCGCTGCGGTCTGTTACCTGATTCTTTCAGGCCGTCACGAGGCGACCTATCGGGAACGCTACATCGACGAACCTCTCGCGGATGCAGGCGAAAACATCAACGCGTCGCTCCGCTCCCTCTACAACAATCTTAAATTTTGGTAACCATGAATCCCCTGCCATCTACCACGCCCGAGGCACCCACGATCGAACAAGGAGTGAATTCCCTGCTGAACGATGTGAAGACCAAAGCCACCAGCACTTACGCACAGTGCGAGGAGCGGGTGAAGCAGTCGCCGGGCAAGGCGGTGTTGATCGCCGTGGCCGCCGGATACTGTCTTCACCGCCTGCCGGTGCGGGCACTGTTAGTCACTCAGGTGAGACTTCTGGCTGCATTGGCGCCACCGGCACTGTTCGCGTTCGGCTCAGCGAAGGTCTGTGAGTTTTTGCAGAATCAGGCACGTCGCTGATCGGGCCCTTCCGTTGATGGAAAAGTCACATCAATGGAAGAAGCAGCGAGAAGACGCCCGTTTCACCGCCTCGCGTATCCTCCACCAGAAACATCTCCCCGCGCAGCCGGATCACCATGGACCGCAACACCCGGGTATCGTCATCGGTGTGGGATAGGGGGAAAAAATCCGCTTTGGCCCGCAGGCAGGCACGCGTCGCCTCATCGCCTTCGTAATAAGCAGTCGAAAGAGCGATGATCCTCGCCTTGATCTCATAATGGACACTTTTCACAGGAGCAGGGTAACCGATTCGTGATCTTTCTCACCTCACAAATTTCCAATTCATTTGTAGGGGAAATTTACTACAAGCGCACAATCAGCGGGTCACTCTCAGTCGGAGAAACCTCCTCACCTGCGGGATTGCGGAATCCACCACAGTGACGGGACCTGCCAAATCGGAGCTACCCGAGCCGGACCAGATGATCTGCCAGTCCCCCGGCAGCAAGTCCAGATCGTCGGCCCCCAGCACTTCATACAGCAACTGTGGATCCGCCACGCGCTCAAAGGTCAGCCGCAGCTTTCCCATCATCATGGAAGCGGCGGGCATTCGATCCATGTCGGGCAGGATTGGATTTCCAACCAGCGCATACTCCAGCAGATTTACCAGACCATCCGCATCCGGGTCCGCATTCGGGGATGAATCCTTCCCGTTCCAGTCGATGGCCGCGGTCCACGCGGCGTAAGGATCCGGATGGTACGCCAGCGAGAGGTTCCCGCCGGTCGTGTCGATGCTCCAGGCGCCGCTGCCGGATAGACCGGCGACTTCAACCGCGACCGCTGCCGGATTGACATTCACCATTCCCATGGAGGTGGTGACCAAGGCAAATGTGCGGGCGGTTTCGGAGAACCCGGAAATGGCGGAAGCGTCCAACCTAACGGTCCATGACGTCGCCCCCGAAGCGACGAGCTGGGCTGCCGCAAACGGAACGATTGGCGTGTTCCAGTCCGTCAGTCGGGCGGAGAGCGTGCCGCCCGTCTGGATGATCAGATTGCCGGACGTCGATCCCGTGCCGGAAAAAACTCCAGCAGCCTGGACGGTCACCGGCGAGGTCAGCGAGGAATTCACTACGAGGGCACCACCGCTCACGGTAGTGCCACCGGTGTAGGTCTTGGGCGATCCTGAAAGCATCCAGACACCGGACTGCACGTTCAAACTGAGCTTCGAGTTTCCGCTGGCGGAATTGCTCATCGCGCCCTGGATCCTTCCCGAACCGGGACCGCTGAGATAAAGCGTCCGCCAGGTGTCCGTGCCGGTGGAAATATTCACGATCGGCCCCTGAATATCCAGCGATCCGGCAAGACTGGCGAAATCCCAGCGCGCGCCGCCGCCATTCAGGGAAAGCTGGCCGGTCAGGGTGTTGGTCTCCGAAACATTCCGCAGCTGGGTGTGGCCGACCGCGTTCTGCATCACGAACTGGATGGTCTCCGCCACGCTGATGCCACCGCTGAGTTCCAATGCGGCAAGGGCCGGGCCGCCTTGCACCGTGGTCCCGGTGCCGGATGAACCGAGCGCGGAGGCATGCGCTGCGCGGACGCTGCCGGACTGAATGTCGGTGAATCCCGTGTAGCTGTTCGCGCCTGCCAGAGTCAGGCCCGAGGAGCCGGTTTTCACCACTCCCCCGCTGCCGCTCCACGGTGCGGTGAACTCGAACGTGGCATCCCCTTCACCGCTGACATTCGCATTTCCTCCGAGCTGCAGGGGCACTTCCACTCGATGGACCAGCGCTTCCGAGGCGGCTAACACAATCGATGGCGTGCCCGTGCCGTTGGGCACGAGCGCGAGCGGATTTCCCTGCATGCGAAAGACCGAGCCATCGGCACCGCTGCCGGCGAGTGTGAGCCGATGGGTGGTGAAAGGATTCGCCATGTCCTGGGTGGAAATGTGATTTCCTGGCGGAACCGAAATTCCTGACAACATTTCCAGCGCACAGTTGACTCCCGGATAGGGAGGCTGCGACTGCGACCAGTTTGAGAACATGCTCCACGGCAAAGTCGCAGCGGTTCCGGTGCCGGTCCAGATCGCCGAATAGCCGCTGTTGGTCGCGGTCACGTCGAAGCGCGCCACGGTGGTCGCGATTCCGTCGCTAACCGACAAGGTGACCGTGGCCATACCCGCTCCCCATGCAACCGGAGTGACGGTTACCGTGCGGTTGGCTCCACTGCCTCCGACGATGATGTTAGCCGCCGGTAGCAACGCGGGGTTTGAAGAGGTGGCGCTGAGGACCAGCGGATCAGGCCCACTGTCGGCATCGTTCACGGGCACGTCGAGCACAGCGCTGGTAGCGCCTGCCGCGAGGCTGAATGAAGCGGGCGCTGAAATCTCCGGCGGTGTGTTCGAACTCACCATCAGACTGAGGATTTCCCCACTGGCAAGTGCTCGCGAATGCAAGCGAAGGTCATCGAGTGTGCCCCGCAGTGGAAATCCCGCGTTCGCCATCGCACCGACCCGAAGAATGGCGTTGTTGCCAAAATCGTTCCGGATGTTGCCGCTGGCGACCATTTGTGAATTGCAGTAGAGTGTGGCGGTGCCGCCGGCGCGGTCGACCACGGCCACGACGTGTTGCCATTGATCAAATGCGACCGCGCCCGCTGCGGACGAGACGTTCGCGAATTGCGTGCCGTTGGCGGTTTCGAGCGCCAGTTTTCCGTCCATGGTATTGTAGCCGTTCACATAGAAGCGGAAACCGGAGGTGGTCGCGCCACTGGCAGAATTCGCGGCAATCGTGCGGATCGAATGGGTTCCGGCAGGCAAATAGATCCATCCGGAAATGGTGAAACTGGATCCCGGATCAAGGGCTGATTGCGAAAAGGCATAACTTCCTGCCGCGTTCAAATTGAGGGCACCGGTTCCTTGTTTCACCGGAGCAACCGCGATCGCGGCACCGCCGGATGCGGTCAAATTCCGACCCAGGCCGGAGTAATCGTTGAGATTTTCATCAAACGGCCAGTCACCCGAAATGCCGGCGAGCAACGGATCGTCCGGCGGCAGCACGGTAAGCCGGACCGAGTCCCGAACGACCGCCGCGGGATCCTGTGGGTTCCAGAACGCGCGGATCAGGATTTCGCGCGCGGCCATTGGGCTGTTCGCATTGACGGTGACTGTCAGATCCACAGACGCTCCGGGGGCGATCAATTCACTGCCGCGAGTGGCCGAGTCGGTCAGCGGCAGTCCTTCGGCGGAACGGATGGAAGTGGTCACGTTCGTCGCACCGATGGCATAACCGGCAGACCATCCGGCGGCACCTGATTCATGAGCCTGGAGAACCGGATAGGCGTCCACGTCACCACGATTCACGAGGCGGATGACAAAGGAGCGGTTCCCCACGTTTTTCGGAGTCCGCCACTCGCGGAGCTGGTTGCCGGACGGCGTGGTTTGATAGATCTGATCCCCGGTGAAGGAGGCTTCGTCCTGATCGCGCACGAGCAGATCGAGATTCTGGCCGGTGCCCTTGAGATAACGGATGCCGTCGCGCACCAGATTGGTGAACGTGCCGTTCTGGGTTTCCGGCACCAGGGTGAACGGGCCTTCATACCAGCTTTCGAAGATCACCTTGTCGGGCCTGCCGCCTTCGAGCTGATGGAGCTGGATCGACCGCAGCGACTGCTGTTTGTATAACAGATCCCACGCGTCGCGTCCGGCCTGGGTGCTGGTGTCGTTGCCGGGGGTGGTATTGGCGATGAACTGGTGTTCGCGCCCCTGCTGCTGGAGCCAGCGTTCATAGAGGATGATTTTCGCGCGGTGCCGGATGGCGTCGGCATTGGTCTCGGAACCGCCCCATTGCTTATAGCCGCCGAACGGGCTGTCGGTGGTGAAACCCGCGAAGTTGTTGGAAAACCCGCCGGGAAACGACTCGTGCAAGCCCTTCATAAGGTCGTTTCCGGTGAAGTAATGCAGCAGCGGGCGATAATTGGCACCAAGCGGTTGGACGGAAACCTCTCCCACGCCGTAGGTCGCGACTTCGTTGGTGGCGGCGGCTGCCGACGTTCGGCTCAGGCTGCGCAGACCGAGCTCTGGCGTGAACAGGATCGTGGCGTTGGGCGAACCGGCAGCAGTGTCGGTCCGCAGCGTGATGCCGAGTTGCGCACCCGCCGCCAGCGCGGTGGCGGGCGAACTGTCATCGGCGAAATAACCGAGGCGCGCGATCAGGGTGCCGTCGCCGGTGAAAGCGGAGGAGTGAAGCCGCAGCGCGTCAGCATTCCCCCCAGTGCCGGTGCCAGCCGCTTTCAACGTGTAGGTCGAACCGGACAAGGTCGAGGTCGAGCCAGTGCCCGCCGTGCCGACGTTAGATCCGCTGAAGCTTGGCGTGATCGGGGTGAAAAAATCGACATTGCTGAACACCGCGGTGGCCGTCTCGAAGCGGACCTGGCTATCCGCAACAAGGCCGACCTGGATCGCCGTGGGAAACGCGACTGTCGCCGTGCCAACCGTGGTCCACGTCGAACCATCGGCCGAATGCGATGCGGTGACGGCGGTTCCAACGCGGTTGAGCCGGAGCCAGCGCGGCATCGAGCTCACACCGAGCGCGGCCACGGGAGAGCCGCTGCCGGAGACCGCCGACAGACCGCCGCCGGTGCTGGTGCGTGAGAGAAACTCCAGCTGGTTCGCGAAATTGGCTAACAACGAAACCTGCCGCGCGCCGGTGGCGGTGGACTCGCGCAGGGTGATTCCGGCACTCGCGATTTCTCCTCCGGGATTGGTCCGGTTGGCGTTTGAGTTGACCAACGAGTCCAGCCGCACCGTGAAGCTGCCGTCTCCACTCCACTCGCGGTATCCGTAAAACTGTGCGTCACCCGTATTGTTTCCCGGGTGAATGTAGTCGTTGCCATTTGAAGTTAGAGTGTAGGTCGATCCGTTCGCCGCGATGGTTCCACCCCGCCCGGGGCGGCCGATGTCCGTGGTGAAAAACGGCAACAGCCTCACGTTGTCGAATCGTCCCTGCGCGAGCCTGGCAGGATTGAGCGATGAAACGAAAAGCCCGGCGCGTGGCGAGCTGCCAAGCGGAACCGTGGCCGATCCGAGCGGAGCCCATCCCGCACCATCGCCGGAATACAGTGCGGTCACCGTGTCGCCGCGGCGTTCGAGTTTCAGCCAGGTGAAGTAGTTGTTCAGCGAGCCGCCGAGTTCGCGCCGGTTCACTCCGCCCTCGTCCCAGTTGAAGTAGACCGGTGAATTCGTCGATGTGACGCGGATACCGGGAAAGGCGGTGCCTAACCGCTCCACCCATTGGCGGAACCAGCCGTAGCGGTTCCGATCCGCCGAACCGGGCGCCGGATCGAATTGCGTACCATCATAGGTTTCCCATGCCCCGGTGAGCGCGGTGAAAAACTCCCTGGATGTCCATTCGGGATGGTAGCGCACCGCTTCCTGCCAGGCCGTCATGATGTAGTCCGTCGAGATATCGGGCTGGGGAAATCCGTAGCCCCGCAGGCGCTTGATGTTAGAAACAGCGCTGCCGAAGCCCGCGACGTCCGACACATTTCCTGCGAAGGCGGTGCCGAATGGGGAATCAATGTCCGGATACTCGCCCGCCAGCAGGTGTTCGAGGACCACGTTCTTGTTGCCCGCGTTGACCAGGGCCGCGAGCTTCGGGCCGACAATGTCCGGCGAGGGCGAGCCGACCGAATTCGTCGCGTAGTCCCAATACGCCCCGTGAAGCAGATAGGCGTCCATGTGCTGTTGGACAAAGGTCCACTGCGAGGCTCCGGCATCGACGAGATCCTCGTTGTTCCGATAGCTGCCCCACACCACCTCGATGGGGCGCTGGGAAAGTGCCGGAGGATTCTGGGCAGATACGGACAGCGGGATGAAAGTCAGCAGGGCAGCTACGAGTCCTCTCAATTTACCGTTAGGAGGCTCTCTTCTATGATACATGGCTGTGGGTTTCCGCCGAAAATTCATTGAACCCCGGTTCCTGCCCACAGTTCCCTCCCCCACCGGGAAAATCAAATGCCGAAAGTTGACTGAATATTGCGGATTTGTGACGCGATTCGATACTCACTCAGGCCTGCCCGAGACTGCCGGGTGGCCGTCCAAGTTTCGGTGAGCTCCCGTAAGCCGGGTTGAAATTCCGCCGATATTCGCCGGGAGTCATGCCCGTCACCCGGGTAAAGACCAGAACCAGCCTCGCGTCGTTCCGGAATCCCGATGCCACGGCGACCTGGTGCTGCTTTTCCTGAGTCTCGGCCAACATGCGCTTGGCGTGCTCCACCCGCAGCCGTGTGATTTCATCCGCCACGCTTCTTCCGATATAGCGGACGAACGCATCGTGCAACCTCCTGCGGGACATCGGCACCCCTGAAATAATGCCCTCGGCGGTCATCGGATCCAAGTAGTGGTCACGGATCGCTTGAAGCGCCTGCGCCACCTGCGGGTGCTCGACCGCCACCACATCGGTGCTGCGCCGCGTCACCATGCCCAGCGGTTGCACGGTGATGGCATCGGCGGATGCGCTCGAACCGGCCATCAGCCGCTCAAGTAACAGACAGGCCTGCTGGCCGATGCCGCAAGCGTTGTCATTCACACTCGATAGCGGGACTTGGGCGAACGGACAACGCAGTTCATCATTTCCGACCCCCAGAACGGCCACCTCCTCGGGGATTCTCAAGCCGGCATCCGAGGCCGCGCCGATGACTTCGATGGCGTAATCATCAATTTCTGCTAGAACCGCGACCGGCTTGGGCAGACTCTTCAATTTCCGGGCCAACCACCTGCTGCGGGCCAACGACGAGGTGCCACCGTTTTCATTGCAGTTGATCACGATCGGCTCGTGCCCGGTCGTCGCCAACTCGACGCGGAACGCTTCAAGCCGGCCGAGATCGCCCGGCTGATTGCTGCGGAGGTAGTAGGCGAAGTGACGGAAACCGCGGCTGCGGAAATGGTTGGCTGCCAGTCGCGCTACGGCCGCCTGGTTGGCCGACACGCTCGGTGCGGCGTCAGGCAGGCTGTAGCCGATGTTGACGAAAGGCACCTTGCCCTTGTGCGCCAGCCGATCCACTTCCGGATGCACGCCTAACACCCCGATGATCCCGTCTCCTCTCCAGCCCTCCGGGACCACGCCCGTCCGTTCATAACTGCTGTCCAGGATCCATCCGGCATCCCGGGCGAAGCGGGCGATGCCGCGGAAAACATCGGTGGCATACCACGCTAACAGCACCAGGACACGCCGGCGGGGAGCTTGGGAGATCCCCAGCAGTGAAAGGGTTTCAGGTGGCGTCATGGCGCGGACTATAGGCGAACCCTTCATGATGGCAACGTCCCAAATTCATAAAAAACTGGCACGCCAAATGAATTTCATGAAGAGTTCCGATTCACCAATCTTCAAACCAGCCCATTTATGTCCGCAATCAATCTCAGCACGACGGATCTCGTCGTCATGGCCATCTACGTGATCCTCATCGTCGCGTGGGGGATTCGCCATTCGTCCCGACAGAATGCGGAAGACTATTTCCTCGGCGGAAGAGGCATGACCTGGCCGATCATCGGCTTGTCGATGATGGCGATGTGTGTTTCGAGCTCGTCACTCGTCGGCTGGTCGGCGGACGCCTACGGCACGGGTATTTCAGTGTTCAACTACGGAATTGCAGGCGCCATCATTCCCATTCTGTTTTTCATTGTCTTCTTCCTGCCGTTCTACCTGCGCAACAAGATCTTCACCTTGCCGGAATTTCTGGAAGGCCGCTTCGACAAACGCAGCCGCTACTATCTCTCCATCATCACCATCCTCGGCTACACCTTCGCCGACGCGGCCGTCACGCTATATGCGGGCGGATTGATGGTGCAGTTGATTTTCCCGGGCTTGGAACTTCAGCATGTTGTCTGGGGCATCGCGATTCTAGCAGCCTCCTACACGCTCATCGGAGGGTTGTCCGCAGTGATGTGGGTGGACCTGATCCAATCGGTGGTGCTCATCATCGGGTCGATCATCCTGACATTCGTCGCCTTCGACAAGGCAGGCGGCTGGGATGCGGTGATGACCGCGGCACCCGCCGGGCACCTCAGTTTGATCCGGCCCGTCAACGATCCATCGGTGCCATGGCCCACGCTGTTCATCAGCCTGCCCCTGATGGGATTTTATTTCTGGGGCCTGAGCCAGGCCATGGTGCAGCGTACGCTCAGCGCGAAAAACATCGACCACGGCCGCTGGGGAAATCTGTTCGCCGCCGGGCTGAATTTCACCGTCTTCTTCGTCATGGTTCTCCCCGGCCTAGCCGGACGCGTGTTGTTCCCCAATCTCGACACGCCGAATAAAATCTATCCAACCATGGTCTTCAACCTGCTGCCAGTCGGCATCACCGGCCTCGTGGTGATCGGCTTCATCGCTGCCATGGTTTCCACCCTCAGCTCCATCCTCAATTCCGCGCAGACTTTGGTCACCATGGACATCATTTCCAAAGTCCGTCCCGGAATGGATGGAAAGGCACTCGTCCGGGCGGGTAACATCTCGGGCCTGGTCATCGTCACCATCGCCGCGCTGTGGGCACCGCAGATCGAGCAGTTCGGATCCGTGGTGAAATATTTCCAACAGCTGCTGGCCTACATGGCACCGCCGGTGGTCGCCGTCTTCCTTGCGGGCTTGTTCTGGAAGCGTGCCAGCGCCAGCGCCGCGTTTACGGCCTTGCTAACCGGACTTAGCTTCGCCGTCCTGCTCCTGCTTTTCCGCGACAAGACACCGCTGGCGGATTGGAACTTCCTTTACGTCGCACCCCTCCTTTTCGTCGTCTCCCTGGTCATTCTGGGAGGGGTCAGCCTGGCGACCCCGGCGCCTGCCAGGGAGGTCGTCGAGCGTTACGTCTGGACTCCCGCGTTCTTCCGCACCGAAACCGCCGGTCTGGCCGGAGTTCCGTGGTACAGGAACTACCGTATCCAATCCCTTCTGCTGCTAGCCGTCACCGCGATATTCATCTATGTCTGGCGATAAACAACGCCAGGCTGCGTCCCTGCCAACTTCATGAAACTGAACAAACATTCCGCCAATCCCATCCTGCTGCCGCACCCAAGCAATCCCTGGGAAAATCTCGTGGTTTGCAACCCTGGCGTGATTTTCGATCAAGGGGTCTTCTACATGCTCTACCGGGCGGCTGGGAACGATGCGGAACATGTCATTCACTTCGGCCTCGCCACCAGCACCGATGGCATTCACTTCAAGCGGGAAAGCGACCGACCCATCCTCTCGCCCAGCGAGGACGGACCGGATGCCGGGTGCATCGAGGACCCGCGGATCGTCAAGCTGGACGGGCACTATTACATTACGTACGCCTATCGGGCCTACAAGCCCAAGCAATACTGGCTGAGCGAGAACAACGCCGCCTACAGCCCTAACGATTCATCCCTGCCGGCGCTGTTCGGTCATAACATGACCGCCTCCGGACTGCTGATTTCCGATGACCTGCGCACGTTCCGCCGCCTCGGACGTATTACCCGGCCGGACGTGGATGACCGCGACGTCATCCTCTTCCCGGACAAGATCGACGGGAAGTATGTGATGCTGCACCGCCCGATGCAGTGGGTGGGACCGGAGTACGGCACCGACTATCCGGCCATCTGGATCTGCTTCTCGGACGATTTGCTTTCCTGGTCGGAAAGCGTCCTGCTGGCGAAGGGCCAGGCGGGGTGGGAATGCAAGATCGGTGGCTCCACTCCGCCGCTCAAGACGGCCGAAGGGTGGTTCGTGATCTATCATGCCGTGGATTCCAACGGCGTCTATCGGGTGGGAGTGCTGATGCTCGACCTGGAAGATCCGACCAAAGTGATCGCCCGCACCCCGGAACCGGTCATGGAGCCGGAAGCCGAGTTCGAGTGGCATGGCCTCTATCCCCACGGCGTCGTCTTCCCGACGGCCAACGTGGTCGTCGACGATGTGCTTTACGTTTACTACGGCTGCGCGGACCAGAGCATCGGCGTCGCAACTGCGGATTTCCCGTCCATGGTGGAATACGTGATGCAATTCGCATCGGCCGCCCACGTCCCGGCTTACGTCTGAAAACCCACACCCACATGGACCCCATCCACCGCAGGAGTTTCCTCAAACAGGCGGGAGCATCCGCCGCGCTGGCTGCCCTTGGTCGATCGCCGGCATTCGCGGCCGAAGCGCCCGGACTCACCTCATCCGCCGAAATCGAAAAGCGCGTGCACGCGGCCCGGCCGTTGCAGGGCGGAGTGATTCCCGCCGACCTCAAGGACCGGCTCGGCGCCACCCATTACGACGGTCACTATCATCTCACCGACAAGCCCTTCCTGATCGAGGGCGCGGAAGCAATCCAGCGCCTCGGCATGAACGTCGGCAAGTTCTGGCTGCACGAGGACGAGCTGCCCGGCTATGGCTATAACAGCGACTGGAGCACGGCGCTCAGGAGCGGACGTCTGGTGGACGTGCTCAGGCACAAGGACTACGCCGAAGCCCTCGCCCTGCCGTTCAGCACCGTCTTTCTTGAAGTTTTTCCGCTAGTCGGCAACAAGCAGACCTTCTTTGCGGGCGATAACAATTACGAAGATGAGGAAGACCAGTTCCACGAGGTCGCCGCCTATCTTCTCAAGACTTATGCCGACCGCGACGTCACCTTCATCCTCCAGCACTGGGAGGGAGACTGGATGCTCCGCCGCGAGGAAGGCGGCACTTGGGGTGAGGTTCCGCCGGAAGAGGTGAAACGTCGTTGTGACGCGTTCATCCGCTGGCTCTCGGCTCGTCAACGAGGTGTCGAAAAGGCGCGGAAGGAAGCGGGAACCACTAAGTGCAAGGTCTATCATGCCGCGGAGGTGAACCGGGTCTGGGATGGCACCAAGGGACTTCCCACACTGACCACCCACGTCCTGCCGCATGTTGCTCTCGATCTGGTTTCGTGGTCGAGTTATGACGGCATGAGCGACGCGGTCGCGACCTGGCAGGGCGTCGAGTTGATCCGCCAGCACATGCGGCCAAGCCCGACGTTCGGGAAAAACGCGGTCTTCATCGGCGAAATCGGCAAGCCGGAGAACGAGGCGAAGGAAGCGGACATCATCGAATGGTGGGACCGCGCGATGGGCGTGTTTTTCGCCATGGACATTCCGTGGATCGTCCATTGGGAACTCTACTGCAACGAGCCCAAGGACGGCACCAAAGCCGACCGTCGACCCCGCAAGGCCGAAGAGATGCGCGGCTTCTGGCTGCTCCGTCCGGATGGTTCCATGGGCCACGCCGCGAGGTATCTCACCACCTTGCTGAAACACGCGGGCAAGTCGCTGCCGGAAGATCAGAAAAAGCTGCTAGTGCCATGAAATTCCGGTTCATCCTGGCACCGGTGATCACCCTGCTCGTCGGCACCCCTGCGTCTGCCGCGCCAAAGGAGGTGGATTTCTCACGGCGTGACGGTGTTTACAGCTCGCAGGATTTCGCCAAGGACTTCGGCAGTTTTTCCAGCGACAACTGCCTGACGAGGATCGAGGACCAAACCCTGCGGATCACTTACCCCAAGGGTAAAAAAATCGAGGGCTTGCGCGGTGCCCGGGTTCCCGTCCCGCCGAAGGGCAACTACGTGCTCGGGTTCAAAATCAAATATGCGAAAGACTTCGAGGACGGTCTGCACGGCAAGCAGTTCGGCCTCGCTGGAGGTGCCGGCTACACCGGCGGTCGCGGCAAGGAGGCCCGCGAAAAGGGCGACGGCTGGTCGGTTAGGCTCCAGTTCGACTCTTACAACGGAAAAGTGGCCAACCAGGTCTATGTCTATCATTCAGACATGAAGGACAAGTATGGCGAATCCCTTGGCTCGCAGGAACAGAAGTTCATGCTGCAGAAGGACCGCTGGTATGACATCCGCCTGAAGGTCACCATGCAGTCCTCGCCCGACAAGGCGGATGGCCTGATCGAAGTCTGGGAAGGCGGAGTGCGTCGGATCAAGGTGGACAAGATCCGCTTCGCCCGGACCAAGGACGGATGCGAAGTCAGTGAACTCGCCCTCGAGGCATTCTGCGGTGGCGCTGGCATTGTGCCGACCCGGGACAACCACCTCTTCATCGACAACGTCCGCTGGTGGTCGGAAAAGACGCCATCCTCCCGGAAACGTCCCTCCATGCTAACGGATGAAGCGCCATGAAGCCGCTTCAGCTACTTCTCATGGCGCTGTGGTTTGTTTCCCACGCTCTCGGAGTGGAAATCACCCCAGCACCTTCGGGCGGGACGACGATGCTCGGTGCCGGGTCTCTCGAACGATTTCATGTCATCGGCGCACGCCCCGGCCTGGCCACCGCCGCACTGACGGACCTGACCGCCCAACCGCTGCCGCGCGTCTGGAAGCTTGAGACGATCCAACAACCGGCGGACCCTTGGAAATTCCAGTTGCAGGCGGCGGGCGAAACCGCAGTCACCCGCGGCGACACGCTGTGGGCGAGATTTCTCCTGCGATGCTCCGCCAGCCGCAACGAAACCGGAGAGGGCCAAATGACATTCGTTTTCGAAAGCGCGGACTCGCAGCACGTGAAATCCATCGACATCACCGTCGGAGCCGGTTCCGAGTGGCGTGAGTTCTGTTTTCCGTTCAGCGCCCGCAGCACGCTCGCCGCCGGCGGATCGCAGATTTCCCTCCGCGCTGGATTCCGCCCGCAGACTATCGAGATCGGCGGAATCGAAGTGATCAACTATGGTCCGGACCGCAAGTTAGAGTCTCTGCCGCGAACCGGCTTCGACTATCCCGGGCGGCAACCGGACGCCTCGTGGCGGCAGGCGGCTGCGCAGCGCATCGAAAGTATCCGCAAGTGCGATTTCAATTTGAAGATCGTCGATTCCAGCGGCCGGCCGGTGCCGGATACGAAGGTGGAGCTCAACCTCCTCCGCCATGATTTCGGTTTCGGCTCCGCGATTGACAGCAATGTTCTGCTAGGATCCGGGGCGGACTCCAAACGCTACCGCGAGGTGATCGACCGGAATTTTTCACGCGTCGTTTTTGAAAACGAACTGAAGTGGCATTCTTGGGAGCGGGCGGACAAGCAGACGCGCGACCGGACGCTCACCTCGTTCGACTGGTTCCAGCAACGCGGGATCGCCATGCGCGGACACGTCCTGCTCTGGCCGAGCTGGCAATACCTGCCGACATCCGTTAGCAAGGCCCGGACCAATCCTGCGGAGGTGCGGGAGATGATCCGCGGCAGGATCACCGAAATGATGACCCTCACCCGTGGACGTTTCCATGACTGGGACGTGATCAACGAACCTTACGCCCATCATGACCTGATGGATCTGCTTGGTGACGCAGCCATGGTGGATTGGTTCCAACAGGCACGTGCCATCGATCCGGACGCCGTGCTTTTTCTCAACGACTACGCAGGCCTCGCCGCTGGCGGAATGAATACCCGCCACAAGGATCACTTCGAGAAAACGGCGCGTTTCCTCAAGGAACAAGGCGCACCCATCGGCGGCATTGGCCTGCAATGCCACTTCGGATGGTCCGTCACGCCGCCGGAACTCGCGCTTCAGGAACTCGACCGCTGGGGCGCGCTCGGACTGGAAATCCAGCTCACCGAGTTCGACATCGACACGTCCGACGAGTCGTTGCAGGCCGACTACACCCGTGATCTCCTCACACTCGCTTTCAGCCATCCGTCGGTGACCGCGATCATGGCCTGGGGTTTCTGGGAAGGCCGCCATTGGCGACCGGACGCCGCCATGTGGAGGAAGGACTGGACCCTCAAACCCAACGGCAAGGCGTGGCTCGACCTAACGACCCGGGAATGGTGGACCCGGCCGTCAGGTGTCACCGGCCAAAACGGCGATTTCGCCACCCGCGGGTTTTATGGAAATTACGAGATTTCTATCATCTCGAACGGCACAAAAATCCGGAAGACCGTGGACTTCACGAAATTATCGCGACAAGCCACCGTCGCGCTTCCATGATATTCCCGCGCAACCTGAATGCCACCCATGGACCGGATCTCACAAAATTTCACGACCGGACTCTCCCGCCGGCATTTCCTCGGACAACTCACTGCGGGTGCTGTCATTAGCTCGGTCGGCAGGCTGCGGGGAGAAACCGGAGATGATCCGTCGGTAGGATTTCATGTGGAGGCGGCCTCATTGTTGCGCGACTGGTGCGAGGGACTTCTCCGCCGGCAGATCATCGATCCAGAAAATCCCGCGTTACACGGCGCACTGCAATGCCCGGCCTGTTCGCGCATCCATGGCCGCTGTGGCGACGCGATCTTGCCGCTACTTTCCATGGCCGCGCGCAATGGTGACATGCGCTATCGGGATGCAGCGCTGGCCGCCTGGGGATGGATGAAAAACGTGGATTCTCCGGACGGAGCCTGGACCAACGAGACCGACCCGAAATCGTGGAAGGGAACCACGGTCTTCAGTGCGATCGCCCTTGCCGAATCGCTTGAATGGCATGCGCCTCTCCTGGATGAAGCCATTCGCGCCGCGATGCGCCAGCGGCTGAAACGTGCGGGTGAGTTTATTCGCGCAACATTCACGACCGAGTATGGAAACATCAACTACGCCGCTGCCGGAGCCTACTGCCTGACTTTGCTGGGGCATCTGTTGGACGAACCCAGGTTCACAGCCCGAGGGCGCGAACTTGCCCGGCAGGTGTTGGCGTTCTTCACACCGAAGGACCACTTCCTCTTCGGAGAAGGCCACCCGTTCAGGCAGAGCGGGAAAGGCTGCTATCCGATTGATCTCGGATACAACGTCGAGGAGTCACTGCCCTCGCTGGTCCACTATGCGATGCTCACCGGGGACAAGGAGGTGCTGGACGCCGCCACACAATCCCTCAGAACCCACTTGGAATTCATGCTCCCTGACGGCGCATGGGATAACTCATGGGGCACGCGGAGCTACAAGTGGACCTACTGGGGTAGCAGTACCGCCGATGGATGCCAGTCCGCTTTCGTCCGCCTCGCGGCAGCCGATCCGGTCTTCGCAACCGCCGCCCTGGCAAATCTCCGACTGCTCCGCTCCTGCACCCATGGCGGGCTGCTCCACGGTGGCCCGCACTTCAAGCATCGGGGAGTGGAGGCTTGCATCCATCACACGTTCGCCCACGCCAAGACACTCGCTGCGGCCCTGCACTATCTGCCAGACCCGACGGATTCCGATCCCAAACCTGCCCTTCCGCGATCGGTCGCCGACAGTGTCCGGCATTTCCCTGAAATCGGTGTCCATCTGGCAGCACTGGGTCCGTGGCGCGCCACCGTCAGCGGCTGCGACTGGTTCTATCGGCCCGGACTCTATCAAGCGACCGGTGGCACGCTCGGGATGCTCTGGCACCAGCGCCTTGGCCCCGTTCTCGCCGCAGGCATCGCCAACTACCTGCCAGTGGAAGCAGCCAACATGCAGCCCGTGCCTGAAGGCGGCAATTTTCCACTCGGCTGCCGGGTAGAAATGAAAACCACCGACGGCACCTGGTTCACCAACCTCCATGACGGCACCGCCAAAATCCTGGCCGAGTCCGCTAGCAACTCCCAACGCTTTGAAATCGATGCCCAACTGCTCTCCGCCCAGGGTAAACCACCGACCACCGGCGAGGTTCGTTTCCGAATCGAATACACCCTCAAGATGGATTCATTCTCGATTCGAGCCACACCGCTGGGTTCCATCGCCGGCGAGTGGTCGCTGGTGGTTCCTGTGATTGCCCATGCGAGGGAAACATTGACGCAAGTGAATGCTTCACGCTGTGAAATCACCAAACCCGCCGGCATGTTAGCAATTGTTTCCGACCAGGCAGTGACCCGGGCTCCCCTCGCCTTCAATCTCATCCCCGGCTTCCAGGCCATTCCCTTCACCGTTGTCTCCAACGGGGCTGAATCCGTCCAAATCACTCTACACTCTCCCGCATGACATGCCATAGTCATCCTCAGGATCCCATCGCCAAAACCATGAATCCGATTCAACTTACCTCAATCATGAAAAAATCTACCTGCTGTTTCGCCCTCGCCATTTCGATGTGGGTTTCAATCTCCGCCCGTGCCGAGGATCCGTTGATGAAACAGATGCCCGAGATCTTCGCCAGGGCCGCCACCCAATACAGCGGCATGCTCGAAAAGATCGCCACGGATCCCAACCTCCCGCGCACGATCAGTCCGGATGGCAAGCTGGTGACGGTGAAGCCCGAGGACTGGACCAGCGGATTTTTCCCGGGTTGTTTGTGGTTCCTCCATGAATACAACGGCTCACCCGAGTGGAAGGAGAGGGCATGGGATTACACCAACCGTCTCGAGCGCATCCGCCATTTCAAGGGCAATCACGATGGCGGATTCATGCTCGGATGCAGCTACGGCAACGCGCTGCGCCTGAGCCCGGAGCCCGAAACGCGGCAGATCCTCCGCGATGGTGCGACCGCACTTGCCACGCGCTACATTCCGGAGCTGGGCATGATCCGCTCATGGGACCACAAGCCCTACATCTGTCCGGTCATCATCGACAACATGATGAACCTCGAACTCCTCACATGGGCTGCGAAAAACGGCGGGGATCCAGAACTCCGCGACATCGCCATCAGTCACGCGGACAAAACCCTCAAGCAGCATTTCCGGCCCGACGGGACGGCCTATCACGTCGTCGACTATGATCCGAAAACCGGCTGGATCCGCGCCTACTACGCCTGCCAGGGAGCGGACACCCGCACCCCATGGGCACGCGGCCAGTCGTGGGCGATCTACGGCTATGCCATGATGTATCGGGAAACGGGCAAGCCCGAATATCTCGACAAGGCGGACTCCCTGGCAAGGGTACTCATGGCCCACCCCAACATGCCGACCGACAAGGTTCCGAACTGGGATTTCGGAGTCAAAACCGCAGAATCCACCCCGCGGGACGCTTCGGCCGCCGCCGTGATGGCCTCGGCACTCATCGAGCTCAGCCAAAGCGCGAAAGACGGCAAAGCATTGCTCGCATATGCACGCGATCAACTGCTGACCCTCGCATCCCCGGCCTTCCTGGCCGAGCCGGGCACGAACGGTGGATTCCTGCTCACCCGCTCCACCGGCTTCCTGCCGAACAACAGCGAAATCAATGTCCCGCTGAACTATGCCGACTACTATTTCCTCGAAGCCCTGCTGCGCTACCGTGCGGTGGCCACAGGCAAACCGCTTGCCTACTTCGGCAGCACCCGCTGATCGCGCCCGCTTCTCATCGTGCCTGCTCGATCCGCAGTCGATAGAAAACACGCGGCGGAGCTTCTGCCGGAGGTTCCGCAAGGGTGCTGACAGTGGCAAGCACGTTGTTGGAAGCCGGGCTGGTCGTCGTGGCGACGGGCGGTGTGGCCGTCGGCGGCGCGATGGCGCGAATGCGATAGTAATAAGGAGTCCCGGCCGTTAGCCCGGTGTGTGAGAAAGTGGTCGTGCCCACGGCTGGCTGGGCGAGGGTCTGCCAGCCACTGCCCGAAGTGGTCGTGTATTCCAATACGAAACCGGTGGCAGTCACCGCGTTATTGGTCCACTGGAGAAGCACGCTGGAAGGACTGGTCGCCGTGGCCTGAACAGTGGGCGCGGCGAGCAGATTGGCGACCGGAGCCGGGCTGCCGACGCGCAACGCGTTGAGCCATGCAGCTCGGCGCGTCCCGAATGCAGTGAGTGCGCCCGAATGCCCCTCCAAGGGCGAAATGGAGATTTCCTTGCTGCCACCCAACTCGTTGATCATCGCAGAGACTCCGGAAGCCGGGCATGTCGTGTCGATCAGCCCCATGCCGATCAGCGCCGGAGCCGACGTATGGGGTGCGAAGTTCACGATGTCGTAGTAACGGCTGGTTTCCTTGATCAGCAGCGCGTCGGTGCCGTTAGTCTGGGTCCAATAAGGCCAGCCAAGAGCCCGCCCCGCGAAGTTTCCGGCGGTCTCAGCCCCCGCGGGAACCTTGGCCAGGACCGCGTTGACGCGTGGTTCACAGCCGGCGAGCATGATTGCCTGATAGCCCCCCTGGCTCGTGCCGGTCGCGACCAGTGTCTGGCCATTCCAATCCGCACGGCCGCACACGTAGGAGGCGACACGCAGGTTTCCGAGATTCATTCCGAGGAAATAACTGGTGTCGCGGCTCGTCGCCCCGATTTTCGTATAATTGTAGAGTGCGCCGCCCTGCGCTTCGAGCGCGGTATAATAGGAGGCCGGCTGGTCGTATGGATAGGGATGCGCCATCACGTTGATCGCCAGCCACCCGTTTGCAGCATCATTGGTGACGTTGGTTTTTGGGAGGCCGTAAACCCCGGCATACTGCATCGTGATGATCGCCGGGAAACTGGTCCCATTGAGCGGCCGCGCCATCTGCGCGTAAATTTTCTGCCCGTTGTAGTTGTCGAACTCCAGCTTGTAATAAAGCACGTTCACATTTCCACTATCCGCCTGGGTGATCACGGTATTCATCGGCACCGCATTGAGGGCGGCGATCTTGGAGGCCCAGAACGAGTCGAAATCCGCAGGCCGCGCCAGGGACGGGCGGATTTGGTTCTGTTCGGTGATTGCCCCGCCAAGCGCGCTGATCTGGCTGCCTCCCGCGGGCGTGGCCCGCAGGTCCGCCAACAGGGTGGCAGGTTCCGTTAGCCCGGCAACCGTGATTTGCGGATTCGGCTGGGTAAGGTCGATGGTGCCGGATGCCACCTGCGTTCCACCGAATTTCTTGATGGTGTAGGTGCCGCTGGTGAACGTGCCGCCGCTGAAACCCACGTTCCAAGCCACTGGAGCTCCCAGGCTGAAAACCCCGTTCGCATTGATCGGAGTAAGGCTCAGCGTTTGAGAGAAGCCGACGGATGCGGCGATGAATGCGGAAATCAGAATAAGCAGGGTTTTCATAAATATCTAGATGGAGCAAGAGTCTCCCGCGGGCAATTTGGGGAAAGTTGCCCCCCGTGGACAGGAACGGCAACCTACAAGACAGGTCTGATTATCATCATATTGTGACGTGACCGGAGGTGGTGAACCCGTGTCAGATTACTTCCCGAATGTGTCGGTCCGGAAAGGCGCCAGCGGCAGCCCTTCCTTGTTCGACAAACCCGCCTGCGGGTCATTGATCCAAGCATAGCGGACGAACGCGGGAACCTTGATTTCCGGGCTGCGGACCGTCACGCCATCACCTTGAAGATTGGCGCTGGCCGGCTGGAAATTCCCATCCGCCGCCGCGATTTCGAATCCGGTGACCGCCTGCGGGTCCTTTGCGACCAACCCGCCCTCCGCATGGTTGAAGCGGACATGAATGGCATCGCCCTGCACCGAGCTGCCGGCAAACACCGGACCGCTGCCCGCCATTCCGGCCTGCCGGTAAGTGCGCGCGAAGGCAAGCCGGGCAAGACGGCGTCCGACCTCTTGTTTGTTCGCCGGATGGATGTCATTCGAGTCGCCGATATCGATTGCCACCGCCATGCCCGTGTTCTTCAAGGCCAGCGACTTTTCCTGCCCTTCGCGAAAGAACGCCCAGCTCCTGCCGGTGGCGTCGGCCGCGATGAAGTTAGGAAGTTGCACGAAGTAGAATGGAAAATCTCCAATGCCCCATGCCTTGCGCCAGCCTTCCACCATGCCCATCTGCAAGCGGGTGTATTCGGCGGCTCCCCCCACCCCACCGCCGGCGTTCGACTCTCCCTGATACCACAGCGCGCCGCGGATCGGAAAACGGACCAGCGGGTGGATCATGCCGTTATAAAGTTGCCCTGGCATGTTGTTCCCCTCGTCGGGCGGCCGGGGAATCCATGGCTTGACCGGCGGTTCCCGACCTTCCGCCTTGGCAGTGGCAGACTGCTGCTCCCAATCCTTGAGCTGTTGGTCGAGTTCGATTTTGCGGGCCGGCCATGCGGCGATTTCCGCCTTTTTTCCCTCCAGCATTTTTTCATAGCCGAGATCCGCCTTCAGCACCTCGGGAGGCATCCACGGTTGGATTCTGGTCCCGCCCCAAGACGAGTTGATGATACCCACCGGCACGTCAAATTTCCGATGGATCTCCTTCGCAAAATAGTAACCTGCCGCAGTGAATTTCCCCACGGTCTCCGGCGACGCGGGCTTCCACGTCGCGCCTTTCAGAAACGACGCATCCTGCGGTTCGGTCGCCGGCTTGGGCGGCACCTGGAACTGGCGTATATCAGGTAGATCCGCCGCTGCGATCTCGGCGGCTGCGTTTGCCGACGTGCCAACGTCCTTGCCCATGTTTGACTGACCGGAACAAAACCACACTTCACCCGCCACCACGTCCTTGGCCTCGACCGTGTTGGTGGCGGAAAAAACCATATTGCCGCGCGCACCACCCTTCAGCGGAGCGAAAATTACCTGCCAGTTGCCATCCGCACCCGCCTTCGTTTCGTGGGACTGCCCGGCGAAGGAGACCTTCACCATCTCGCCGGGATCCGCGGTGCCCCACACCGGCAGCGGCATGCCGCGCTGAACCACCGTATAATCACCGAAAACGGGTGCGGGGACGACGGCCGCCTGCACGGCTGGAACTAACAAACCGTAGGAACTGAAGAGGAAAACGCGCCGCAGACTGATGGAGATTTGTTTCATGGGAAATAAGGGCATTCCACCAACAATGCAAGCTGATCGCCGGTCGGCCTTTTGGCGGGAAAGCCTTTCTGAAATAGCCCGCGGATCATCGATTGGCAACGTCGCAAATCAACAATAGATTGACCCGTCCAGCAAGTTGCCAGCCCGTCGGCAGCGATCGAAATGGCTTTTGCGCAAATCTCGTCGTAGGGTGTCGAACGTTTTCAGAACTCATGCGCCGAATCAGAAAAACCCCGGAGTCATGAATTCAGCAAAATCGCATGGGTTAGAAAGCGGCTGGCGGATCATCGCGCTGGCTGCCGGATGGCTTTCCCTCATCTCAACACCGACGACCGCAGCTCCCGGACCCGGGCTGAAACAAGTGACCTGGAACTCCAATGAGATCGGGACCGAAGTGTTCCGCTTTCCTCCGGCGGAAGTCGGGCCGCAGCCGACCTTCGCGGATTTCCAGCACGGCTACCTCTACATCGGCTCGGCTGGTGCGGTAAACAACTCGGTGCCGGGCCAGGTGAACTGGTATAGCCTTTCCAATCCGCGCAGTCCGTCGCGGATCACGGCAGTCGCTGCCAGCGGAAATAAACCGCACATGGCGGCCTTCTGGAACGACCGGATGATCGACGGATTCCAGGGGTCGTCGTTCCGCATCTGGGATTTCGACGACAAGGCGGTGAGTGGCACTTACTCCGGGACGGTCAGCCCGGTGTGGTATTTCGCCCAGCCGCCGCACGTCTACCGACCGCGCAACGGTTACGGCAGCGGTGCAAACCTGTTGGAAATCGCCCGCATCACCCACACCGGCGGCACGCGGGCGAACCTGTTCGACCTGGGAACGGCGATCGGCTTCCCAGTAGGCGCACTACACGCGGTGGGGAACCTGTTAATCTGCTCCGCCTCGCAGGCGCGCGGCGTGGCGGTGTTCGATATTTCAGATCCCGCCCAGCCGAAACTGTTGGGCCAGAAGATCTCGGGCAACAATGTTTACACGTCCTATGTGCACGGCAGCCGGATCTATCAATGTGAAACCGGGATCGGCATCCGCGTTTATGATTTCTCCAATCCGGCGGAAATCGCCGAGGTCGGGTTCATCGCCATTCCCAACAATCCACGCTATGTCACGCTCAAGGACGGCAAGGGCTACTGTTGCCCGGGCGCGGCCAAGCTGGTTCGATTCAACACCGCCAACCTAACGATCGAGCAAACCCACACGCTTCCAGCCCCGGCAGACTTCGTGCAGGTCGTCGGAAACATGGGCATCACCGGCGGAAACCAGGGCGCGGAGCGTTGCTCGGTCATCCCGCTCCAGCAAGCACCGGACACCGCCGGTCCGTCTGTTGGCTTTGCGAGTCCCTTCCCCGGTGCCCAGGCGATCCCACTGACGAGCCGCGTGGGCTTCATCATGAGCGAGCCGATGGATGTCACCTCGCTCAATACCAGTTCCTTCGCCGTGCGCCCCGTCGACGGCGCGGCCGTGACGGGCACTTACTCGACGCAGATGGGCGTGATCAATTTTTCACCCGCCGTGCCACTGTTGCCGGACACCACCTACGAGGTGGTTCTGGCAGCCGGTGGAGTTAGAGACCTCGCGGGAAATTCCTCCGCACAGGAATACCGGATGACGTTCCGGACAGCGGGAAGCGCTCCGGATGGCAGCCTCGCGCGCTGGCGGTTCAATCAAACGGCGCTCGATGATTCCGGAAACGGCCACCATGCCACGCTCGCCGGCGGTGCTGTCTATGCAACCAACGCTCAGGAAGGACCGGGCAGTTTGGAACTGAACGGCAGCACTGGCCGCGCGGAAGTCGCGTCGCTCGCGCTCGGGGATCATTTCACCCTATCAGCCTGGGTGAGGATCCCGACCGGGCGCACCAGCATCCAGACCATCGCGGCGAATTCCGGGTCGGGAGGAAGCGCCGACGGCTTCCGGTGGTTCGTGAACCGCTCGGGCAACACAGACCGGCAGATTACGTTCGAAACCGGAAATGGCACGCTCGGCAGCTCCGCACAAACGGCGGACAACGCATTTCCCTACGACCGATGGAACCACGTCGCCGTGACGGTGGACCGCGCCAACGGCATCGCGCGGATCTATTGCAACGGCACGGAAGTCACGACCACCACCCGGATCCGCAGCGACTTCGCCACCACCGCGGCTCTCGACCTCGGACGGATGAGAAACAACATTTTCTATCTGGGCGGCGGGATCGACGACGCGCGCATCCTGCCCGGAGAACTCACCGGAACCCAGATCCGGGCGCTGGCGCAGGACCAGTTGCTCGCGCGCTGGCCATTCAACGGCAGCGCTGTGGATGTCTCTGGAAACGCGCGCGACCTCGTGGCGGCCGGCACGCCAACTTATTCAACAGACCGCATCGAAGGGTCCAATGCGCTCACCACCGGCACGCCCGGTTATCTATCCGGCGACGCGGTGGAGTCCGGAAATGAATTCAGCCTCGCCGCATGGGTCAAGGTCCCGAGCGGCGGACCGGCGACCATCCAGACCATTTTCGCCAATTCCGGCGGCGGCACGGCTTCGGGGTGGAGCCTCTATTTGAATACCTACAACACCCAGGACCGCAAAATCGTGCTCGAAACCCGCAACGGGACCAGCAACCGCAAGCTCGCCACCGCAGCGGATGTCTTCGCGCTGGACCAGTGGAACCACGTCGCGGTGACGGTCAACCGCACGACCGGTCTGGCGACGCTTTATTACAATGGCATCGCCCAAGCGGCGACCGGCAGCTTACACACCGACTTTCTCACCAACGGCCCCTCAAACGTCGGGGCCTTCGCGGGTGGAGTCTTCCGGCTCCATGGAAACATCGACGACGTGCAGTTCTATCACAGAATCCTAACCTTACCGGATCTGCAAGCACTCGCCGCCCGCTCGAACCAGCCGCCGGTGATCGGAGTTTCCACCATCACACCCACCGCGCCAGTGGTGAGCCAGAGCGTGAACTTCTCCGTAATACCCAGCGATGCGGACCCGCTCGACACGCCGTTGGTTTCATTCTCATTCGGCGACAATTCCGCTCCGACCGCGTTTTCCACCGCCACTTCCGCAGCGCATGTTTACACCGCGCCAGGCCGCTATCGCGTCAACGTGCGGGTGAGCGACGGGGTTGCCATGGAGACCCGGCAGTTGTTCGTGGTCATCACCTATCCGGCGACGGCGGTGGCTCCGACGTCATCTTCGCCGATTCTTTTGGACGCGCTGCATGGCAAAGTCTGGTGCGCGAATCCGGATAGCGGGACGATCACAAGGATGGACGCAATTTCGCTGCAAAAAGAGCTCGAAATCCCCGCGGGCAGCAAGCCGCGTTCACTGGCACTTGCGCCCGGCGGCGCATCGCTGTGGGTGGCCTGCGAGGCCTCTGACGAACTGCGCGCTTATGATCCCGTATCCGGCATACTCCAAGGGTCAACTTCGTTAGGCCACGGCACGGCACCGGTCGCGGTGGTGTTTTCTCCGGATGGTGGCGAGGTATTTGCGGCGAGCAGCGGCCACGGAAAGCTCCTCAAGCTTGATCCGGCGACACGCACGGTCACTGCCAGCCTCACGCTCGGCGGCAAGCCGCGAGCTATTTCGGTAAGCGGCGATTCCAGCCGCGTGCTGGTGACGCGCTTTATTTCTCCGGATTCCTCTGGCGAAGTCTGGGAGGTGAATCCGACCACGCTCACGCTGGTACGGACCTTTGCCCTTGCCATCGACACCACCCCGGATTCGCAGAATGGCGGGCGCGGCCTGCCGAACTATCTGATGGACGCGGCGATCGCGCCCGACGGCCGCCAGGCTTGGGTGCCCTCGAAAAAGGACAACATCCAGCGCGGCATTTTCCGCGACGGGCTGCCACTGACGCATGACAACACGGTGCGCTGCATCCTGTCACGACTCGATCTGACAGCGAATGCCGAGCTGCCCACCGCCCGCATCGACATTGACAACCACAGCCTGCCAGGGGCCATGGCATTCTCGCCACGGGGCGATCTCGCGCTGGTCGCCATGCAGGCGAACAACACCCTGCGGATCATCGACACCGGCACCGGCAACGCACTGGGTTCACTGGAAACCGGCGCCGCACCGCAAGCCGTCTGCGTAGGCGGGTCGCGTGCCTATGTGATGAATTACCTCTCCCGCAGCATCAGCACCTTCGACCTCAGCGGGCTGCTGGCGGGCACCTCATCCGACGTGCCGCTGCTGGCTGAGACGCCGCTGGTGGCGGTGGAAATGCTCGCACCGCAAGTCCTGCTAGGAAAGCGGATCTTCTACAACGCCGCCGACGAGCGGATGGCGGCGGAAGGCTATCAGTCTTGCGCCGTCTGCCATCTCGAGGGCGGTCACGACGGCCGGACCTGGGACTTCACCGACCGCGGCGAAGGCCTGCGCAATACGACCGACCTGCGCGGGCGGAAGGGAGCCGGCCACGGTTTCGTGCATTGGTCGGCGAACTTCGATGAAATCCAGGACTTCGAGCACGACATGCGCGGCCCCTTCGGCGGCATGGGTTTCATGGATGATGAGGATTTCCACACCGGCACGCGGGATCAGTCGCTGGGTATGTCGAAAGCGGGTGTTAGCGCGGACCTCGACGCGCTCGCGGCCTACGTGACCTCACTGGCGGATTTCCCTAAAAGTCCGAAGAGAGCAAGCGGCGGTGAGTCCACACCATCGGCCCTTGCCGGGAGAGCGCACTACCTCACGCTGAAATGCTACGAATGCCATGGCGGAGCGGAGTTCACCGATAGCGGGGCCGCCGTTCTGCACGACATCGGCACGATGACTAGCGGATCCGGGAAGCGACTCGGACAGTCATTGGGCGGCATCGACTCCCCCACCCTGCGCGGCATTTTCGACTCCGCCCCCTATCTCCATGATGGATCCGCCACCACACTGGAGGAGGTTTTCAATGAGACGCATGCTCCCTCTGGCTCCGCTCACGCCAAAGTGCGATCTCTATCCATTTCACAGCAGCAGGAATTGATCGCATTCCTCGGTCAACTCGACGCAAGCGACGTTACAGCCCCCGTGACCGACAGCGAGGCGTGGAAGGAACAACAGTTCGGTCTGGCGTGGAGCAGCGATCCGGCATCGGGCGATTCCGAAGACCCGGATCAGGACGGCCTCGTCAACCGCATGGAATACGTGCTCGGATCGCTGCCTAACATCGGTGATCCAGGTGCCAGCGGTGGAGTGATCGACTCCGGGGATGGCCGTTTTGGGATGACCTTCACCCGCAACACAGCGGCGGCGGACGCACCATTCGTGGTCGAGGTAACAGATACCCTGTCCCTAGATTGGACAGCAATCGCCCGCTCCACCGGCGGCAATCCATTTACTCCGCTCGTGTCGGGAGTGACCGTCACGGAAACAGGCAGTGGCTCCGTCCGGCAGGTCACCGTGCGTGATGGCGCGCTGATGAGCGTTCACCCCCGGAGATTCATGAGACTGAAAGCGGAATGACGGAGGTTCCGCGAGGTGCCCGTGTATTCATCGTCCGGCTATTTCCGGGGTGGTGCTCCCGAAGATTTTCCGGCGGGGGCTTCGGTGCCCACCCGGATGTCGTCAATCCACAAACGGCCTTCCTGCGGGCCTCGTTTGTTGAAGAACCCGTAAGCGCCGACTTGAAACTGCCAGCTTGCAGCCGCAATTTCAGGTAGTGCCTTCCCTTGCCAGGTCATGCCAATTCGTTGTTTCCCATCGCGGTCGGCATACCAGGTGAGTGTTTTGCCATTCAGGCGCACGGCGGCCCAACTTTTCCTATCCGCGGTGTAATGCCCGAGAATTTCGAGGTGATGCCAGACTCCCGGTTTCAGAGGCTCCAACCCGTCCCGGCTGAGCTTGGCATAAATGTTGTAGTCGACCCCTTCCGGATTCACCTCGAACAGCAACTCATCTCCACCTCCGCGCGATTCCATCCACAGTGCGACGAGGTATTTCCATTGCTCGGGGCCCTCGTGGTTTTTCAACTGCCAGATCCCCACGTCAATGTTGCGGCAGTCCTCGTCGAACTTGAACCAATGGGAGGTGAAGAGCTTGAAATCGCTGCCGGTGGCGAGTGGGGTCCCATCCGGGAATTTGCTGAGATGCATCTCCGCATGGCAGCCACCCTTTGGAGTGTCCGCTTCATCCTTCTTCATCAGGCAGAGCAGGCTACTGCCATTTCCGTCGTGATCCTCGGCGGTGCTCTCGGTGACTTTGTCGCGCTGGTTCGCCCCCGTCCACCCGGCGAGCACGCCGGCATTCCTGAAGCGTTCGACACGACCCGTCTGTTTGCCAAACAGGTCCGATCCGGCAGTGGCCGCTGGTGCGGGAGTTGTCGGATCGGCAAGCGCCAGAGGGCAGGACAGAAGGAAAAGAACTCGGGTGATCCGGGTCGGAATGGTTTTCAAAGCTGATGGGATTCCAAGGGTGAAAGGGTGATACCACATGATTGAGAGTCATGAATACGGCCCCGTTTCCTTGGAATTGTCATTCAGCGTCAGTGGACCCGCAGGCAATCCCCGGAAATCGTGGCGAAAAATCCTATTGCCGGCGGCGGCGGAGCAGGCCGGCCCCAAGTAGCAACCCGGCGAGCGCCGTGGTGGGCTCGGGGACGGCGGTCCAATTCAGAGAAGTCGAGGAAAAGCTGAAATGCCCCTCCCCGCCCGCCGTGCCGATGATCGATGAGCCACTGCCACTCGTAACCAATCCGTCGCCGCTGAACGAGGAAAACAAACTTGTCAAGTCGGTCAATCCCGTGGCGTCAAAAACATTCGTCCATGTCTTGTTAGTATTCCAGAATGCATCCGCGTAGCTATCCGTGCCGGTGCCACCACCGAGGAGAGTTACGTTGAACACCGAACTACCGGAAGCACTCGTCGCGGCTAACTGACCGTAGTTTCCAAAATTGGAAGTAGCAGCACCGGGGTCGGTCTTGTCAGCGGTTGTCAAATCCCAGTCGAAGATCGAGCCGGCAGCGAAAGTGGCGGCACCAACCGTTAGCTTGCCGCCACTGGCTTGAGCGGTGGGGGAAAGCGTGCCGGATGCTCCGATGCCGATGGCACCGCTGATCGTGCCGGTGCCGCCGAGAACGCCACCTGATACGCTGACCGCCCCCGAACCGGTGCCGGAACCCACCGTGTTGTTGATCAAAAGCGTGCCATTGGTAACCGCTGTTCCTCCCAGGTAGGTGTTCGCGCTGTCGAGGACCAGGGTTCCAGCTCCGGACTTCGTGAGTTCACCTGCTCCGCTGATGGCCATGCCGATCCCCATGGTGCGACCGTTAGTGTTGATCGTCCCGCCGGCGGAACCTAGGGCAAACTGGGTGAGACCACTGACCCAGGCCGAGTTGTCGGCGGTTCCGGCACGGAGCGTGCCGCCGTCGAGGTTGAGGTTACCGACGGTGGTGTTGCCGCTTTCCGCGCCGCGGGTGATGGTGCGGGAGGTTTCGAAGGTGCCGCCGGAGTTGATGTTGACGGTGCCGGTCTGGGTGGTGCCGGCGTTAGCAGCCGCTCCACCGGATTCCAAGCGGGTGGTTCCCAGATAGATCGAGTTGGAGGTTGATGATGCGCCTAGGACCTCGAAGGTGGAGCCGGAGTTGATATTGACGGTGCCGTTCGAGGTGCGAACCGTCCGGAGTTTGTTACCGCCGATACCAACGTCCACCTGATTGGCCGCGATGGTAAGTTTTCCGCCGCTGAGATTGACGACTCCGGTCGCATCCGAAGATCCCGAACCATTGGCTACGGCGAAGGGACGTTGGTTCGACCCGGCACCGGTGATAAGCATGTTTCCTCCGGAATCGATGTTCAAAGTTGAGGTGCCAGTTCCGGTTTGGTCGCCGATGATCACATCGGAGTATTGGGACATGTTCACATTAAACCCGGTGGAGACGTTCACGACCGGAGAAGTGTTCGCGGACTGACCGTTCATCCCGAATCCGCCGATGGTGAAAGTATTCGTAGTGTAGTTGGTGGTGCCGAAACCATGCACCAAGCCGCCGGTGAAGGCAGTGGTTCCACCGGACATGAGCAGGGTTCCCAGCCCGCGTTTTTCGAAATTCTGGGTGCCGGTGAGGACCGCTGAGATGGTCAGGTCGGTGGCGAGGGTGCCGTTGCCGACATCAATCACACGGCCCGCACCGGAAGCGGCGAGCCGGCCGGGACCGGCGATGGTAGAGATGCCGTTGTTGTTGGCGTTGTAGGTAATGTTGCCGGTGAGGGAAAGCGTGTGGCCACTGGCAAGGTTGAGGGTTTGGGAAAGCCCTGCTGCGGTGGCATTGCCCAGAGTGAGGCCGGTGGCAGTCTGGGCGGTGTTGTTCAGGTTGAGGGTGTCGCGGAGCACCGCGATCGTCCCCGTACCGAGGGAACTGCCCGACGCGATAGTCAATGTGCCTCTTCTAACCTCTGTGTTTAGGAAATTGTTGCCGGCTCCGCTGAGCGTAAGGGTGTTGCCCCCTTCTTTGTTGAGGCTGCCGGTGCCGGTGATCTGCCCTTGGATTTCCAAGTTCCGTAATGTCGTGCCATTAGTCACGCCGTCGGTAACGATCCGCGAGTTGGCGTTGGTCAGTTCGATGGTGCGCCCAGAAGTAAGAACGAGATTGGCGTAGGTGTCATTGTTCCCGGAATGGGCCAGATAGGCGTTGCCGATTTTCACGTCGTTGGCCAGATTGCCTAGACTTTCATTGCGCTGCAACTCAACTCCGCCGGCCTGGATATCGACCAACCCCTGATAGGTTTGGACGACGCTGTTGAAGCGGAAAGTCAGGATGCCGTTGCCAAGCTTCTGGAGGCCCTGGGTACCGGTGGATGCGATCAATCCGCGTGGATTCCAGCCAGAGCTCGCGTTGCTCCCGGTGGTGTCGATGATGAAGGCGGAGGTGCTGTTCTGGAGGGTGATCGTGTTGGTGTTGGAAGTCCTGAATGTGGAAAACGTATTGGTGACGGCGACATTCAAGCGCCCGAAGCTGATGCCGCTGACATTGGTCGTGATGTCGAAGCCATCGGTGTCGGAGACGGACAGAATGGTGGCGGCATCATTGTTCGGAACTGTGTCGGGATTCCAGTTAGTGCCGGTATTCCAGTTGAAGTCACCGCTGCTGTCCTTGGGACCGTCCCAGATCCAGGTGGCGGCGAGGGCGGAGGAACTATTCAATAGCGCGGAAATCGAACCTGCGACGATGAGAATGGAGGGCAACAGACGTGGGTATTTGGGTTTCATGGGAGAAAAGCGTGAAATAATGGGTTCACATGTCAGACTCAAAGGATTTCCATCAGCCGACAATCCCCCGGCGGGGACAGCATTTTACGCAATTGGGACCCGCCGGAGGATTTGATGACGGACTCGCGACGGTCAGGGAGTGACCGTGGTCTGGAAGCGGGCGAAGTTCTTCACCGGACCGTCTGGCAACTGGTAGGTGATTTCCGTCGTCGTGTTGCTGGTCGGTGTGACGGGAGCCCATGGATCGGAAATGCCGAGATCGGTGGATTCTTCGATCACGTAGGTGACATCACCGTTAGTTACGGCAAGTCCCCGCTTTTCGAACTTGAGCAGATTTCCGACGAAGGTTCCCGCTGAGCCATCGGAGCCGGCCGGATTGAGATTAAGCGCGTATTCGACGAGATTGGAAATGCCGTCGTTGTCGGAGTCTCCGTTAGGCCCGCCGGTCACGCCGTTGGCGAGTGCCCAGGAGGCGAAGTTTCCACTGGTGGAGCCGTTGGTGACATTGAGCAGGCCGTCACCGGTGATGAGAGCCGACTCATGGGCCGCACCCAACGCGATGATCGATCCAGTTCGACCCCATTTGCCGGATAATTGTTGGACTCCACCGATGTAAAAGCTATCCACCACATCATCTCCGGAGAAGGTGAGATCGAGACTGGCACCCGATGCGGCGATGCGCACCGCAGCACCATCGGCGAGGGTGTCATCCGTGGAAATGCCGAGCACGCCCTCGGTAACGATGGTTTCTCCCGCGTAGGTGTTGAGTCCGCCGAGCGCCAATGTGCCGGCTCCGGACTTGGTCAGTCCACCCGAGCCGGCGATGACGGCGGAGATCCCCATGCTGCGGCCGTTGGTGTCGATGATCGAAGCCCCGTTGGTGGTCACGCTGTCGATGTTTCCAGCAGCGATCCAGTCGGCATTGTCATCAGCCCCCGCCTTGAGGGTGCCGCCATTGAGCACCACGGCGCTGATCGGATCGTAGGTCCCCTCATGGATGAATTCCTTGAGTGTCCGGCTGGTCTGGAGCACACCGCCATCCAGTTGGACGGTCCCGGTGCCGGCGAACTTGGCGTCAGCGTTTTCCTGGGCGTAACCGACCCAGAAATCTGCCGCGCCCTTGAGATCGACGAGACCATTGGTGATTTTGAGCAGACCCACCTGCGGGAAGGGACCGGCGAGCAAAGTCCCGCCATAGCGGGGCAGTCCTCCGACGATCAGGCGCTTGTTAGCCTCCATCGTCAAAGTCCCGCCGTTGACGATCAGATCGCCTTCCCCTTTGCCGCCGATCGTGACGGTATCGGTGAAATAAGGGTAGCCTGGCGACGTGGTGCCGGCGACCGTGAGGCTACCGCTATTGAGATTGAATATTCCTTTGGCGAGCGCTCCCTGATCATTGATGACCATCGAGGAAATGGTTCCGGTACCCGACCAGTCCATGGTTGGCGTGAGCACGTTGGCCCCCACGCCGATGTTGAGACTGGCAGGCGAAAAACTGGCGCTTGTCACCGCGACGGTGCCTTGTTGGACCCCGACCCCTCCCGCGCCGCTGGTGGTCTGGGCGAGGGTGTAACCGGCGGCACTGTTGAAACGCACGCTGCCGCCGTTGATGACCGTCGCGCCAGTGGTGCCGAAAGCGCCCGAAAGGGTGAGGACTCCCGAGCCATTCTTGGTTAGGCCGCCGCCGGTGCTGGAAGGATTTTCCTGAAGATTGGCGGCGATGCCGACGTTGGAGATCTGGGTGTCGATGACCGCGTTTCCTGCGGAAACAAAGATGCCATCGGTGGCACCGACAAAATTGGAGAACAAATTGCTGATATTCGCGGTGGCCCGCAGCGTGCCGCCATTGAGGAAAACCCGGGCCTGGGTGGTTCCGGCACCGGTGCCGATCGTCCCGCGTCCGATGTCCTTCGCAGTTCGGAGGGTGCCGCCGTCGAGATTGAGATCGGCGCTGGTGTTGACGATGGTATTGGTGGCGTTGCGCCGCGCGAGGGTCAGTTTCGTGCCGGCCCCAAGATCGAGCACGCCGGTTCCGGAAACGGTGAGGCTGCCGTTGACGGTGGTGAGATTGGCGGGAACCACGGCATTGTTGCGGGTTGCCTGGCCGAAGTTGAAATCGGCACCCGTCGCAGAAGTGAAGGCCAAAGTGCCGCCACTGACCGTTAGAACCATGTTCTGGATGTTATTGCCGTCCGCATTCGGGTTGCCGGCGTAGGAGTTTCCGGCGGCAGCGGTGATATTGAGTGTGCCTGCGGTGACATTCAGTGTGGACGTCCCGCTATTGCCCCATTGCTCTCCCATGCGGATCCGGTTGAAACTGCCACTATCCCCGGCCCAGTTGATGGTGGAACTTGCGCCCGTGTAGTAGTAGGCGGAATTGTTCGAACTCGTCGTGAATCCATTGCCAGTCAGGCTGGAGCCGGCCATGAAGTTCATGATGCCACCCCCGCCGACGTAAATTTCAGCAGTGCCCGTCGCGACGCTGATGCCGCTGTTCACGTCCACCGGTGCCGCACCGGTGACGCTGAGGCGGCTGTTCGAACCGCCAAACGAGACGTTCGGGAGATTGAACGTGCTGCCACCCGGACCACTCAACCAAAGATCGCCGCCAGAATCTGGCGAGGTGATTTCCACCACATTGGTGTTGAACGCGGTGACGCCGTCCGCCAGCGCGAAATCCAATCGGACATTGCCGCTTCCACCTTTGGAAAGCGTGGAGTCGGGTTGTGAAAACAGCGGGTTCTGAATGGTCAGGCGCTGGGCGCCGGATGACGTGTTGACGATCGAACTGGAAACCAACGGCGACGTCGTTGGAAACTCCAGTTGGCTTCCCGCCACCCCGGATACGAGCGAGTAGGAGACAATCGGAGCGGTGGTGTCATTCACCGTGACCGAGGAGATCTGCCGGATGGTCGCCAGTTCGGGAGCCGCAGCGTAGAAGATGTTGATGGCCGCCACGATATCCCGGTCGATCAACACTGCGTCGCCGGCACCGGGCACGGCGACCGGATTCCAATTGGTATCTGTGCCCCATGAGGCATTGCCAGCACCCACCCAGTCAAAACTGAGGGCATGAGCGTAGGAGACAGCCAGAGTGCTGACGGCGAGGATGGCGAAACGGGTGGATTTGGATTTCATGGTTTTATGGTGAGATGGATTTTAGTTGATCGAGCAATGATCAGGCCCCTCTAAGCTTCCAAGAGATCGAATTCCGGGAGCAAAACCACAACGGCGCGCAAGGACCCTCTTATTGTCATTCTGTGACGTCGCTCCCATCCCCGACCATCCCACGGCGGCAACCCATCGGCCCGTCACTAGGTTTAAAGCCGCAGGTGGTGTGGAACCGGGCCGTCGCCTGCAATCGTCGGAGTTTCCAACATCGGGCAATCCACCGCGTCCGCCAGATGCCCAAGCCGCGCGGCAGTCAAGGCCAACATCGGGAAATCGGTCACCCAGACCTGCAACCTTTCCGTCACCGTTCCTGACATCGCCCCAGATGGAATCAAACGACCGCCGCATGACGGCGACGCCGATTTCTTCGACCGGCATGCAGCCGTAGGATTCCGACCAGGCGACCCCAATTGGAAAAGGTTCCGACATTTCGGGGAAAGTCTGCACTCCGGTCGCAACCACGGCGAACGCGGCCTCGCCATTCCCTCGCCTTCCCGGCTGGCTGATCCGCAAAATGGCCGATTCATTCCGCTGATTACAGTCCCAAATCGGCAAGAGCCTGTCCAAGGAACACGATTGCCGAAGGTCTACCTATCTGGAATTCGTTTTGTTACTGATCGGATGGAAAAGAGTCTGCTTCTTCCATGGCGTTTCAGAACCCAAAAAAAATCCAAATGAAAAAATCCATCCTGTTCGCCGTCTCTATGGCGCTATCGTCCTCAGCCTATGCCTGGATCGACCATTGCGATCCCGCGACCAACCTCTGGTATGAGGAAATCAATGCCCCCGCCGCCAAGAAGTTTGTGGTCAACGGCCAGCCCGGCTGGTGGGACTCCGACGTCGGCACCACCGCGGGCCCCATCAGTTCGGGCTTTGTCTCGTATGCGAACCGCTATCAGTACAACTATTTCTCGGTCTTCCGCAAGCTGGTCTATGGCGGCCGCACCCTACGGGCTTTGGAGACCTACTCCGACGGGACCGCCTATCTGAACAATGAACTGATGGGCAGCCAGCGGGGTGTGAAATCCCAGCTGGAATCGGTGGATATCACTTCCATCGGGTCACTGGTTCACTATTACACCGACTCGGGCAACGTCCAGAGAGCCGATCCCAAGGCCTTGGAAGTGTTTACCAACTCGGTGGCCATGCGCCTCAAGTTTTTCGGAGACTCTGAAAAATCCGAGGTGGTGTTCTATCAACTTTATCCCGATGTCTATGATATCAGCGCAAACCACTACAACTGGCGCCCATGGCTGTTGGTTTTCCGACGGCCAAACGGCGAGATCCTGATCAAGAGCGCTGCCTCGGGAACCGAAGTGGTTTACAAGGTGGACGGCATCCTCCTGCCAGAAGATCAGTTCTACGAAGTGAAAACGGATATCACACTCTCCACGGTAGAAAAGAATCAGGGAGCATTCAAATTCTACGTCAATCCTGAGAATGTCGCCCAAGTCCACCGCAAGGTCCGCAAGAGGACGGCAACGAATCCGGAAACCTGGGGCGCTTTGGAAGACGCCGCCCGCATCAACGTGCTGGGACCTTGTGGCACTACCACGGCTGAAAAAACCGTCAAGTTGCCGCGAAGGGTTCATTTTGCCGCAGGCATCTACAGCTTCAACAAGTCGTCCACCTGGCCTCACAACGTCAAGGTGGATCACGACTTCGTCTGGGTGCAGCACAACCGCTGAAATCAGGCAGACCCTAACCTCCCCCGTGGCCGGCGGGCATTTCCCGCCGGCCATCCCACACCATGAAATCCGGATTCCATTGGCGCTTCCCGTCCGCCGGGCTGCTCGTCACGGCTGCCGCCGTTTTGTGCTACCGTGGGATCGCGAAGATGCCGCCGCCAGCATCTCCGGCCGTGAATTTGCTTTCCGTGGACTCCAAGGCAGACCACTCCCTGCGAAACCGTGGCGGAACCGCGCTGAACGACCATCATCACCAAGGCAGTGCCAAACTCACGGAATCTGACAGACTGGATCTCATTCAACGGATCGCGTTGGATCCGAAATCAAGACCGCTTTTTGACCGCCTTCTGAGCGACTCCTTCGAGCAGAATCCGCAGGCGGTCCTGCCGATCTGGGACGCGCTGCCAGAAGATGCCGACCGCTCGGCGTGGTTTCTGCCCATCGCCAAAGGATGGTCGCGCAGGGATCCGACGGAAGCCGCGAGCTGGCTGGGCGACCAACCGCCCAGCGAGGCGCGGGACCGCGCCCTTCTGCTAGCGACCGCAGCCGCGGCCGAGGCAGGAGATACCGCGATGGCCTTGCAGCAGCTCCGCTCGCTGGATGCGGCGTCTCCGGACAGGCAGGCCTTGGCCACTCAAGTCCTGAGCGATGCCCTGCGTGCGAATCCCGCCAGCGCCATGCATTGGCGTTCCCGGATGCCGGTGACAGATCCCGCCTATCTGCCAGCTGTGAGAACTGCCGCGGATGCAATCGCCCGGGAAAACATGCAGACCGCGGTGGACATGATCCATGCTGCCATGGAACCGGGGCCGGCGCGCGACCTGCTCCTGACCGAAACGGTGATTCGATCCGAGTGAAATCCACTCGCTGTCACGGAGCTTTCACGACAAGTCTCACAAATTTCGTCGGATCCATACCGCGTGGAATCGTGACGGTGATCTTGTCAATCCCTTCGCCAAAGCCGGATGGATCTTCCTGAAGGGTCACGCCGCCCACCCCATGAACCGCCGGAATCCAGGGTCCCGCAGGATCCACGGCGGATTCCACCCGAGTGTTGAGAAATGCGGCAACAGCAGCACGCCTGAAAACAAAATTGAGGGAATCCCCATCGACCGTGACCACGGGCAGTTTGGAACTGGAGTTTTCAATTTCCGGATCCCCGCCGATCACGAATTCGATCGCATTGGCGATTCCATCGTGGTCTGGATCCGCCGTGAAACCGGTTCGATCCGGCTGGGTGGGATCCGGATAAAACGACCCGATCCACGATTCAAAAGTCACACTTCCGCCCCCGACCTGGATTTGCCCGGTCCCGGTGATCCAGGGTCCGGAATTTCCCGCATGATAGATGCCGGGAGGTTTTACGACTCCACCCAACACGAGCATCGCGACCTCATCGATACCCAAGTGGTCCAGGTGGAGGGAGGCACCCGGGCTGATCAAGACCGTGGAGTCATCGGCGAGGCTGGCGGAGCTCCGACGCAGCGTCCCCTCGGCCACGGTGGTGTTGCCCTGATAGGTATTGTTACCGGTCGAAACGAGGGTCCCGGATCCCGATTTTGCAAGACCACCCGGCCCGTCGATAGGACCGGCAATACTGTGGTCGCCGACGGTGAAAATCGTTCCGCCTGCATCTCCGAGAAAAACACCCCGGTTCGCGTGAAGCGAAATTGCGGGAGTGGCGGTGCCGGTAGCGGCGAAATCCGCACCTGCGACCGTAACGGGAGAACCGTCGAAATCATAGCCGGGATTGACCAGCACGGCTCCGTCGAGTGCGACCTGCGAAACGGCGGCCGCAGGCGCGGTTGTGATGGAGGTGCCGCCGGTCAGTGAGATGAAAACCCTGGGCACCACCGTGTAGCCCGAGCCCGGATTCGTCACATTGACTGCGGTGACTTTTCCACTTGTCATCGTGGCGGTGGCAGCCGCCTGCACACCCCCTGCTAGATCCGGCGATGAAAAGGTGATGGTGGCTCCGGTGTGGTTTGATGCCCCCTGTTGGGTCACGCTCACGGCCGCGACGCGTCCATGGGCGAGGACGGTTTCACCGGAGACTTCTGACAGATCGAGTTTTGGAAACGAACTGTAACCGCTTCCCGCCGACGTCTTCATGACCAAACCCTGATAACCCTGATTGAGTGCGAGCGTGCCTCCGTTCAGGGTGATCGCGGTGGGAACCAATGTCTCCGGGACGACCCCGAGGGCACTGTCTTCGCCCACGATTTCCAGCGATCCGCCATTCACCCGAAATTCGCCGCCATACGCCGGATTCGGACCATTGATCACAACCCTCCCCTCACCCGTCTTGGTCAAATCGCCGTTTCCCGTCATTTCCACACTTGCCTCGATCACCGCGCTCCGATCGCTGCCGATATCGAATGTATGGGTGCCGATATCCGCTAGATCCAGTCTCAACCGGCCATTCGACGGGCGTCCCGCGATACGCAGGTCGGTGGTGGCATCGAGCGTGGTGATGGTCCCGCCATTCCACTCCAGCACGCGGGTGGAGGTGGGGTTCACATTCCCCGCCTGTCCGGCGATGATCTCGCCAGCCTCGAGGATTCCAGTGCCATTGAGTTGATAGAGCGAGTTGATGCGGGGTGTCGCATGCCCGGTGCTTGATCCCAGCACCAGCGAAGCCGTGACAACCCTGCCACCGTTTTGGATGATCGTTCCGTTGACAGTGCCCGAAGAGGAGCTGTCGGTCAGTCCCACCACCAGACGGCTCGCATCGAAAACGCCGCCTTCGGCACCGATGGTTAGCACGGCGGATCCCGTCGCACCGTTGGCCGTGTGCCTTCCGATTTCCGCCACGTCCAACAGGGCATCAATGGTTCCACCGGAGAAATCGACCATCGCGTTGTTGGAGCCTGATCCGCCCCACTGATCACCGAGTTGAAACAAAGCGGTGCGTCCGGTGCCGTCTTCAGCTCGAATCCTGGTGGCGGCGTTTCCTGCTAGGCTGTTCCGATATCTGACGGTCCCGGCCGATCGGGCGGCACGTCCAACCGCGAATTCATCCGTTCGGATCGTGTTGTGAAGGCCAAGGTCAAGGATACCCGTGTGGACTCCCCCGCCGGCGTTGCTGCCGACGATCAGCTTGTCCGAGGTGAGAACGTTGACCCCGCCCAAAGTCATGCGGGCGGTGCCACTCTGTGAGTTGTAGTTCTTCGGCTGGATTTGCAGCCGTCCGGGAGTGGTGAGTGTGAACGAGTCCAGCCCGGCTAGATCGAGGATCGATTCCGTATTGGTGACCGGGCCGGTGCTCGACGTATCCGGGCCGATTTCAAAACTGCCCGCGGTGAGCAGACTCAACGATCCATTTTCGATCTTTCCGGCGACAGAGGTCTGGCTGACCGCGTTCGGCACGGTTAGCCCGGCGAGAGTTTGGGAATTCCCACCGAGATCCAAGGTCGAGGATCCCCTGAAGGTGACGGAAGCGGAAGATGGCAGCCGGTTGTTCAAACCAGGCTCAAGACGCAGGGTGCCGCCCGCGATGGTGGTTGGACCGGCCAGTCCCAGCGGCACGGGGCCACCCAAAGTGAGGCTGGAAGTGCCTGACTTCGTGAGCAGACCGATCCCGAACAGATGCCCGGAAAATACGAAGGAAGCATCTCCCGCACCGGTGAATTCCGTATTTGCAGCGAGTTCAACGGGCACGCCGATGACGTAGTTGAAACCGCTGCCGGACGTGGCGTCGAGGCGGACCACGGCGGGAGAGGTCCCGTCGGGTGACACCATCCGGATTCCAAACCCTGTTAGCGCGAACGATCCCCCTTCCGATTCCGGGCCCGAGCCGCCGAGAATCCACTGCGACATGACGAACGGGTCCGCAACATCCTGGGACGACGCCAGCGCGGTCGCAGGCAGCGACTGTCCTTCAAACAGTCGCACCACGGCGGAGGCCCCCGAAACCGGGCCATTCCCGGCAGCCCAATTTCCACCCCCCGACCATGTCAATGGCCCTTGCCCTGCGGCGGTTGTCCAGGTTGACGACCAGCCGTTGTTCGAAACGATCACCGACATCGTGACCGAAGAACTCAACTGACCGTCGCTCACTGTCAACGTTACCGGAATCGTGCCGACGCACCACAGCGGAGGCGTAACCGTCAGCGTCCGCAGGCCGCCGGTCCCCGATAACAAGAACGCGGTTGCCGGAAGCAGGCCGGGGTTGTCGCTCACAAGGCTAACCGTGAGGGATTCCGCCCCGTTGAAATCATCGCTCACGGTGAATGTGATGGCCTCCGAAGTTTCGCCCGCCAGGATGGAAACGGGGCCGATCGCTGAGATTGAGGGCGGACTATTCTGCCGTCCCGCGATTTCAAGGGGCACCGGCGAGAGGGTTCGCTGAGTTCCGTCGTCAACGCTGACGGTGGCATCGAACAAACCACCCGTTTGATAGACCTTGGGCGGGGAAAGCGGGCTGGCGCTCCAGGCGGAAGCTGCCAGGCCGTCGCCCCATTGGAAGGAATAACGCAGATTGTCCTCGGGCTCGGCATCGGTGGCGGTAACGTTGAGCGTTAGCGCTTGTCCGGCGACCGGCGGCGCGGGCGAGACTACGGTGGAGGAAATGGCCGGGGCGAAGCCGGAAATTCCGGCGAGTCCCGCGACCTGGGAGTTCGTTAGAATGCGCCGGTCCACCCGCAGCTCGTCGCAATGCCCTTGAAGGTTCTGGGTGTATGGTCCGCCACCCATCGATCCGATCCACAGCGGCAGGTTGTTGGAAAAATCGCTGCGGACCGCGCCGGATGCGACCTGCTGGCCATTGACATACAACTTCGCGGAGCCACCCGCCCGATTGACGGCAGCGGTGATGTGCACCCATTCGCCAAAGGGTACGGCTCCCGCTGCCGAAGCCAGCGTGGTGTTCGCGGTGCCGTTGGTGGTGACGAGGATGAGCTTGCGGTCGCCCGTCTGCCAGGTATTCGCATGAAGGTGGATGGAGTGGGCCGTCGAGCCTTCGACGCGGCCGAAAAGCAGGGTTTGCATGCTGGACCGGCCGGCTGTGATGCGAACCCATTGTGAAACGGTGAAAGAGTTGGTTAGATCAATGGTTCCGAGGCTCACCGCATCGTCATTTCCATCGAGATAGAGCGACTGGCTGCCGCCGCGCACCTCGGTGGTCACGAGGCCGGATCCGTTCACGGCGGTTGCGGGAGCGCTGCCGCCGGTTACTTCGCCGAGGTCGCGATGGAAAGTCCACCGTGCGGCAGGATGCGGCATGGCCAGAGCGCGGATTTCACCTGCGGACATGGACCGCGGCAGAAACCTGACATCATCGAGACCGCCACCGAGTGGGAATGCCCCGGCACCCAATGCCATCCGCCCGAGATACAGCACGCCACCGGAGGCGAAATCCGTGCGGGCGGTGGTGCTGACAGAAACAAATTCGCCGTTCACGAACAGGCGGACGATGCCACTGACCCGGTCCACCACCGCCGCGACATGGGTCCAGGTGCCGGCGGGCACGGCATCGGCCGCAGTAAAGGCCTTGCTCTGGTTCACTCCATTGGAGGTTTCAAAAACCAGTGCGCCGTCAGCGCTGTTATAATTGTTGACATAGAACTTGAAGCCGGATGCCGCTCCTGAAGCTGCGTTTGCAGCGATCGTCTGGATGTTGGTCCGCCCTGCACCGATCTTGACCCAGGCAGCCACGGTAAATTTTCCCGAAGGTTCCAGTGAAAGACTCGTGCGCAGGTCGTCGTCGATTCCGTCAAACAACAATGAGGCGGTGCCCTCGGCCGCGTCGGACTGATAGACCGGATCTCCTCCGGTGGAGGAGATCCACGAGCCGCCGTGGACGTTGTCGAGATTGCCGTTAAATGGCCAATTGCAGGGCTTGTCCGAGAGCGAGCCGAGCAGGCCGAGCTGGATCAGGGCCGCCGCCTCAGTCACACCGGTGAGTGCTGGCAGCGGCGAGACGCGGATGGTGCTGTCGATGGAATTGCCGGTGGTGGTGAGCCGCAGGGCAAGCTTGCGGAAGTTCGTTCGCTGACTGGCGGCGTTGTCGTATCCCCAGAGGATGGAGTCGGAGGGTTGGTTGGGCGGTTGATTTTCATCGATGCGACCGTGCTTGAAGCCGCCGTTCACCGCCGCGTTGGTGGAAATCAGTTCGATGCTCAGATAGACCGGAGTGGATCCGCGCATCGCCTGGAGGATCACGCGGTTTTCCGAGAGGTGGATGGGCTTGTGTCCCGCGCCGGGGAGCTGCCAATACCAGAAGATTTCATTGTTGTTCTGGGTGAAGTGGAGCGTGTCGCGGATTTCCAGGTTTCCCATACTGCGGTCCCAGGAAAATAGCCTGCGCGGATCAGCGGGTGCGCCCTGAACCGCGGTGCGGATGCCGTGGCGGGCGTAGGTAGTGGATAGATTCACCGAGGCGGACCAAACACCGGAGTCGGAGCTGGTATCGATGTTCTGCAAAGGCGCCCAGTGCGCACTCACATCGTCATTGATCGCCTGATCGGGGTTCACAACATCCAGCCACGGCTTGGGCACGGCCCGGGAGAGATAGTCGTTTCTCGACGGATTGACGACGATGGTGTTCTGGCCCATCGCCCGCTTCGGATAGGTCTGATAGGAAGTGGATCCGGTGTAGGGCGCGGGCGGCACGTAGTAGGGATATCCGTTAGGCGGACCCAGGTCGGCATTCCAGCGGACACCGAGCGAATCGAAGAGGAAATCCCCGGTGTCGAGATGCTCGTGGCGGTCCTTGCGCTTGTCGCCACCCTTGAAAAACACGGCGGTGCTGTTGGTATCCGTCCAGCTCTGCCGCCAGATGGCGATGTGTTCGTTGGATCCGGGCCGCGCGACATTCGTCGGGGAGTATTCAATGCGGGTATTGTGGAAATAGCGGGCTAACGGAATGGTCGAGGGATCGAAGCCGGACATGCCCAGAGCGGAGTTGGTCGGCTGGGTCCAATCGAACAAGCCATACCATAACAGATGCAGTCCGCTCCATGTTCCCGGAGCGCGATCACGGGCGCGCCACGCAGCGGCCCGCCAGAGTGACGCGGCGTTGCTCTGGCGGGCATAATCCGCGATGCGGAAACCAACCGCGTTGTTGGTGAACGACCAATTCCCATCGTTGTGGGTGAACTCAAGGCGGGACGGCCCGGAGAAATGAATGCCCATTTCGATGAACGAAGCCGCCGTCGTCCTGGCGTGTGTGCCGAATACGCCGAGATAGGCCGGCGGCATGGCGGTCGGAGTTTTCCTGGCAATTTCCAGCGCCGCCACACTGGCAAATAACGGATAGGCGAAATCGTGGCTGTATCCCGGTCCCTCGTCCCACATGCCACCCATGTCCGGAATGCTTTTCATCGAGACGGAAAACAAATCCAACGCCGCCGGGAGGTAGGCGTCGAAGTGAGCGCGGAAAGTTCTGGTCACCTTCGCGGTGGCATTCGAGGTGCCGGGCCAGCACGAAAAGGAACCGTCATAATCGGCCTGCCGCAGCGCCAGCGATCCCATGATGCCGCCGCCGAGGATGATGGTGGTCCAGTTGTTCACCTCGGTGGGTTTTCCCCACCATTTCCGGTCCCCGTTCGTTGCGGGTGCCAGCATGCAGGTGAACGCCGGGATGATTCCATAATTGACGATGGTGGTGGCGATCGTCTGGCGCTGGGCGACCGTAAAATCATCGTAGAGAGCGTCATAGATCACCGCCAGCGGCTGGATGTTCGATCCTTGTGCGACGTGGATGTTGACCGTGGTGGTGCCGGTGCGTTGCAAGGCTCCGACGAGATCCATCTCCACCTGGACGAGTTCATCGCGGAAAAGGTTCAGCGTGGAGTTCGAAGGCGTGCCTGAGGCTGCCTGCACGGCGCGTGCAATGCGATAGAGCACGGCCGCCTCGGTGAGAATCGAGCGGGCCTCGAAACTGAAACTCGGACTCACCGACCGATAGTTCGTCTGCATCCGGTCGATGTCACTCAAGGCACGGGTGATCGAAGCATCAAGCCGCGCGCGGTGGGTGGCATCGCCGGATGTCAGAGAGGTTACCGCACGCTGGATTTCCTCAGGAGATGCCATCAGCCGCGGGCCGGACGCCGCCTGCGTGTATCGAAACCAGTCCGCGAGCAGATTCGTCGAGGGCTCTTGAGCCATGAGCTGGCCCGGTGACAGGATAACAGCCACCACCAGCAGACAGAATAGAAAGCGCGGTAAAATGGGCATGGAAATGGCTGGATTTAGCGAAACTCCGGTCGGCTCCCCTCGGCGCCACAAATGAAGTTTAGCACGTTCCCAGCGGATGCCTTGGACCGGATTTGTTCTATTTGGGACCACCTTCCCCGGCGAGGTTGGAACGACTTCCAGCCCGCCGAGTAGGTCTAGTGTCGCTTCAATCAAGGCACCTGGGTGACTTTCAGACGGGCGAAGTTCTTTGCCGGTGTGGGCGGCGTGAAGTCATACTCGATGAAATCGGACAAATCTCCGGGAGTCTGGGTGACCTGCGGGCTCCATGATCCGGCGTCGAGCGTGGTGGACGTCTCGATCACCCAGGAAACGTCGCCGTTCGTGATCGCGTCGCTGCCCTTGGTGAAGGTGATCTTGTTCCCGGTCAAAACGCCGGCTGGCTGGCTCGACACGCGGGGGTTCTTGCCAAGAGCGTATTCCACGAGATTGGTAAGACCGTCGTTGTCGAAATCTCCGCTCGCGGGCTCTCCCGGGATGTTTCCTTTCAACGGGTCGTTCGCCCATGAGGCAAAGCTACCGCCGCCCAAGGGAACGGTCAGGGTGACCGCTTTTCCACCGTAATCGGGATCTGTGTAATCGACGACGAATTGATTGGTCACCGCGCCTTTGGTCACGCTGATGGTGTCCCCATCCGCCAGACCGGTGAAGCTGCCCGTGAGCGAACCATTCTGATAGTCGATCAGCACCAGTTCGGTCCCGGCAGGCAACAGGGTGGCGTCTACGGGGGCGTCGTCGAAGATCGAGAATACCGGCAACGCACTGAGATCGAGATCACCATCTACGGTGAGCGTGCCGGCTGAGGGTGTCGATGAGTTCATGCGGGCGGAGTAGGTCACGTTGCTGGCGAGGACAATTTTCTGCCCCACCGTGGAATCGACGGTGGTGGTGGTGACGCCGGACACGGTGACGGTGATACCGCTGATCGCGAGGTCTGCTCCAGTCGGATTGGTCAGAGTGCCACCCAGGAGCACAAGATTGCGTTGAGTGGTTCCCGCCGTGATCGGTGTCGCCAACGGACCCGGCTTGATTTCAGCGACCGTGAGATTACCCCCAGTCAGGTTGTAGTTCGCACGCAGATTCTGGGTGGCCGAGGCGAAATTCGGATCCACGCCGTCGATGGTTTCCACCATCAGCAGGCTGCCGATGGAGACATTCCCCCCGGTCTGATTGATCGTTCCGATCAATAGGGGAGTGCCCGTACTTGCCTTTTGGACAAGCTTCACGGTGGTGGCGGTGACCGTTCCATTCGGAATATTGATGATGCTGGTGTCGGCGTTGTTCGAGCCGGCCGCATGTCTGGCGACAAGAATTTCGGTGGCAAGGATATCCGCGGATCCGCCGGCTAGATCGAGCGTGCCCGCTCCCGAACGGGCACCCGAGTTGGTTTCCCCGACTCTGAGCAGAGGGATGGGAGCAATTCCGTCGGAACCGCGGATTTTGAGGGATGGATTGGTGAGGCCTGCTTGAAAGGTGACCACACCGGAACCGTTGAAGGCTCCTATGCTGAATGCCGGAGTCTGAAAATTATTGGTAGCACCCAGGCGAAGCTGCCCTTGGTGAGCCGTCCCCTGGCTGGTTCCAGTTGCCCCACCGATTGTCACGGAGCCGGCTTTGATCAGATTGGTCCCGGCGGCGAGTAACAATTCGTTGGTGACATTGGTGGTCGCGGTGGCAGGGATGCTGCGGAACGAGCGGTTCGAGCGGTCGTAGGTGAAGGAGCTCAAGCCCGACAGGTTGAGACGGGTGTTGTTAGCGCCATTCACGTCGAAGTTGAAATCGCCGTTGACCGTGAGCGACCCGCCAGCCCCGTTGATGGTGGTGGTGTTTCCAGAGGACGGCTGCACCCGGCCGATGGTTAGAGCAGCGGATGGCAGCGAAAGGGTCGTGTTGGCACCACCCGCGATGAAACTGGCTGTCGCGGGGAGCCCGAGAACGCCGTTGGTGATCGTGGTGGTGCCCCCGTTGACGTGAGCGAGCGAATCCCCGTTGACCGTCAACGTTCCAAGATCGAGCGTGCCGCCGGTTTTGGTAAATAGAAGCGCGACGCCTGATGCTGGCTGACTCGCGAGACCAAGAGCCAGCGTGCCTTCGAATACGGTGATTCGGGATAGATCAGGCGCGTTCGATAGAGTGAGTTTGCCCGGGCCCACCTTGGTGAAACGATCCATCGCGAAATCGTTGACCAAGTTGCCGGCATAAATCGTGTCCGTGATGTTCCCGGTGGTGTCGATGCCGAAACTGGCTGAAGATTCGAATGATAAACCGCCGTTTCCTAACAGTCCTGCGATTTCTGAGATGGACCAGGACGGGATCCCGTCGCCGTGCCGGACGGCGAGCGTGGAGGCATTTCTGACCGCATAAACCTGGGTAGCATATGCCGGGAGAGCGGCGGGCTGGGTGGCGGCGAGAACTCCTGCGGTCACGGCGGAGGCCCCGCTCCACGTGTTGGTCCCGGCAAGGGTGACTACACCTGCGTCGGTCTTATCAATGCCGAAGTCATTGATACCGTCGCTGATGTTGCCGGCGATAACCAGGTTGACATTGGCGTTGGCGGAGCCGATCTGGGGAACCGTGCCGCCGAGAGTGATCGACCGGGTTGCCGGCAGAGTGATGGTTCCGGCATTGCCGCCGGGTTCCGCGAACAATCTGGCACCATCTGCGATTTCAATACCGTTAGTGACATCACCGAGGCTGCGGTCCTTCTCGATTCCCAATGTTCCGGCACTGATTTTTACGGGACCGGTGTAGGTCTGATTCATCCCGTTGAAGCGGAAGGTAAAGCGGCCGGCACCGGTTTTTTCAAATCCCTGGGTGCCGAAAAGGGCGCTGTAAAAGAACACGTCACCGACGACGCTGATTTGCGGTTGGCCGACTGAAGTTTGCAGCGTCAGGCCTTTGGTGACGTCGCCGGTGGTCGGAGTGGTGGGGAATGTCGCCGGCTGACCGCCATTATCAGTGCGGGTCAACTTGCCGATCGTGTAATTCCCGTCCATCAGAACGTCCAGCGCCAAGGTGGCGGGTGACGTGCCGGATGGGCCGGCACCGTTGACGATTGCCTCGGCATCCTCCGCGTTCGGCACGGTGGCGGGGGTCCAGTTCCCGGCGGTGCCCCAGGGGAGTCCGTCCGCAGTGGAGTTGTTGAAGGTCTGGGCCTGAGTGTAGGTCGCAAAGGCAAAAGGCAGGGCAATGGTGAAAAGGAGGCTGAATCTGGGTTTCATGGGATTTGAGGATTTGGATTTTCCGGCCGATGCCGAAGGAGATTTTACAAGGCGCTTTCCTTGTATAATCGCTGCATGGTCAATCGAGCAGCGTCCGGTTCACAACTGACTAGGGGTGTCCTCTTATTTCCTTTTTGGGACGCTTGCCCGTTTTCAAGCAAGCAGGAGGATCATCACAACCGGCACATCTAACATACACTTCATGCGGGGACTTGGTGAAGAGTTCCGCAGAGACACGACAGGACCGCGTGAAGCGGTCCCGAAGCCCGAACGCCCACTTACAATTGAGTGAGATTGACCGCCTTGACCGAGAAGTCCCAGAACATCGCCATGGTTTGCTTTCCATGGGCGGCTTCGGTCGCTCCGTTGTTGGTCCAGCTGCCGCCCAGCGTTTGGTTCTGCTCGGTGATCATCCGGACGATCCCGGCGGAGCGGGGATTGATGTCGTCGATACGCTTTGGCAGGGTGCCTGCGTTGTAGCCCCATGGATAGCTGATGTCTTTCGGAGGCAATGAATTATCCAGCAGCTTGTTCTGCCTTTCCTCCAGACGATAGACGATGGCAGGCCTTTCGATCGTGTTCTCCTTGATGCGCTTCATGATTGAAGGACATCCAAAATTTGAAATCATATAGGGTCCCGTCGACGAGTCGCGGGCTTCCTCCATGTAGAGTCCGATGTAAGTCACCAGGCTGCGCGAACTCTTGTTATACAGAGCGGACTGTCCTGTATTGAGCGGACCGGGGAGAACACCATTGTTTTCCGTGATATAAATCTGTAGGGCGTTGCCAATGCCGCGGAGGTTGGTGACGCATACCGCCTTCTGGGCGCTGTTGATCGCTCTGGCTGAAAGGGAGAAGACCAACGAAGCGAGAACGGCGACGATGGTGATCACGACCAGCAACTCGACAAGTGTGAATCCCGAGGTTTTTTTTTGCAGACTCATTGGGTATTTGTTTTTCATGATCATGGGATGGTGAATTGGATTTTTCCGTGCTGTCGGGTTGTCATGACACGCGCGGAATGCTTTGGTGATAAGTTGAAGTGTCCGCGAGGAGTCGCAACTTCAAGAGTGGGCCGTATTTTTCCGAATTTGGGACGCTATCCGGTCGACGGAAACCGGAGCAACCCCACCCGGAGCCAGAGGTGCCTGCGGCGCATCCGGGGGCCTATGAGTGAGAAGAACCGCCGGGCCCTTCGCACTCAGTCCAAGCTCGCCTTCAGGCGATAGAAACACCTGCCCGCGCCGGCGGAAACGGTGGCGGACACGGTTTGCCCGACTCCTTCGATGTCCACATGGCCAGGCACCGGAGTCCACGGTGCCGTGAGGTCGATGCTGCTTTCCAAGGTGTAGCGGCGTGTCCTTGCCCCATAGCCCGCACCTTCGGTCACTCTGGCGGTGAAAGTGAGCGTCAAATCATTCGCGGCATTTGTGAAGGTGAGCAACGGCGCAACTTCCGGTTGGATGGGATTGGTCCCCAGGATGTATTCCTTGGAATTGATGAGGCCATCCCCATCGGGATCTTTTGTGTCGGCGGCGTCGTCAGCGTTTTCCGTAGTTTGGAAATAGTGCTGACGCCAGTTGGCGATGGAATCATTGATCACCAATGTGCCACTGGCGCTACCAGTGAACGCCGGATCGTTGATCATGCCCACGACGGCATAACTGCCAACCGCAGTCGGCTCGACCGTGGTTCCGTCGTAGGTGAAATCCACGGCATAGTTTCCGGGACTGGTGGTCGCGGTGGCGGATTTCGGGTTGCCGTCGTAAACCTGCGCCAGACTGCCGAGGACGACGGTACCTGTTTGTTTGGTGACATTCACGGCCACCATGTTTCCGGCAGTCAGCCCGCCGAAACTGGCGACGGGAGCGGTGTGGATTTCCGCAACCTCCGAAGCGGAGAGCGCCGCGCTGAAAATCGCCAGATCCGCCATGGACCCGTTGAAATACCGGTCTGTCAGCGACCCTGGGCTGATGGAGGTTCCTCCCCCGAAAATCGCGGGCGTGCCGGCGGTATGGCTGCTGGCGGTGATGGAAAACGAGTCGTCACTCGAAACAGGCAGACCATCGACATACAGGGTGAGCCTGATGCCAGCGCGAACCACCGCCAGATGATGCCAGACCTCCGCGCCAACAGTCGCAACGAGGTCGACGTCCAGGCCACTGGCGTTCCAGTTCCTGAGATAGAGTGGTGCGGTCGACGATCCATTGCCGAAGCCCAGCAGCAACCCGTTGGTCCCGCCCCGCCCGTTGCCGGTCCCGAGGTGGAAGACGATGTCCTGGTCGACGGCTTCGGTGCGTTTGACCCAACCGGCGACCGTCCAGTCCACCGTTTTGAAATCCAACTCGGTGGGTGAAATGATCCGCTGCAAGCGGGAGGCACCCGCCTGGCCAGTCTCTGTTAGCGAGAGGGATTGCGCGTGCTGCGGGCCGAGCGGAACCGGAAAGCCGGCCGCGTAGACCGCGCTGCCATTGCCAATGTTGGTGATCGTGGCATCGCGACCGTTGCCGGACACATCGGTGCTGAAGCCGTCGGATGTGTCATCGGGCGGCTGGAAGTTGTAATTGAGGAACACCCGCGGGTCGCCGCTCGTGTCGGTGACCGTATAACTGAAAACCGCCGGACCCGCGTAATCGGCGGACGGGGTGAAGCGCGCGGTGACACCGTCCGGCAGAAGCCCGACCGAGCCGTCCACTCCGCCGCTGACTCCAAAGCGCAGGTCGGCCAGCGAAGTGTCGCTGTCACTGACAAGTGTCCGGAGGTCGATGTCCACCGCTTGGTTGGCCGGGGTTTCCACCGCGCCGGGATTGGCAAGCGGCGGATCATCCACCGCAGTAACGGTTAGGACGAACGACACGTCGCTGCTCAGCGAGCCGTCGCCAACCGTCAAAGTGATCGTCGCGGTGCCACTCTGATCCGGAGCGGGGATGACGGTGACGCTGCGGTTCGCCCCGTTGCCGCCGAATACGATGTTTCCGTTCGGAACGAGCGTCGTATCGGAAGACATGCCGCTGACGGCGAGCACATCCAGTGGAGTTAGATCGTCACCAAGCGTGAAGGCAAGCGGAGGAGTCGCGGTATCCTCATTGACGGTTTGTGGCGCAATGGCGCTGATCGTCGGCGTACTGTTTTGGAAGGCAAGGATCAGCTGCGGGTGGTTTGCCGCGTTTCCATGTTCCCGCGAGGCGTGGGAAACGTTTCCCGCAGCTCCGTAGTCGTCGGTGGATGCAATGCGCAGCGAGAGTTGGCCGTCACCCAGCAACGTTTCGATGACCTGCCGGGTGACGGAAAATTCGACGGGCTGTCCGGTGACGGGCAGCCATTGCGCGAACAGGGCGCCGGCGGCCGGTCGGTTGTTGAATGTTATCGTCGCTTCGTCCCAGGTTTCGTTGCTCACCAACGAGGCTCCACATTGGTTTCCGGGCTGGCTGGTGCTGGTGACCGTCAGCCTGACTTTGGCGTCCACGAGATTTCCGGAAATGCCGCCGAGATTCCAGCGGATGAAGGCCTCCCGGTTCACATTGCTGGCGGTGGTGTCCTTGGTCATCAGGCTGGTGGAGTTGAAGAAATTGGAATCGGCGCTGGTGCCGCCCTGAACGTGTGCGTCCGCCACGGGTGAGAGGACGATGGACGAGGTCGCAGGCTGGGCCTTCCGCACCTGGAAATGGAGCGCCGCGAAGTCCACCGCGCTGTCGGCTCCGAGCGCCACGTTGAGCCTGCCATCGGCTAACAGCGCCGGGTCCACCGCCATGGTGCGCACCGTCGAGCCGGTGCCGGACACCGGAGTCCAGCCGAGACTTGCGTAGCTTTGTCCACTGGCAACATCATCGGGGAAAATCAAATCATCAGCCGACCCGCCGCCGATGTCCCTGAGACTCACGCTGAGCGATGCGGCGACCACCGTATCGCCAGGGTCGAGCGCAAAATCGAAAGTAAACGCGGTCCTGCGGCTCCCGGTTAGGAAATCAAACTTCGCATCGGCGGGACCCAGCGCCTGCACCTCGGCGAGCCACGCCGCGTTGCAATTCACCGTTTCCCCCGCTCCGCCGGTGCTGGTGAACTGGTCCACGTCGCCGAGCCAGGACTCGCGGAACTGGGAGTCGGGCCATTTCAACCGCTGTTGGAGCTGGCCATGATAGAGGCTGTGAGGATAGACCGCCTCGCCGGTGCCAGTGGGGCCGCTGCTGTCGTAGGTGCCCGGAGGATCGGCTCCCACCGGTGCCGCGCTGGCGAGGATATTTCCCACGGAACCGACCAGCCAGTTGCGGGCGGTCGGCGGATTCCGCACGCGGAAACCATTGGCGTTCGAGTTCCATACCGCCATGTAAGCGCCCGCCCAGCCGTGACCGGTGCCGTAGTTGCCCCGGTTCTGCACGTTGATCTCGTTGCCGTTCACCGAGATGTTGTCGAACAAACCACCCGCCGCCCAACGATGATGCGGGCCGGTGTCGGAATGCACGGTGTCCGCCTCGGACTGGACGAATGCGTTAGGTCCGCGAACCAGGGAGCCCATCACATAATCATGCCGGCCGCCGCGGGTGTAGTTGTTTTGAAAAAGCGTGAGTTCGGCACCCTCGTTGTTGAAGGAATAACGGCGGCTGCCGGTGATGATCGAAATCGCGTCCAGGCACTGGGAATCGGCTACGGTGATCCATTTGGCACCGCTGCCGACCCTGACCGCCGAGTATCCAAAGTGCCGGGCGGTGATGTTCCTTACCCAACCGTGCAGTACGCTGCTCATCTGGATGAAACTCCAGGCATGGGCTTCGTCCATGCTGCCGGTATAATCCGAGAATCCATCCAGATCCTCGATGCCGACCTGTTGGATCCGGCCGGTCCAATTATAACGCCAGATTTGCCCACCACCGTATTTCGACTCGAAGGTCTGTGGCAACGGTGCATCCACCGTGATCCAATTGCCGTCGATGCGGGTGATCACCCGGTCAAATAACAGATCCTTCGAGCCGGGCGTCCACGGCACGTCATCGCTGGCTCCGCCGGGACTGTCCGGCCCGAGCTGGTCCATGTCGATGTCCGCAAGCCACTGCGCCGTGCTCGGACGCTTGACGATTACGGTATGGCCGACCGCAAGGCCGCTGGTGCTGTCCACTTGAAAGGTCCGCGTTCCGGCTGGCACCAGGATTTGAGTTAGATTGCGGGTGGTATTGCTCACCGTGCTGCGGCTACCCGATCCGGCGACGCTGAGGACGCTGTATTGAATCCGGGTCGTCGCCCGCAGCCGGGTGCCGGCCAACGGATCATCGCCTGCGCCTTTCAGCACCACGCCGCTGGCATTGATCCGGAGGGCGGACAGACCATTGATCGTGGGAGTGGCTTCCGCTCCCGTGCCACCGCCACCGCTGAACGAAATCACGGGATCCGAGGTGTAGCCCGATCCACTGTTCGTGACATTCACCGAAGAAACCTTCCCCGCACTAACAGTCGCCGTGGCCGTCGCGCCGCTTCCGCCGCCGCCGGTGATCGTGATCGATGGCGCCGAGGTGTAACCCGAGCCCCCGTCGCTTACCGAAAGCGCACTGAGCGAACCGGTGGTGCCGATCTGGTATTCGCCCGGATTCAGATAGACCACCCCGCGCCAGCCGTCCGCATCCGGCGTCATCGCCGCCACCGAGTTGATCGCGGCCTGGATCAGCGCGGTGTCATCCCCTGCCCCGGGGCTCACATTCACCCACCGGCTTGGATCGATCTGCGCGGATACATTTGGCAATGGCACCGTGCCGCCACGGTAGCCGCAGTCGGAGAAGTCCGCGATGCGCTGACCACGTTCGTCGATCTGATAGAGCAGATCGCCCGCAGCAGATGGAAAAACCCATTTGCTGTTAGGCACCTGCGCCGCAAGATCCGGGGCCGCTGCAATGCAAGCGAGAATTAACGGAATCAGGAGTTTCATGGCCAAATTTTTTCGTTGAAAGTCATTCCACAATGATTCTCAAACGGTAGAAGCAGCGGTCTTCCCCGTGCGGAGGAGAGAGGGTGACGGTTTGGTTCTCACCCACGATGTCTGAGTAATTTGTCAAATCCTCCCAAAGCTCGGGGTTCGCCAGATCGATGTTCGATTCAACCGTGTACCGGCGGGTCAATCCGGCATAACCCACGCCGCCAGCCTGTCGCGCGATGAAGCTGAGCGTGAATCCACCCCCGGCGAATGCTGCGGCAAGCGGCGGGCCGGCATCCGGCTGGGTCGGAATTGTGCCCATGACGTATTCCTGCCCGTTGGTGAAACCATCTCCATCAGGGTCTTCCCCGTCGGCGGCGGAGCCGATGTTGACCGGAGTTTGAAAATAGAACTCCCGCCACGCAGTGACGGGATCCTTGATGGTGATGTTCACGCTGTTGCTCGCAGTGAGACCCCCGAGATCTGCCACCGGGGCGGTTTGCAGTTTCGTGATGTCCGTCACGGGAAGCGCGGCGTTGAAGATGGCGAGGTCCGCCATGGAACCGTTGAAATAACGGGCGGTGGTGCCGGCAGACGCACCGGCTCCCGCGCCGAACTTGGCGACGTTGGTCGTGGTGGCGTTGAAGTCCAGACTGAACGAATTGTCACTGCCCTCGCTGACGCCATTGACGTAAAGCGTGAGCGTGTCGCCGGCGCGGACGATGGCGAAATGGTGCCAGGCCGCGGCGCTGACCGTGGTGGTGATGTCGACATCCGGCGTGGATGTCAGGCTGGTGCTGCTGTAATTCTTCAGGGAAAGCGTGTTCGCCGATCCGGAGTTGAATCCAAGCGTGAAATCCGGTGTCGGCGTGGTGCCATTGCTGTTACCAAGGTTCGCGCCGAGATGGAACACAATATCCTGATCTGTCGTGTTTGCACGCTTCACCCAGCCGGCAACCGTCCAATCGGCAGTCTGAAAATTGATCACCGAGCTGCCGGTAAGTCCGCAGATCAGGCGCGCGCCACCCGCGGTGCTGCTCTGATAGAGATTCAGCGAGTGGACATGCCCGGGAGCCAGCGGCGCGGGGTGGTCCGGGGTGTAGGTGAAGGTGCCGGTACCGAGTTGCGTGAATGTCCCGTTGCGGCCGTTCCCGGAAACATCCGTGGCAATTCCGTCGCTGGTGACATCCGGCGGCTGGAAAGTGTAGTTCAACAGCGTGCGCGTTTCCGCGGCTCCGTCCCGGACCGTGTAACTGAAACTGGCGGGTCCGGAGTCATTTTCCGCAGGCGTGAAGCGCGCGGTGTGACCGTCCGCGAGCAGGACCACGCTGCCGTTCACCGCGGCATCCACGCTGAACAACAATTCTCCAACAGGAGTCTCGGCATCACTGGCAAGCGTCCGCAGGTCGATGTCGGCGGACTGATTCGTGGAAGTTGAAATCGCGCCGGCTGTCGCCACCGGCGGAGTATTCGGCGGAGGGACGATGATGCCGTCGATCGCGGCGATGTATTCCGCTGGCAGCATGAACGTGTAAGCTTTGCCCTGCAGGAACTGAACAATTTGCACATACTCCGCCAGGTCGGCCGCCGTGAAGGATGCCGGGTGGAATTGCAGCGACACCGGCCCGGCGGGACCATCCGGGTTCGCCGCGATGAATGACGAGGCGACTGGTTTGCCTGTTGCGGCTTCCGGGATGATTCCCATCGTTGCCACGCGCCCGGTCAGCCCTGCGCTCCTGGCTGCCGCGCTATTATAGGTGAAAAACAAGCGCACTGCGGGCGCGTTGTTCATGACGGTCACAGTGTCCGCGTCGGATTGATTGTAGGGCGTCCCGAAGGCAATCGCATTCCGGCCCGTGGCGCTCAACAGCCCCGCCTGCGCATCGGAAAAATGGGTCTGTTGGAACGCGAGTCCCGTGCCACTGAATTCCCAGGACGTCGCCGTTCCAGTTGCGGGAAACCGGCTGTGGTCCCACCCGTGGTTCCAGAACTCCACATCGCCCATGGCCTGCTGGGACTGCATGTAGTTGGCGGTGGCGGCATTCCCGACGATGCTTTCGACAACGACCCCGAGACCAACCTTGACACCCAGAGCGCGGGATTCTGCTGGGAAATCCGTCCAAGCGGCGTTCGATACCTTGAAGTCATCCGCTTTGACGATGACGACCTTGGCGGGGTTGAAAGCCGGAGGCTGGGCACGCGCGACCGAAGCCACTGCGAGGAAAATCAATAGGCATCCCCCGAGGAACTTGCCGGCGGATGACGGGAAGTCCGCACGACGTGCCGGTTCTGGCGCTTTGAAACGGAAAATAATCACAGGGTTGGGTTTGTCTGAAGCTACAGCCGGCATTTCCATCCGACGAGTCGGATAATGTGACGACACGGCAGTCACCTCGACTGGATTTGAAGCACGCCAAAGTCCACGGATGCCGACCCGCCCACGGCGACATTCAAATGTCCGTCGGTTAGCAGCGCGGGATCGATCTCAATGGTCCGAACGGCGGAGCCGGTGCACTCAAGATCCTGTTTGCCTGGTATTCCATCAATGCCGATCCAAGCCCCGGCTGCGGATTTCAGACTGAGGGTGAGGGCGGCGGCGACAATGGTTTCGTTCGCATTCGAGTTCAATTTGAAGCTGAACGCGGTCACCTGGTTTCCGGCGGGACGGTCGAATCGCGCATCCACGGGAAGGCCGCTTTGGGCGGACAGCCGCGCGAGCCATGCGGGATCGGCAGCGACCTCCTCGCCCCGATTACCATCGCTGGTGTGCTGGTCGATATCGCCCAGCCAGATTTCGTGGAAAACCGAAGCTGGAGCTTTTTGCCGTTGTTGCAACTGAGCGAGATAGAGACTGCCCGGATTCACCGGATTTCCCTGCGGCCCGCTGTGTTCATAGGTGCCGTCGGGACCACCGGCCGGTGGCTTCCGGTAATTTGGGAGAATTTCACCAGTCGAGCCGATCAGCCAGTTTCGCGCGGTCGGCGGATTTTCCACCCGGAAACCGGAGGCAGTCGAGTTCCAGACCACCATGTAAGCGCCGGCATAACCGTGGCCCGAGCCGGAATTGCCTCGATTGCGGATGTTGAGCTGGTTGCCGTCGATTTTCACATTGTCAAACAGCCCGCCCACCGACCAGCGGTGATGGGGCCCGGAATCGGAGTAGGCCATTTCCGCGGTGCATTTCACGAATGCGTTAGGACCTGGAACCAATGCCCCGAACACATAATCATGGCGACCGCCGCGGGCGTGATTGTTGATGAACAAGGTCAGCTCGGCTCCCCCGTTGTTGAATGAATAGCGCCGCCCTCCTTCGATCCGGGAGACCGGGTCGAGGCATTGGGAATCGGCAATGGTCAGCCATTTCCCACCGTCTCCCGTGCTCACCGCCGAGTAGCCGAAATGTCGCGCGCTGATGTTGCGGATCCATCCGTGTTGCAGCTTGCCGGTCGAAATGAAATTCCATCCGTGTTTTTCATCGGTGGCACCCGAATGGTCGGAAATCCCGCAGAGGTCCTCGATGCCGGATTGCGAAATTCGGCCGGGCCAGGTGTAGCGGCAGATGCTCGCCCCTCCAAATTCCGCTTCGATCGTTTGCGCGAGCGGCGCATCCACCGTGAGCCATCGGCCGTCGATGCGGGTGATCACGCGGTCGAATGATAGATCCTTCGAACCGGCGGTCCACGGTTTGGCCGGCTTTGGGCCGAGGCGATCCATTTTCAGTTCCTTGATCCATTCCGCAGTGCTCGGCCGGTGCACGATCACCGTATCGCCGACCGAGTATCCCGCAGTGGAATCCACTTCGAAACTGCGGGCCCCGGAGGGCACCAGCTTCTGGGTCAGCTTGCGGGTGCTTCCTTTTTCCATCCGCCGCTCGCCGGATCCGCCGATCTGGATCAGGGTGTGCTGCCGTTTTGCGGTGGCGCGCAGGAGGGTGCCGGATTTTTCGTCGTTGCCGGCTCCTTTGAGGATCACTCCGCTGGCTGCGATCTGGATGCCTTCACTGAGTTGGTATTCCCCCGCGTTGAGAAACAACACGCCACGCCAACCGTCTGCATCCGGTGTCATGGATGAAACTTTTTGAATCGCCGCCTGGATGTTGGCGCGATCGTCCCCATCTGCCGGACTGACGTTTACCCAGCGATCCGGGGGAATCAGCTTCTTCACGTCCGGCAACGGCTCGATGCCGCTGCGATACCCGCAATGCGAAAAATCCGCGATCCGCTGGCCGCGTTCGTCGAGCTGATAGAGCAGATTCCCTGAGGGCGACTGATAGACCCACCCGCTGGTGACCGGTTGCGCCGCGGCCGGAACAACCGCCAGCAGGCAGGCGCAGGCCAGCCCCTTCATTTTTCGGCTGGGGTTGGCTTGATCCAGAGCAAGGGCTGGGTGATGGCGATGTTGCGGCCCACCTCGGGATCGGTCGGATCCGAGGGGAGTCCGCGCCACAGATCGACGTAGCGATCTTCATTCAACGCGATGCCGGCAAAAAGCAGGGACGGCTGCCGCGATGGCCAGCCTTCCCAAGATTGCACGTCCGGTGGAAGCGGCCATTTCGACTTGTCCGCTAGAAATGGATAGAGATAGGCGACGGCCTGGCGGATCCCCCGTCCGTCGGGCAGTTGATAGGCCCAGAGATCCTCCTCCGGTGTCGAAAGCACCTGGCAGAGCGTGGCAATATTATCCAGTTGGAATATCGAATAGGCATAGGGCTTGGTCCGTGAGAGCTCGGCGGGAAAACTTCCGTCAGCGGACATTTGCATCCCGACGAACTCCTCCTTGAACTGGCGGCGGCTTTCAGCGAGACGCTTTTCATCGCCCGTGAAGCGGGCGAAGACAGCCACCTGCAGCCAATAGGCGACCGCATGATTGTTTTTCGCAGCGGCCTCCTCTTTGCCATTCCCGCTGGTGATCATCCAGTCGAGGTAGTCGGCAAACCATTTTCTCATTCCGGAAGCCACGTCACGAGGAAAGGCACTCGATCCTTCCAGAGCCGCGACAGCGACGGGGATTTCGATCAGATGAAGGGTGTCGATGATGCCGATGCCGCGGCCGGGCGAAACTCCGGGAATGGCCTGGGCGTAGTTCAAATGCGGATTCATCCGCGTCCTGGGATCCAGAAAGAACACGCGGAGGAGTTCGGCGGCTTTGGTGACATAACGTTCCTCGCGGGTGAGTTGATAGGCAGCAGCCAGTGCGGCGACGGACTGGTTCAACTGGCGCACGACCATCCGGTGCTGAATGAAGTTGTCCGGATTGCTTTGGCCGTCCCGCCGGATGTAGGGAAGGCCATCGGGCTTGGAGGGATCGGGCCACCAGTAATCACCGTTGGAATAGAAATCATTGAGCCCGCCCTCGCTGAGCTTGGCCGGGAAGCGGGTGAGCGTGATCGGCTCCAGCGCGAGGGCGGAAACGGCGGACTTGAGGATGCGCGGGCTTTCGAGGGAAGAGACATCGACCGCAGAGAAACGTGCGGGAACCAGCAGGAGCATCCGGTCTCCGGGATCGGGATCCAGCGTGGCCAGGGCAGCGGCGTATTTCGGGTCCTGATAGACGGAGGCCGCCTGGACGAGAAGTGGAGCCAGATCATCCGGGTCAATGGCCTTGATCTGCGGGTAGGGCCATTTTTTGGCCGGCTCCGCGATGAAGGGCAGCAGGAAGTCGAGTGCGCCTCGCATGCTCCGGCCGTCTTCGGTCCGGTAATTCCAAAGGTCCACCCGGGCATGTTCCGCGAAGGTGGCGAGGGAAAAAAGTGCCAGTAGATTGAAGCGGGAATAACCGAAGGAGGTGGCGCGGGTCAGTTCGCGCGGTTGCCGGCCGTCCGGTTCGATTTGCGCGGCGATGCGATTTTCCTTGGCCGCCTCCGCAATTTTTCTGGCGAGATCCTGCCGGTCCAGAATCAACGCGAGGCCGATGACCTGGAGATCGTAGAAGGTTCCGTGGTTGTTCGTCGCATCTCCTTCATCCTTCCCGATTTCGCTCGTCATCAGCCAGTTGAGATAGGCTTCCATCCAATTCATGAGGGCCTGGTGATCTTCCGCCGGCCATGATTTGGAACCTTGAATCAACCCGGCGGCGTCACCGGCACTCACCAGGTTGCGCCCCTCGAGCACCCCTGCGGCGCGGCCGGTGTTCTTGCCGGGGACGGCCTGGGCGTAGTTGAGATGCGGGTTCATGCGGGTGGCCGGATCAAGGAACCAGACCCGGAGGCACTTGGCGGCGTGGGCAGCATAGTCCTCCTTCCCGGTGAAATGATAGGCCAGCGCGAGTGTCTCGACGGTCTTTGACATGGTGCCAAGCCGGTTGTGGTCATAGGCGTCCGTGCGCACCTCCGGATTCACCTTGCCGTCCTTCCGGAGGTAGGGAATGCCGTCGGGCTTCGAGGGATCCGGCCAATAGTATGGCGCGGCGGTCATGTAGTCGTGCTTGCTGCCGCTGGGTGCCGGTTTGGGCTTCTGGGTGACGGATGGAGGCTGGACCTTGAGCGCCTTGTCGGCATCCTTCAACAGCTCCTTCAATGCGGGTTGCAGAGCTGGATCTTGTTTCGAGAGGCGCTCCTTCGCTTCCACCAAAGCGCCGGGCCGGGCTCCGAAAAACTGCGGCGACTTCCTGGCGGCTTGCGTGCAAACGCAGGCCATCAGAAGCGAGATAAGCACGGCGGGTAAGATTTTCATCGAGCGCTTTTGAGCGGAAGAATGACCGTATCAAGACCCTCCGCCGCGACGCTGGCGGCGGCGCTACCGGTGAGCTGGACGCGGATTCTTGCGCGGCCGTTAGCCAGCTGGACCTTGCGGGAGCCGGATGCGGTGCCGAGGTTGTCGAGCAACTTCCCGTCACCAGTGAAGCCGAAGCTGACGAGTTGCGCCGCGTCGAGGCAAGGCACGCCTTTCAAATCGAAGACGCAGGTTTCGAGGGTCACGATGTCGCCCGCGCGGCTGATTTCCTGCAACTCCAGCTTCGCGGGTGGGCCCCAGGTCTCGGTTTGATAGACGAACGTGATTTCATCCGCCATTTCGCCGGACAGCGCCCGCACGGTGTTCGCACCCGGCTTGAATGGAACCTGCCAGCTCAGCCCGGCGGCGGGGTACTGGGTCACGTCGCGTTGCTTGATACCTGCGGAAACGTCGTTGACGAACAACTCGACCTCCTTGCAATTCGAGTAAACCTTGACCTCCTTGGTTTCGTTAGGCCCGCCCCAGCGGATCGGCCAGCTGTGGCCGTAGATATGAAGCATCGGCTTTTCCGACCAATAACTTTGAAAGACGTAGTAGCTCTCCTTGCGGGTGCCGTCACGTTCGACGACGCCTTTCTGGTTCACGTAAGGAACCGGGTTCTCCGGGCGAAGCGGCGTGGAAAAGTCCTTGAAGATCCATTGCGCCGCACCGGTGAGATCGGGCATTTGCTCCTGCTCCTTGAGATGCCAGTCGAACAGGTTGACCATGTAACTCTCCGACCAATCTCCGTCTTTGGAGGCGCGCGCGCTGCCTCCGGTGGCCTTGTAGGCCTTGCCCACTTCGGCGGTCCCCTTCCCGGTCGCGACTTTAACCATGAACTTTTCAGGGTCTTCCGCATGGCGCCCGGCATGGCTGTCGCCGCCGTATTCGGCATGGAAGAAATGCGGTGTGTCCTGGATGGCTTTCTGGGTGGACTTGCGATACTCGGTGTATCGCCCGCTATACCAACCGGCCCAAATGCTGGGTGAATAGACGTCGATGATGTCCTTGCAGAAATCACAACGGCGGATGCCGGTCTTGCGCGTGGGATCGAGCTGGTGGGCGAGCGTGTTGAGTTCCTTCATGAAACCGCGGATGGCTTCCTTGTCGAATTTTTCGAAATCACCGGGCCAGTCGTTTTCATTGCCGAGGCCCCAGAGGATGACCGAGGGGTGGTTGTAATGTTGGTCGATCAGGTTGCGCAGCATTTCGCGGGCTTGATTTTGAAACCGTTCGCCGCCGAGACCGCCGCGGCACCAGGGAATTTCCTCCCAGACCAACAAACCAAGCTCGTCGCAAAGATCGAGCACGAGCGGTGCCTGCTGGTGATGGCCGAGACGGACGAAATTCGCCCCCATGTCCTTCATCGCCCGGAAGGTTTCGCGGACAACTTCATCCGGCACGGCGGCGGCGGTGCCGGCGTGGTCTTCATGATAGTGGGTGCCGCGCAGCAGCAGGCGCTCGCCGTTGAGCTTGAACGGACCGTTCCGGACCCACTCTACAGTGCGCAAGCCGAAGCGCTCGGTCACCTGCTGTTCGCCATGCGGGGATTTCAGGGTGACCACGCATTGATAGAGCGCGGGTGATTTCGGCGACCAAAGCTCGGGCCTGGCGATCTCGAAAGCGTGGATTTCCCGGTCACCGGACCATGGTGCCAACTTCTGGGAGGCACTGTGGATGATTTTGCCGGACGGGTCGGTGATTTCGATTAACAGATCCGTCGGATCTGACAGATCCGTCGGATTGAAAAGCCGCGAGCGCACCTTGACACTGGCCTTGCCATCCGCTGATAGAACCGGCTCGACGTGCACCCGCTGGAGCGAAATGGCGGGAACGTGACTGAGCGTGACGTGGCGGTAGAGCCCGCCGTAGCGGTTGAAATCGCTGAGGTCGGACGGGATGCTTTCGGCATCGCGCGAATTGTCGCACCGCACGGCGAGCGGCACGGATTTCTCGGCTTTGAACTTCGCGACCGCCTCGGTGACGTCCACCGACCACTCGTCATAACCGCCGAGATGGTTGCCGACTTTTTCCATGCCGATGAAGACTTCGGACGATTGTCCCGCCCCGTCGAAGTGAAGCAGGGTGCGGCCGTTGGGGAATGGATTGGCGACCGTGAGCTGCCTGCGATACCAACCCGGTCCCTGATAGTAGCGGGTGTCCGGATCCACGGCGTCGCGGGCGTTGAAACAATGCGGCACGGTAACGGGCATCCAGGTCACATTGTCGCTCGCCGCCTCGCCGCGCCAGATTTCCCACGTGCTGCCAAGCGAGCCTTGGTGGTATTCCCAGCCGTCGGACAGACGCTGGCTCAACCCTGCGCCGGCAGCCTGGCTGAGGAACGCGAAGACTCCGACGAGTGAAACGCTGAGCAGGTTGGAATGTAAAAAGAGCCTCATCAGGAGATTGAGATCAGTTAGAACCCGGTGGTTTTGCCGCCTGCCAGCCCTTTTTCCATTGGGCGGTCAGTTGGGCCACCGTAGCGGCGTTGGCGGGATCATTGGCGACATTCGTGTTTTCCTGCGGATCGCTTTGATGGTCGTAGAGTTCGATGGCATCGACCTTCGCGTGGTCCTTGGCATCGACCCAGATGGTGAAGCGGTGGCGGTCGGTGCGCATCGTGTAGCCCATGAGTTTTTCGCGCGGGTATTGGCTGAACGCGGCGGATTTCCACGGGCGCGCCGGATCGTCGAGCAGTGGCTTGAAGCTGGTTCCTTCGAGATGCGCGGGCAGCGGCAGCCCGGCAAGGTCGGCGAGCGATGGATAGATATCGACGAACTCGACGAGTGCTTCGGTGGTGGCTCCGGATTGCTTCATGCCCGGGACCGAGACGAGCAGCGGCGCGTGGGTGTCGTTCTCGGTGTTGCTGTGTTTCGCCCAGGCGCTGTGTTCGCCGAGTTTCCAGCCATGGTCGCCCCACAGGATGACGATGGTGTTTTCGCGGAGGCCGAGGCGGTCGAGTTCGTCCAGCACCTTGCCGACCTGGGCGTCCACATAGCTGATAGAAGCGTAGTAGCCGTGCTTGAGCTTTCGGGCGAGGTCGTCGGGAATCGAGTCCGCGGGAATGCCGTGATAGCTCTTGAGTTCGCCGGAATGCTTCCGGATGGCGTAATCCGGCGCGCCTTTTGGATAGAACGGGTTTGGCGCAAGCTGGAGGGCATCCGGATCATAAAGGTCCCAGTATTTTTGCGGCGCGACGAAAGGCAGGTGCGGTTTCACGAATCCCACTGCGAGGAAGAACGGCTGCTTTTTCGTGCTCATGTCGCGCAGCGTGGTGACGGCAAGTTCGGCGACTTTGCCATCCTGAAACGTATCATCCGGCACATCCGCCGCCTCGAAGGCCGGGCCGCGGGAGTTGGGCGGGGTTCCGGATTTCGACTTTGGTTTCCCCTTGTCCTCGCGCTGGTCGAGCTTCAGGTTTTCCGGCAGCGCATAGTTCTTTGCTTTTGGTTTACCGAGAGGCACGGACCAGCTTGGCTCGTCATCGAGGCTGCTGTGATAGATCTTGCCCATGCCCTGGACGAAATAGCCATTGGCCATGAAGTGCTGGCCCAGCGTGACGACATCCGGCGTGGTCGTGCGGAAATGCGTGACGAGATCCCATACGCGGGTCGTGTCCGGGCGGGTGCCGGTCATCAAACTGGTGCGCGACGGGGAGCACACGGCCTGCTGGCAATACGCGCGCTTGAACAGCATCCCGGCTTTGGCAATGCGGTCGATGTTGGGGCTCTTGATGTGGTTGTCGCCATAACAGCCGAGCTCCGGGCGGAGATCGTCGATGGCGATGAACAGGATGTTGGGCTTCTTGTCAGCCGCCAGGGGGGAGGTGAAGGACAGCAACGCGACCAGCGTGAGGGAGGTGGGTTTCATCAGAGTAATGTTAGCTATTCAATGAGTCCGAGACTCTTGAGGAACCTGCCCACCTCCTCTTCCGTCCGCTCGTTGGCGGCTTTACCCGCAGCGCCGTATTTGCTCGAGTTATAGGCGTGGCCGAGCCCCTCGAAAGCAATCAACTCGCAGCGATTTCCGTTAGCCACCAGTTTGTCGCGGAATGCGACGGAGTTGGCATAGGGCACGGTGGTGTCGGCCGTTGCATGGAAAACAATGGACGGCGGCATCCTGGCGGGCATCTGGTCGGTGACGGAGCAGGCAAGCGCGCGGGCCTCGCTTTTCTCGAAGCGCTTGGGGCCGCCGTAGCCGCCGGCCTTGGTGTCGGTCACCGGATTGAGCAGGATCATGGCGGCAGGCAGGACTTTCGGTGCCGGGTCATCCTTGCCGGGACCGGGCGACGGGATGGCGGTCCAGGCGGCGACGTGACCGCCGGCGGAACCTCCGAGCACGATGATTTTTTGCGGATCGATGCCGAGTTCCCTGGCATGTTCGACGATCCACGCGACTGCGGCGCGGCCGTCGGAAACGCAGTCTTCCGGAGTGCCTTTCAGCCGGTCGCGCGTCCGGTAATCGGGTGCGACGCCGACGATGCCATGAGAGGCAGCCCATTTCGCCCAGTTGATGCTGCGTTCCGGCGTGCCGTTGTTCCAGCCGCCACCGAAGAAGGAGACGAGGCAGGGCCGCGAGTCTTCTTTAGCCCAGCCCTTGGGTTTCACGACATGCAGGCGCAACTCGATCCCGCCCACCGTGCGGAAAATGCTGGCCTCGCTGCCCGGCAGGGAGAGCGGGGTGACTTCGGGAGGTTTCGCCGCGGATGCGGTGACCAGGGTCAGACAGATAGAGAGTATTTTCATGGAGATTTTGCTGGATTCCGATAGCGGATGAGTGCCTCAAGGAAATAATAGTCCGCATAATTGAGCGGGACATCGATTTCGGAGTTCTTGGGAAGATGCCCGACCGAGTGAAGCAGGATGAAGCCGCCATTTTCGCCGGGCTTCGCGAGGTAGGCGGGTGAGGAAAGCGAGGTGAGCTGCTGGCGGGCGAGGTTGAGGAATCCGGTGCTCTGTTCGCCCCGGGTCATGCCGCTGAGTTCGATGAGAGCGGAACTCATGACGGCGGCGACCGAGGCATCGCGCGGGGCGGATGGAATGTCGGGTGCGTCGAAATCCCAGTAGGGAATCTTGTCGGCCGGGAGACGCGGGTGGTTGAGGATAAAATTCCCGACCTTGACCGCCTGTTCAAGGTAGGCGGGGTTTTTGGTTTCGCGGAACATCATGGTGTAGCCGTAGAGCGCCCAAGCCTGGCCGCGCGACCAGGCGGAGTCATCGGCCGCACCCTGATGGGTTTTCTTCGCCAACACTTCTCCGGTGGCTGGATCGTAATCGACCACATGGAAGCTGCTGAAGTCGGGCCGGAAGTGGTTTTTCAGGGTCTTGTCCGCATGGGAGATGGAGATGTCCTTGAAGCGGGTCTCGCCGCTCTCACGGGCGGCGAACATCAGGAATTCGAGGTTCATCATGTTGTCGATGATCACCGGGAAACTCCACTTTCCGTGGTCCCAGGAACGGAGTTGTCCGACGGCGGGATTGTAGCGGGTGGATAGAGAATCCGCACCTTGCAGCAGGACTTTCCGATAGTCGGGATTTCTGGTGAGCCGATAGCCGTGACCGAAGCTGCAGCCGAGCATGAAGCCGACGTCATGGCTGCCGCGGTGGTCTTTGACCGACTCGATGCGCGCGGTGTAATCCTGCGCTGCGGCGAGCCATTTCGGGTCGCGAGAGGTTTCATAGAGATACCACAACGAACCGGCGATGAAGCCGCTGGTCCAGTCCTTGGGACCGACGGTGACCACCTTGCCGTGCTCGAAGGTGCGGGGGATCTTCGGGTCGTCCTTGACGCTTTCCAACAGCAGTTCATACTGCACTGCCGCCCGCTCGAAGGTGGCGGGAATGGAGCGTGTCAGGTCATCAGCGATGCCACCACAGGATGAAAAAAGCAGGGTGAACGAGGCAGAGCCAAGAGCGGTCAATCGGCGAATGAGCGGTGACATGGATGGGTGTTCAAGCAAAGGACTGTGAGCTGCCCGGCACGACGTCCCGGGCAGCTCTCCATAATGATTGTTATTCAGGGAATCACGGCTTGCACACGGGCGAATTTCACGTTCGAGCTGTTTTTCGGGATGGTGACGACGATGTCGTCGAACGCACCGTTTGGCGTGACGGTGTAGCTCGCCGCATTCGGGCCGGTTCCGTTTTCATCTCCGATGAGGATGTCGTCGGCCGGATTCCAGATGCCCAGGTCGGCGCTGACCTGCACCTTGACGGCGACGGGTTGGAGTTGCGAGTCGTTGGATCGCTGGAAGGTAAGGGTGATCGCGGAAGGGTCGTCCTGAATCTCTGGAAAAACCGACGGCGTATCATTCAAGTTCGGATTTCCACCGAGCACAAATTCGAGCAGGTTGCTGAGGCCGTCCTTCTCCACATCGACGCCGGGTTGGGCGTCCGGTCCTTCCAGTTCGTTGAGACTCGCCCAAGCATCGAACGGCGTTGCTGGACCCGTGGAGTTGAGTTTGAGGAAACTCCCGTCAACGACGAGTTCATATCCCGGGATCGCCACATCCAGAACCGGTGTCCCGGTGATCGGGGTGGTGGCGCTGGCGAGGGTGTAACTGAAAGCAACCGGGGTGCCCGAGATCGTAACCGTGGACGCATTCAGTTCGAGGCTACCCGTCACGCTCAGCCGATCGGATGCCGCGCCACTCAAGCCGATGGCAAGAACGCCGTTGAGATTCGTATTTCCCGCTTCGAGAGTGCCGATGCCGTTATTGCCCGGCGCAATCGTGCCGGTGGCATTGACCGTGCCGGCCTCGCCGGATCCTCCGAGAGTGGCACCGAAGGCGACTGTGACCGCGCTCGCGGTTTGGGCGCCGTTGATAAGCAGGGTCCCGGAGTTCACGGTGGTCGCCGCGGTGTAGGTGTTGTTCCCGGAGAGCGTCCAGGTGCCGCTGCCATTCATCAGCACGGCGGTGAGCGAGGTGCCGGCACCGTTGGCGAGAACACTTTGGATTTCGCCGTCGCCAGCACCGTAGAAACGGAGATTCCGTGTGTTAGTGGTATTGATGTTGGTGGCGGTACCGGCGATCAAGAGTTTGCCGGCGTCTGACCAGATGTTCCAGTTGCTGCCGCCACCGCCGAGTGTGATCGGACCGGTCAGGGTGTTGTTGCCATCGACGTTGACGAGGCAGGGCGCATCCAATGCGGTGGATTGTTTCTGTGGCAGTTGAATCGGTTCCGCCAGTGAGATGCCGCCGCTCAGTTCCAGTCGCGCAGAGAGCGCGTTGTTGATCGAGGTGCCATCAATCAGCATATCGGTCGCCGTGCCGAGTGCCTGTGGGTGGGTCACCCGGAGTGCGCCGCCGGTGACAGTCGTGAGCCCGCCATAAGATTTCGCGGAATTGATCAACAGGGTTCCCTCCCCGCTTTTGGTAAGGCCACCTGTTCCGTTGAGAGCCTTGTCCAAGGTGGTGTCATCGCTGCGATTGATGATCACCAGGCCGTCGTTGGAGATGGTGGCGGCGGCGATGCTGCCGGTGTCCGCTCCGTCGCCGAGTGACAGTTCACCGCCGAGGGCGATTTGTACTGGGCCGCTGCCAAGGCCGCTGCCGGTGATGTTGGTCACAGTAATGCGGCCACCGGCGATGCTCGTTCCACCGGTGAACAGGTTCGCTCCGGAAAATACCTGATTGCCCGCGCCGGACCTAACCAGGGAGCCACCGCCCTGGAGCATGCCCGCGTAATTGCCAGCGCCGCTGAGGGTGAGCGTGCCGGTGCCGATCAGCACGTCGCCACCGCTGGTGCCGCCGCCGTTGAGCCCGGCAATCGTCTGGTTCGTGCCGTTGAGATCGAGTTGCGCGCCTGAGGAATCGGACAGCGTGACCATCGCGCCGACCGGCAACTGGTCGTCAGCACCGGCAAGCCGGAGTGTGCCGCCTTCGATCTTTACGCCCCCGGTGAAGGTATTGTCTCCGGCGTTTTCGAGAACGAGGCTGCCGCTGCCTTGTTTGACCAGGACACCTGCCCCGGTGAGTCCGCCGCTGCCGGTGAAGGTGTAGGTTTGGGCACTGTTCACGATGGCTTCCACCGGGGAAAGCGCGGTGGTCAGGTTCACTGTCTTCGTGCCGGTGGCCGTGTCGTCAAAAAACGCCCGGGGACCGGCCCCGCCGCTTTCCTGATAGGTCGTGGAGGTGTCTTCCGGCACCAACCGCCAGTTGGCCGTGCCGTTAATATCCCAGTCGCCGGTGGATGTACCGTCCCATTTCACTCCAGTTAGAGCGATGATTTTGAGATCGAGCGATCCGTCAACCAGGTTTTCTTCAAGGATGGCCGCGATGCCCGGGATTGGCACGAGGTTGAAAGCCACATGACCCGAGCCACCGAGCGAACTGTAGTCGATGAGCTTGATGACCCCGGGAGTGAGATTGCTGCCGGTGATCACAATATTCACCGTGCCGGCAGTGATTACATTCTGCGCGTTGACGCGGCTGTCGGTCGGATTGCCAGCCGAGCCGAGATTGATCGCAAGGGTGGGAGCGAGGGTGGAACCGTCGAGGTCGAGCGTTTCGAGGGCCGCATCGCTGGCGCCGCCGAGCTTGCCGACGATGCCATCGATGCTCAGCTTGCCGCCATTGCGAACGGTGATCTTGTTACCGGTGCCAGTGCCGCAAAACACGTCACCGCCGATTTCGATTTCGCCAGCACCGGAGCCGGTGCCGATGTTGAGCAATCCGTCGGCGTTGGAACCAGAGTTCAAATCCCGGCCGAGGGTGACATTGCCGTTGACCCGCAGTTTGCCGGTGCCGTTCACGTTCACGGTGCCGCGCGCGCTAGCCGAGGTGGAAATCGGCTGGAGTCCGGCGGTCAGCGAGTTCGCGTCGACCGTGCCTTTGTCAAAGGTCAGGGTGCCTTCGGTGACAGGCGTGGTGGAGCTTCCTGTTCCGTTGGACCTGCCGAGGGTGACGGTTTCGACCAGGGCATCAACCCCGCCATAAACCGAGAAATCGACCACCCCGGTGGCATTGTTGGTGCCGCCATTTTGGGTAAAGTTGTCGCCGATGGCCCACAGGGCCTGACGGCCGGTGCCGAGGAGATTGCGGAACACGGCGCTGCCCTCGCCTGGAAGGACCGTGGCACTGTCAAAGCGGAGGTAGCCGTTTCCCTTTCTGCCGCCGATGGTCATCCCGCCGTCGCTGCGGATCGTGTTGAGAGTGCCGAGTTCGAGGATTTGGGCGCTGGCCGCGGTGCCGTTGTTGCTGACAAGGTTTCCTAGCAGGATTCCCGGAGTCAGGCTGAGATTCAAAGTGTTGGTGCGGGCGAGCTTGAGGGTGCCCTGCACGCGGTTGGGTTGCCCTGTGGGCGAGCTCGTCTGCTGGCCGATCAAGATCCGGCCGAGCCCTGCGGAAAATGTTTCCAGGCCGGAAAGATCAAGCGTCGCCCGCCGGGTGGTACTTGCGGTACCCGCCCCCTGGCCGACGTAAAGCGTGGCCGCGGTGTTGTTAGCAGCGAGCGTCCCGGCACCGAGGAGGGTGGCGTAGACGATGTCGTTGGTGCCGGTGGTGGGCGATTGGACTTCGATGCTGTTGCCGCTGCCATTGACGGTGAGCGTCACCCCGGTCGGAATCCGGGTGGTGTGGTTGCCGGGCTGGATGTTGGTGTATTTGAGCGACGCGATGGTGGTGTCGGCGTCCACAATGTTGTTGGCGGTGCCGTCGGGGCCGCTGGTGCCGGTGGCATCAGTTGTAGAGAAAACCACATCGTTTCCGGCAGGCAGGCCATTGTCCCAATTTCCGGCGGTGGTCCAGTTGTCATCGGTCGCTCCGCTCCAGGTGGTGATGGCGGCGGAGACGGAATGGCTGAGGCAAAGTCCGAAAACCACCGGAGTGGCGATGTAGCGGAAATTCGGAATTAGAAAACGGAAACGGGCCAGGGTCTGGTTTTTCATAGTGGGTTTTGGTGAAACACATGCGGGAAAGGGAATTTCCCGAGACATGTTTGTTACAGGGAAGAATTACTCGAAAACCTACATTGGCTAGTCGGATGAAGTGACGACACCAGGAAGCCAGGTCCGCCGGCTCCCGGCCCATGAAGGCATATCCCGCCTTGCAGCCCGGTGCCCGTGAATCTAGCTTCGCAAGATGGCTTCGTGGCTCAGATGGTTTCACACCGCGGTGATCACGCTGATCGCGTGGGCAGCTGCCATCCATTCCAAAGGGGCGGAGGAGGAGCCGCCGGGCTGGCTCTATCAAGCCTGGCAGACGGACGACGGCCTGCCGGACAACAACGTCACCGGCGTGACGCAGACGGCGGACGGCTACCTGTGGGTGGCGACGCTGGGCGGATTGATGCGCTTCGACGGCATTCAGTTCGACGAGTTTTCCATCACCCATCTGCCAAAGGTTCCCAACCGGAACGTGCGGACGATCTATCTGGATCGGCGGAAGCAGTTGTGGTTGAACCTGGACCGTGGAGTGATCGTGCGGGTCAGTGAGTCGGGTATCCGGGTTTTCGGACAGGAAGACGGAGCGCTGGACCGACCGGTGACGACGGTGGCGGAGGACCGCGAAGGCGGAGTGTGGTTTGCCGACGGAAAGGAAGTGCTGAGAATTCTCGGGGATCAGGTAAAGCGGGTCACCGCGGATGACGGGCTGCCAGCGGGTGACAGCTGCTGGCTGGCGACGGATGAACGGGGCGATCTGTGGTTCGCCCGCGGATCGCAGGTGGGGGTTTTCCGGGAAGGCCGGGGCGAGGTCTTGCTAACGGTGGATTCCAGCGGCGCGCGTCTGGCTGCGGCGGGTGGCGGTGGGATCTGGATTTGCACCGCCACCCGGTTGTTGAAATTCAGCGGCCAGGGCGAGCCCGAGGTAGTCGCGCGACTTCCCGAAAAAGTGGCGGTGCGCGTGATGCTGGAGGATCGCAGCGGGGCCTTATGGCTGGGCACCGCGGCGGACGGACTGCTGCGCCTGCATGGGAGCGAACTGGAACGGATTAAGGTCGGGCATCCGGAAATTTCATCTCTCACGGAAGATCGGGAGGGAAACCTGTGGGTCGGCACCTCCGGCAGCGGATTGAATCTGCTGCATCGCCAGACCATGGGGCTGTTCACGGCAAATCACGGACTGTCATTCCGCTCGGTGCGCTCGGTTTGTCAGGATCGGGAAGGCTGGATCTGGACCGCCTTGCAGAACGGTTCGCTCAGCCGTGGTCGCGACGACCAGTGGCAGCCCGTTGGCGAAGCGGACGGCTGGCTCGGCGGGGAAACAACCTGCGTCGCACCCACCTTGGACGGCGGAGTGTGGATCGGCACCCGGAACCGCGGCCTGCAGCGCCTGCGCGCGGGAAAATGCGAGGAATGGGGCCCGGACGAAGGACTTGGAGGACAGTATGTCAATTCACTGCTGCAGGCGAAAAACGGCGATTTGTGGCTCGCCACCTCAAGTCCCAGCCGGATGTGGCGTTTCCGGGACGGCACATTCCGGAAAATGCGGCTGACGGGGAATCCGCGGTCGATCCGCGCACTCACCGAGGGGCCGGACGGGACCATCTGGGCGGGCACCTCCGATGGCCAAATCCTTCGGGCGGAGAGTGACGTCATGCTCAATGAAACCGGTGCCGAGTCGAAGGATGGGGAAACCTTGTTTTCGGTCCGCTGCCTCCATGCCGCCACGGATGGCAGTCTTTGGATTGGCTATGCCGGCGGAGGCTTGGGCCGCTGGCGGGACGGCCACTACGCACGCATCACTTCGGCACAGGGATTGCACGACAACTACGTTTCACAAATCCACGCCGACAGCCTGGGCGGGATGTGGCTCACGGGCAATCACGGATTGTTCAAGGTGCGGGAATCGGAACTGGAGGATGTGGCGGAGGGTAGGAGCGGCTACCTTCGCTCCATCGCCTACGGCCGCAGCCATGGACTGGCAAACCTCCAGCCATATTGCGAAACGAGTCCCACCACTTGGTTGGGCAATGACGGCCGGCTTTGGTTTTCCACCCGGAATGGCTTGCTGGTGGTGGAACCCGGCAAGGTCCATGACAATCCGCTGCCACCCGTGGTGCTGCTCAAGGAAGTGAAAGCGGATGATCGGACGGTGGCTCTCTACGATCCGAATCTGAAGTCGAACAAGCAGACCGGCCAGATACTCGACCTCCGCTCGCCGGACGTCGCACTGCGTCTGCATCCGGAGCACGGCAAGCTGCGGTTCGAATTCGCCGCCCTCAGCTTCACCTCGCCTAACAACGTATTCTTCCGCTACAGGCTGAGCAATTTCGACAAGGAGTGGATCGAAGCGGGCACCGAGCGCAGCGCGATCTATCCACAACTGCCTGCCGGAGATTACGAATTCCGCGTCATCGCCTGCAATGACGCGGGGGTGTGGAATGAAACGGGCGCGGTCGTCCCGCTCACGGTGCCGCCGTTTTACTATCAAACTTGGTGGTTCCGCGGACTGGCTCTGGCGCTTTTCACCGCGGGAATCATCGGAATCGTACGCTACGCCACGTTCCGGCGTTTGCGCGAACGGATGCGGGAGCTCAAGCAGCAGGCGGCGCTCCACCACGAGCGCGCCCGGATCGCGCGGGACATGCATGACGAGGTCGGCTCCAAGCTCACGCGCCTGTCGTTGTTGAGTGAAATGGCGGGCGATCACCCGGAACTCTCCACCGCGGCGGGTGATGATGTTAGAGAGATTTCGGAAACCGCTCGCGAAGCAATCCTCGCCTTCGACGAAATCGTGTGGGCCGTCAATCCGCGCAATGACACCCTCAGCGATCTTACCAACTACCTGTGCCGCCACGCAGAGGATTTTTTCGACGGCACCGCCACCCAGTGCGTGTTCGATCTGCCGCAGACCATCCCGCCGGTCATGCTCGCCACCGAGGTGCGCCACCAGGTTTTCCTCGCTTCCAAGGAGGCACTCACCAACGTCCTCAAATATGCAAACGCACACCAGGTCTGCCTGCGCCTGCACCTCCACCCGGGCGCATTCGAGCTGGTGATCCACGATGACGGCAACGGATTCGATCCCACGTCCCCCGAACCGCGGCCCGGGGGTGGCAACGGATTACCTAACATGCATGAGCGGATGCGCGGCATCGCCGCCCGGTTTGACTGCACCAGCCAACCTGGAGCCGGCACCCGGGTTTCCTTCCACGTGCCCATCGATTGAAGGCCCTTCTCATTCTTAAAATGAAGCCTATCCCCGGTCGCCCGAATCTCCATCGTGTCGTCACTTCGTCCGACTATCCGGCCCTCGCGCGACCTGACATCTTCGCCGGATGCACCCAGCGACCACCCGGGTTGATCCGGCCGAAGTTCCGATGTCTTTCGAAACCCGCCTGCAAACCCAAGTTTCCATGATCAAAGTCTCCATCGTCGAAGACGACGCCAAGCTGCGTGAAACCATGAGCCGCTACCTGGCGGGCCAATCCGGATTCCAGTGCCTTTGCACCTATCCGGATGCCGAGACCGCCCTCGCGGAGATCCCGAAAAACCCGCCGGATGTCGTCCTCATGGACATCAACCTCCCCGGCATGAGCGGCATCGACTGCGTGCCCCGCCTGCACGCCGCCATGCCGGCGCTCAAGATCATCATGCTCACCGTGTTCGAGGACAGCGAACAGGTATTCAACTCTCTATCAGCCGGGGCCTTCGGCTATCTGGTGAAAAGCAACCGGCCCGCCAAAATCCTCCAAGCCATCCGCGAGGTCTATGAAGGCGGCTCGCCGATGTCAGGACATATCGCCCGCATGGTCGTCCAGTCGTTCGAGAAACGGGTGACCCTGCCCGACGAAACCGACGCCCTGACCCCGCGCGAGCTCGAAGTTCTCCACGGTCTTTCCTGCGGCCAGCCTTACAAACAGATTTCCAGCGAACTCGGCATCAGCCTCAGCACCGTCCGCACCTATATCCAGCGGATTTACGAAAAACTCCACGTCCACAGCCAGACCGAGGCGGTCATGAAATACGCCCGTCGTCCCCAGACTCCGCCGCATTGATCCTGCGGAAAGCGGTTCAGTGGTTGGCCTTCCAGAACGGATGGTTGGCGCCGCCCTTGGCATCGAATCCGCGCATGTCAGCCGGGGTCACAAAACCGGTGCTGCCATCGTAATAAACGACCACCGCCTTGTTGCCGTGACGATAGGCGATTCGCTGATCGGTGGATTTTCCCTCGACTGGATTTTGCAACCAGTTGAATCGGGAATTATAAACCACCTTCCAATCCGTCGCAGTGATGAAGGCGGCGGTCCGCGTCGGATTGGTCACCTGGTTCACTTTAAAAGACCGGTCGGTGTTGGGAGCCGCCGCTGGCATTGATTGTTGGTTGTAGCCATAACTGGCAAAAACCCGATCCCACAAGCGCTGCTTCGCGCGGACAACGATCGGATCCAAGATGCTGACAGGCACCTTGGAAGTCACCGGCTGGTTCCTTTCGAGCGAGCTTTGATCTCCCGTCAGATAGGCCAGAAACACAGAACTCTGGTGCCAGTCATTCACGCGGGCATTGTTCTCGTCGTAGCTCTCCATCGGCACGTATTGGCCATTGTGATCGGAAGCATACCCGACATTGGCGAGCTGAAGCTGGCGAAGCACCGAAACGGTTGTAGCGCGGTCGCCCGCCGCACGCATCCGCTGGAGCCCCATCACGGTGAGAGCCGCCATGACGGCGATGATGGTGATGACGACCAGCAATTCGACAAGTGTGAATCCGGAGCGAACGCGATTGATACGGGGTTTCATAGGGAATGGGTTTCCGACAGGTGTGACTGAGAAGAGCGCGAGCTACGCAATTCCAATTACGATCCCACATCCTACCTCCAATTCACTGGACCGGTAGTCGGATGAAGTGACGACAGGCACTGCCGCCGTATTGAGAGCCTGGATTCGGGCTAATTTCCTGCGGCATGAATATTCTCCGACCAAAATGGGCAAGTCATGGATTCGGCCCTGGTGAATTCCTACAAGCCATCCTCCCACAGCAATCAACCGCGGAATCCGTCCAGTAAACCTTGCCGCACCGACCGGGCGATCGCCCGCATCAAAAAAGTACCCCGGCTTGGATTCGAACCAAGGACCAATTGATTAAGAGTCAACTGCTCTACCAACTGAGCTACCGAGGCATTTGTAGCTTTTCAATGGCGAATCACTTCGCAATTTCCTGAGAGCGAACGGAGTCCCCTCACGGGCTTTTGATACCATCAGAAGCCCACGCCGCAAGAGTAATTTTTGAAATTCCTTGGATGGGCAGCTTTTCAACTTCCCGCCTGAAAAATGAATGGACCGATTGAGCCAACCTCGGCCGGACTTCAAATTCTCGACACGTCAAAGGCGAACGGCTCCCTCCAATCCGGCGGCTCCCCTTCCCAGCCAACGAGAAAATGCCGCCCATGATCCTTTCTGGCCTTGAGCCCCCGAAATGCCTCAACCAGCGGATCCTCCGCGGAACAACCTGCTTGTATCAGGCGGCCGTCACTTTCCGCAAGAGCACCCGCAAGCAGCGCTCGAAGGATGGAAGGATCGTCACCCTCGCAAGCGATCACCGTCAGCTTGCGGAGAGGCACGGTTTGCCCCGCCTCCGGCAATGGCACGCCGCCCAATAGATTCCAAACTGGTCGCAGCGCGGCCACCGTCCGGGAGTATCCGTGGATCCGCAGCCGTTGGAACGCACTCTGATCCCACAAGGCCACCATGCCCACAATTTCCCCGTGCCTTTCAGCGACGAGAAAATCTTCGATTGCTAGATCCCGCCACACAGGCTTCCCCAACTCTGCCAGATCCACGATGCCGGAGAAACTCCGCCGCCGCGCGGATGCTTCGAGCAGCATCTGCATCGTCGGAAGATCAATGGCAGTCGCACGGCGGACCTGGATGCGGGGATCGGAATCGACCCGCTGTGATGGCAGCAGCCAGCTCACATAACGACCCGCGGGTCGATACTCCGGCAGTCCGCCGCGGCGGCTTGTTAGCAATTCCAAAGCCCGCGCATTGTCCTCCAGCACCAATGTCTGCGCCCACTCTCCCGGCCGGAAAACCTCACGCCGCATCAGACGAAACCCTCGCGCTAACAACGAGGAGCCCTGCCACTCCGGATGAATCCGCAGATCGCTGAGATAGCGCATTGAAATTTCACCATCCACCCACACCCGCCGCGATCCGGCGGAGAACATGCCCACCGCCCTGCCGTTGTTTTCGAAAAACGCCCGCACACAAAGCTCCTCGGCCTGCACCCGCGCGCCCATGAAATAATCCGGATCCCGCTCGAAACCGATGCGGATGCGCGAGCCCATCGGCGTCGCGGCGAACAAGGCCTCCAAGGCCTCGTGATCCGATTCCCCGGCCGGGCGGAATGTCAGCCCAGCCACGACGCCACCTCCGCTGCGCTTTCCCGCGTGAGCAAGGCGGGTGGTTTCACGTCTCCGAGACGGCAGCCCCGATGCCCGGCAAGAGCGCTTGTGAGCCGCACGCACCAGTCATCCGGCAATTTCCTAACACGCATCGGAGAAAGCTGCCGAAGCACCAGCGCCTGGTCGAAATAGGGATTCCGCCTCAACAACTTTTCAATCTCCGCCGCGTCCGACCCATCGACCAACCAAAGATCGTATCCCGGCCGCTCCGCAAGGGCCACCAGGAAACCCCGTCCCGCCAGCGCTTCCACCACCTGGTCCTCATGCAGTTTCTCTCCTACCAGATCCGACACACCTCCGGCACGACCTACGAACCGCAAGCGCGGCCCATCCGATCTCATTCCCGTCACCCTCACGCGATCACCGGATCGATAACGGAAAAGTCCGCCGCTGGTGGTGAAAAGCACTTCGTAGGTTTTTCCTAACTGGAGATCCGGAACTTCGGTGAATTGGCCGCTTTCATCGAGGAACTCATGCCAATGACATTCCGTCGCCAGGCGCGGGCTGCCATCGATCGCGTCCGGAATCGAGGTGATTCCCTCGGTGGCGAGAAGGCCCTTCGGCTCGATGGGAATTCCGCCTAACCGCTCCCTCAACCGCGGAATCCACGGCGCGCTGGAGGCATCCGCCCAGCAACTTACCCACGCGAGCTTCGGCCAGATTTCCCGCCAGGTCCTGTCGCCTCGCAGCCGCCTAACCGCCGCATCGATTCCCAACAGAAACGTCGGACTCCAGACCGAGACCAAACTCAAGTCCGGCGTGTCTAGCAGCGCCTCCGCAGTTTCCTCGAAAAGGGATCCCCCGTTCAATGCGGGCACCACCAGCCATTCCGCCAGACGCCCGCCGACCTCCGTTGGAAAATACGCCGCGTCGCTGGTCATTCCCACCGGCAGTCCACCGGGCGCAAGCTCCGAAATCATCCCGGGCGGTGAAATCGCCCAATAGCCGCGCCCTTCAAAAACCTCCGGTTTGTGCCGTTGCCAGGTTCGGAACCAGGACGCCAGCCCACGGGCGAATTCATCCTGCAATCCGGTGGTTAGAGGAATCCATTTCGCCCGCGACGAGGTTCCGGACGTGCGTTCGAAGCCAATCGGCTCGTCACACGCCAGCACCCGTTTTTCCCCGGCGGCACAGCGCTCGATCCAACTTCGATGCGCCTCGTAGTCCATCGGCGGAATCGCCTCGCGAAAATCTTCCGGGCTGCGGATGGCACCAAATCCATGATACCGGCCAAACGCGCTATCCGCATGTTTCTCCAACAGCCCGCGCAGCCGCGACCATCCGTCGCCTGGCGCAGCGGACCATGGTTCAAGGGAGGCAAGCAATGCGGCGGCCTGCGGATTCATGACCGGACACCCTCGCGGAATGCGGCGAGCGCGCCCCGCCGCAGGTTGGTTTCGTCCATTTCCGTGAGACAGACCAACTCCTCGCCATTCGCGTGACCGGGATTCCGTTGGAGGAAAAAACGCACCCACGGGTTTTTCTCACGCTCGGCGAGCAACTCTCCCCGCAAATGTCCCTGGCTGGCGGAAAAGCGGATCACTCCTTCCGCCGGTTTCCAACAGTCACCGAACATGGACGCCGCCACCCTTCCTGCTAGATCCTGCCACTCGCCTTCGACCACTTCCGGATGGGGATGAAAGCGCCGCGCGAACAACGGCAGGTAAAGAAAAGTGCGGTGACCTTTGGAAATCAAAAACCAGAACAACGGCCGCCCGCTCACCGCCTTCCACTCCCCTGCCCTGCGGCAGAACGCGCGCACCAACTCCTGCGTCCCCCAACAACCGCGGTCGATGATCGTGTCGCCTGAAAAAAGAATGTCGCCCTCATCCATGCGGCCCGTCGGGTTCCAGGCGAGGGTGGTGAATCCGCGCATTTCGCCATCCGCATCGTGCAACATCAGCACCTCGTCCTTGGCGGATAGATCCTTGTCGAACTGCTCGCGGGATACGGCTTCGTAGTGTTCCACCATCAGTCCGTGCATCGCCTGTTTTTCGCGCGGCGTCAGGGAGCCGACAGGGCGGGCGCTGCTCGTTAGATGCGTGGCGGTCAGTTGAGACATGCGGCGATGAGAATGGAGACCATGAGGAATTGCGAGGGCATGCGGATGAGGTCGGTGACAAGGTTCAATCTCGCATGAGCCGGGCCATCCGGCACGAAATAAATCCCATTCGCCGGACCCGCCGTGACCTTGCGGAAGCGCAGCACGAAGAACACTTCCGCCGCCAGTGTGACGAGGGTGAGCACAATCCAAAGCCGGACATCGGCCGGGACCCGCGGCAGCCAGTAAAACGCGATTGCCGCATGGATCACGTCGTGGGAAAGCCCGTGGTTGGTGCTCCACCGCTGCTTCGCGCAAAGGGGCAGCTCGATGATCGTCCGCAAGCCCATCGAAGCCGCGAGCCAGGCGTAGGCCGGACTTTGCCACGCCAACAAGACCGGCAGCGCGAGCCAAAGGATCGCCACATGAATCAACCATCCCGCCTTGGCCCGGGAAATCGGTCCACCCAGCCGTTGCGGCGGGCGGTTCTGCCAGAAATGAAACAACGGCGCTCCGAACTGACAAAGCAGCAACACCACCGCCGCCCACACGGGCATCCGCTCCACCGCCATGTGCCACGCCTCTTTCATACCCGCAGCCGTTTGATTTCGGGCGGGCGGCCGGCCAATGATTTTCCTTCGATGAGATCCCGGATCCCGCGGGCGATGGCGTCCGTTTCATGATAGAGAAACTTCGGGGATCCGGTGCGGCGGAGATCTTCGGTCTGTTGGCGCAGGATTTCGACATCCTGGTTGAGAATCGCACCGGCGAAGGGCTGGAAGATCAACTTGATCAGCCCGCCAAACGGTTCGAAGCGAAACCCGAGATAGGTGAACACCCGCGTCCGGTCCGGCCCTTCCGGCGTGCACTGGCTCATGACGACATACCGGCGATTCTCACCCATCTGATAGTCGACCCGGGTGATGTAAGGCAGTTGGAATCGATCTACATGCCGGATCCGGCTTCCCGCCGGCACCAGCAGTTTCCCGATCCATGAATCCATCCGCTCCTCACCGAGAAACTCCGCTTCGATCCAATTTTCGCCGGAGGTAATTTCGAGTTCGATTTCCTTGCTCTCCTCACCCCGGAACAGACCGTGATGCACATGCGCGGTGTGCGGCACATCGAGGAAATTCTCCACGCAGTGGAACGCGTCCGCCTCGAAGACCCGCTCAATGATGAAATGCCGCCAGCCCCTCTCTCCCAGGTGCGGAAACATGGGCGGCTCGCCGACGGGCTCCGGGGTCTCGGCATCCGCCATCCAGATCCAGACAAATCCCTGTTGTTCGCACACCTGATAGGATTTCACCCGGATCGCCTCACAGCTTCCACCACACGCCGAGGGGATGCGCGTGCAATGCCCGTCCGCCGCCCAGCTCCAACCGTGATAGGCGCAGCGCAGCCCGTCAGCGGTCACGGAGCCACGTGAAAGGGCAAGGTTCCGGTGGGCACAACGATCGATCAGTGCCGCTGCCTTTCCATCCGGCGCCCGGAAGATCACCAAGGCCTCGCCGACCACCGTCCGCGCGACCGGGCCGCTGGCGATTTGTCCCGAACGGCATGCGATGTACCAATGTCCCCGAAGCACGCCGCGAATTTAGATCGTGCGGGTTTCAACTGGCGAATGGTTTCGGCGCGAAAAATTCTGGGAGTTTTGCAGCAAAGCCGCATTCGTTGGGCCGATGCCGCTCCGAGCTAAATCCGCCGCTCGTATCCGTCGTGACGTCCAATATAAAACCACACGATGCGGCCATCGTTCTCTAATCCCAGCGCCCGGTGATCGCGGTCAATCCGAGCGGACCAATAAGCACCGACCCGCTTGAAATGCAGCGAAGGATGCCAGTGATCCGCAAGCCAAAGTCGGAATTGCTTCCGTGCAAGTCGCCGCACTTCCGGACTCAGCGCGGCAAACTGCTTACGAAACGCTGCGCTCGTCGATGAGTTCATGTAGCGGGATTGATTTGCCTTCTTCCTCGTCCCGCAGCGCTTCCGCAGCCAAATCCGCAAAATGCCCCTCACGCACAAGGGACTCAAACCGGTGATCCACGGCCTTCGCCGCCTCTTCATCGATCTGTGCAGCCAACGCAAGAAGCTCCTCGTCCGGCAGCTTCCGGACTTCCCGCATGATCTCTGCAATTCCCATGCAGCACGTTTACCCTCGTTGCCCCGGCACCGCAAGAATAGGATTTACATCTGTCGGCGCTGGTTCAAAGCTGGATTTTCCGCTGGATCAAAACTAGACGGATTTTAGCGTGAAATGGCCGAGGATTGGTGGCCATGTTGACTTGGGTGAATGATCGAGGACCCAGAGCTTGCGCAACGGGTGGAAAAGCACGGTGACAACCTTGCGGGAGGTGGGTGCGATCTCGTAATCCTGGCCGTCGAATTCGAT